>CAYVAX010000007.1:0-28906 GCA_964449235.1 uncultured Candidatus Saccharibacteria bacterium | reverse complement strand
AACAAAAAAATAAACAAGCTATTCTTTTAGGAAACGAAGCTGTGGTTCGAGGTGCTCTGGAATCCGGAGTTCAGTTTGCAAGCACTTATCCAGGAACTCCAGCCTCTGAAATCGGAGACACCTTTTACAAAATCCGAAATGCCAACCAAAAACTAAAACAAAATTTCCATTTTGAATACGGAACCAATGAAAAAGTTGCTCTGGAAGCAACCATCGGAGCTAATTTCTCCGGATTAAAAACAATGATTTCCATGAAGCATTTTGGAGTTAATGTATCTGCAGACAGCTTGCTGCCTCTTTTCTATACTGGCACGCCCCAGGGAATGGTAGTTGCTATCTCCGACGACCCGGGATGCTTTTCTTCTGCGCAATCAGAACAAAATTCTCGAGGTTATGCTTATCTCGGCCACGCTCCAATGATCGAACCCTCTGACCCTCAAGAGGCTAAGGAATTTACTAAATACGGTTTTAAAATTTCTGAGAAATATAATCTTCCAATTGTAGTGAGACTGACTACCCGTGTTTCTCATCAAAGAATGCCTGTAAAATTAGCAGAGATGAAATTCTCTAAGCCCCGAGCAACCTTTCCCAAAGACGATCCCAACCAATTTACAACCATGCCTCCTTATACCATTTCCGAGCACAAAAATTTAATACAAAAAATTAAAAAAATTCAAACTCAGGAAGTGGAAACAAGTAAATTCAATAAGGTATTTAACGAAACTGCAGCCGGAGATCTGGGAATTGTCACTTCCGGAGTGTCTTTTGCTCACACCATAGAAGCTCAGAAATTCCTAGGAATCAAAGTTCCAACTTTTAAACTCGGATGGTTCTATCCCCTTCCCGAGAAAAAACTTAAAACTTTCATTAAAAAATTCAAAAAGATTTTAGTTGTTGAAGAATTAGAACCTTACTTGCAAAAAGAATTAAACATCTTAGCTAAAAACAGTAAGGTAGAAATTTTAGGAAAAGAATATTTACCTACAGCTGGAGAGCTAAGGCCGGAATATGTTATCCGGGCGCTTAAAAAGCTTTATCCCAAAAACAAAAAAGAAATTAAGCACTTGCCGGAATCAAAAAAACTTTCCAAAAGATTCCCTGGATTTTGCCCCGGCTGCCCCTATTGGCTGTTAGTCAATGCTGTTAAACAAGTTGCTCCCAAAAACACAGTTTTTGGAGGAGATATCGGCTGCTATATGATGACCTATTTCCCGCCCTTTAAAATGCAGGACTATCTTTTCTCTATGGGCTCGGGTACAGGCATTAGCCATGGAATTAAAAAAAGTTTAAATTTATCAAACAATGATCAAAAAGTAATTGCATTTATTGGTGATTCTACATTTTTCCATGCAGGAATACCAGCATTAATCAATTGTGTGGAAAATAAGTCTAATCCTCTGATTATTATTATGGATAACCGCACTACTGCCATGACCGGGCAGCAACCCCGACCAGGATTGAATAATCATCCCAATATTGAAGAAATTGTATCTGGAATCGGAGTTAAACATCTTAAAGTTATTGACCCTGTAAATCAAAAAGAATTAAAGAAAACAATAAAAGAATTTCTTAACAAAAAAGAGGTTTCCGTGATTATATCCAGAAAACCTTGTATATTTGTTAAATAGTTATGGATAAACAATTTAACATTATTGTTTCCGGAGTAGGAGGACAAGGAATTATTACATTGCTAAAAATTTTAACCAATGCTGCATTGGCTGATGGTTATAATGTTAAAAGTTCAGAACTTCACGGATTATCCCAAAGAGGAGGAAGCGTAAAAACACATATTAAAATTGGAAATAAAATTTCTTCCCCGTTAATTACTCCCGGAGAAACAAACTTAGTAATTGGATTGGAAATACAGGAAGCATTGCGATCTAAGATTTTTGCAAGTCCAAATACAGCTTTTGTAGTCAACAATCATTTTATTCCTATTCAGGAAAGTAATTCCGAACAAAAACAAATAGAAAAATATTTAAAACAAGAAATAGATTCTAAAAATCTTCATTTACTGGAAGCTACTTCTAGGGCTGAACAGGAATTAAATAAGCCTGTACTTGCAGGAATGCTGCTGTTGGGCTATGCGCAAGCAAAAAAAATACTTCCTCTGTCTGAGAAAGCAATCTTAAGGGCAGTAAAAACAGTAATCGAGCCTAAGTATTTAGATTTAAATAAAAAAGCTTTGCAACTAGCTAAGAAGATTTAGCAATAACAATTAAGTCTGCAACATTAGTTCCACGCTCAGTAAAAATTAAATCTCCTGTTTTCTGAAAAAAATGAAAAGAATCATTCTGTTTTAAATGTTTTGCCTGATTAAGTCCTAATTGTTGGGCCTTTTTTTTAGTTTCAATATCCCCAATTGCGCCTGCGGCCTCAGTATTGTCCCGACCGTCTGAAGATAAGCAGGCAATTAATTCTTTGTTTTCTAAAAACGGTAATGCCCCTAAAACTACTTCCTGATTTCTTCCGCCTTTACCTTTGCCAATTACTTCTACAGTTGTTTCTCCTCCTGCAAGAATAACTTGGGGAGTTTTTTTATCCTTAAGTTCCTGTAATAATTCTTTTCCTGCTTCTCTGGCTTCACCTTTAAAATCCAAGGAATGAATTTCAGCATTTAATCCCAACTGCTCTGCTTTTTGTTTCATTTTGTTTAAGGGTTTGTAATTAGAAAAAAGAAGAATATTATCTATATTTTTAAAGTATTTGTCTTCTTTAGGGGTTTCTGTAAATATATTCTTGGGCCATCCAAACTCCCTGCCTATTTCCCAGGCATCCTGCTTGCCAGTTTGATCCTTAACTGTGGGACCAGAGGCAATAAATCCCAAATTATTTCCAGGAACATCAGAAAAAATACAGGAAACTATTTTTGCCGGATAAGCTAATTTTGCTAACTGCCCTCCTTTAACTAAAGAAAGATGTTTTCTAACAGTATTAATCTGATAAATATCTTTTCCTGAAGATATTAATTGCTGATTGTATTTCTCAAGTTTTTTAACAGAAATTTTAGCTGGCGAACAAAGCAGAGCCGAACCACCGCCAAAAACAAAAAAGAGAATCAAGTCCTTAGAGTCAGCTTGATTTATCAGCTTAACTATTTTCTTAGTTGCTTTAACATTTTTCTTAGAAGGTAAAGGATGAGTACCTTTATAGCTGTCTATGAATTGGAGTTTTTTCTTTTTGGTATCTAAAGCTATTCCTTTTTTAATTTTAGATCCCAGAATTTTTTCTAATCGTTCAGCCGCATCTAAGGAGCCTTTGCCAATAGCAACTACAAATAAATTTGAAAAATCCTTCAAATCATATTTCTCATTTTCTTCTTTTTCAGATTTAATAGTTAACAAATTTCCCTTTAAGGAGATTTGTTTTTGAATAACTTTTCGAGTGTCCAGCTGCTTTAATCCTGTATTAATAACATCTAATATCTTTTTTCTAAAATCAGTAGTATTTAGTTGTTCATAGTTTTTGATCATACGCATTTTAATTATATCATTTTGGAGATAAAAAGAAAAAGTTGTCTCAATTATTATTTTAAAGCACAACACCCTATTCTCAAATTTAAAAACAAAAGCATGACTGTAGCCGTGCTCTTGCATTAAAATAAATTTGTATAAGTGGAAAAACTTACACAAATTTAATCTTTAGTTCTTTTTTAAACACGTCAGCAATTTTATTTAAACTATCAACTGTTAAATTTTGGTTTCCGTTTTCTATTCTGGCAACTACGCTCTGGGTGGTGTTTGGGTATATCCATATTTTTCTCTTAATTTAAAAATTTCGTAGGCAATGGCAAGTTTTCGCCTTTCTTTTTTATAGGCTTCTTTAAATTTCTTACCTTTCATCTGCTCTCTAAAATCTTTTTCAAAATCTGTAATTTTTTTCTTCATTTTTAATTGTTATTTACAAAATCCTTGTAATTATTAATTGCTTTTTCTAGTTCGCATTTAGGAGTTCTATTAGTCTTTTTTGAGAAAAATTGTAGAAATCTATCCTTTGTTTATTATCTTCTCAATTTCCTGAACAATTGAATTCACTCCCAATCCATATCTCTCAATTAATTCTTCTCCTTTTCCGGATTGTCCCCACTGATCTTGAATTGCAATCATTTTAATAAGAACCGGATAACGCTGAGACAAAAGTTCAGCTATTGCTGACCCCATTCCGCCCATCACTTGATGATCTTCTACGGTTATTACTTTTTTAGTTTTCCTCGCACTATTAATAATTGTTTTTGCGTCCAAGGGCTTGATGGTATGATTATTAATCACCTCTACTTTAATCCCCTGTTTTTTTAATTTATCTGCTGCCTGTAAACAATTATTTAAAATCGGACCAGAACCAATAACAGTTACATCTTCTCCCTTTTTTAAAATATTTGCCTTCCCGATTTTAAAGTTAGTATTTTGGCTGCTAATTACTGGAGTTTTGGGTCGAGTTAATCTTAAATATACCGGGCCTTGATGTTCAGCTGCAGCCAGGGTTGCTTTTTTTGCCTCTAAAGCATCACAAGGAGCTAGTACAACCATTCCCGGCAAACAGCGAGTAAGAGCAATATCCTCCAATGCCTGATGGCTCATTCCGTCTTCTCCTACTGAAACTCCAGCATGGGAGCCAACAACTTTCACATTGGCATTATTCTGGCCAACCACCACTCTTAACTGGCTCCAGTTTATAGCTGGAGAAAATACTCCAAAACTGGAAACAAAAGGAATTTTTCCAGCAAGAGCCAGTCCGGCAGCTAATCCCATCATATTCTGTTCAGCTACTCCGCATTCAATAAATCTGTTTGGAAATTTTTGCTTAAATTTATTTAAGCGCATGGAGTTTGTTAAATCTGCGCAGAGAGCAACTACGTTTTTGTTTTTCTTTCCAGCTTCAACTATTCCTTCTCCATAACCATCGCGAGTAGCTTTTTGATTTTTTTTATTCTCCATATTGTTTTAATTGCTGTAAGGCTTGTTTAGCTTGTTTTTTAGTAGGAGCTTTTCCGTGCCAGGCAAAATCATTTTCCATAAAACTCACCCCCTTTCCGGGAATTGTATTTGCAATAATCGCCACTGGCTTTTCGGAAAAAGCTTTTGCTTTTTTAAGAGTGTTTATAATCTGATTTAAGTTATGACCGTCAATTTCAAATACTTTGCAATTAAATGCCTGGTATTTAGCCTTTAACGACTCCAAGGGCATTATTTGTTCGGTTTTTCCGTCAATTTGGATGTTATTGCGATCGATAATGAAAATTAAATTGTCTAATTTGTTTTTAGCTGCAAACATTGCTGCTTCCCAAATTTGCCCTTGATTATGTCCGCCATCGCCAGTAAAACAATATACCTGGTTTTTTTTCTTATCCATTTTAATAGCATAAGCCATGCCCGCAGCTACAGAGGTATTATGCGCTACTGGCCCGCTGCTGCTTTCAATCCCTGGCAAGCTTTCCCGATGAGGATGGCCTTGCAATCCTGAACCTAGCTTTCTCAAGGTGGATAATTCTTCTATTGGAAAATATCCTGCCTGAGCAAGAACCGCATACAATACCGGGCAAATATGGCCGTTGGATAAAATCACCCTGTCTCGATTTGGCCAATCCGGTTTTTTAGGATCATGATTTAAAATTCCACTGAAATACAAGCCCGCAAAAACATCAGCCATGCCCAAAGAACCGGCTGGATGACCAGAACCGGCTTTAGTTATCATCTTGATAATATCCTGACGAATAATATTCGCTATTTGCTCGATTTGTTTTAAATTCAAAGTTTTCACGTTAAATATTGGATTTTAATTTTTCAATTGCTCGTTTAACATTTTTGCTTTTAAAAATATATGTTCCTGAACAAATTAGATTTGCTCCTGCTTTTGCTGCTAATTTTGCTGTTCTTGGATCTATCCCGCCATCAATTTCAATATTTCCTCTTGACCATATTCTCCTCAAAGCTTTTACCTTTTCTAATGTCCAAGATTTAAACTTTTGTCCGCCCCAGCCGGGCTGAACAGTCATAATTAACACTACATCTAAATCTTTTAGGAATGGCGCAGTTACAGCAATATCTGTTTCCGGACTGATAGCAATCCCAACTTGTTTTCCAGCCTGATGAGCTTTGTCAATCATCCCCCTTATTCCCAGCTCCCGATTTTGAATTTTTGATTCGTAATGGAAAATCACTCTGGAGGTTACTTTCAACCAATCATCAAATACTTTTTCCGGATACTGAACCATTAGATGCGCCTCGAGGTTAAGTTTAGTTTTTATATTTTTAACTTTTCTGGGATTATTAAATGTTTGATTGTCAACAAATACTCCGTCCATAATATCTAATTGCGCCCAGTTGACATAGGGTTCTACAGAATTAATTCTCTGTTCAACATCTTTAAAGCTTTTAACCAAAATTGTAGGAATTATTTCATTCATAAGCTTCTAATCCCCTTTCTTTATTTTCCTTAACCGGCGCTTATGCCTTTCTTCCCCAGAAAAACTAGTGGATAGCCATTTAGAAACAATTTTTTTAGCTGTATTTAATGGCGTGGCCTGACCTCCTAAGGTTAAAATATTTGCATTTCCTTGGGATTTAGCGATTTCAGCAGTAAATTCATTCCAGGCTAAAATTGCTCTTGCGCCTTTAACTTGATTTGCAGCCCGCATCATTCCTTGGCCGGTTCCACAAATTAAAATTCCCTGATGCTCATCAGGGCGTTTTGCTACTTTGTTAGCAACCTCAAATGCAAAATCAGGATAATCATCATCAGGATCAATTTTTTTTGGTCCCAAGTCCTGATATTTTATTTGAAGTTCATTTAAATACTCCTTTATTTCCTGTTTAAGCCGGAATCCGGCATGATCGCTGGCAAGATATATCATTGTTTTTTTTAAATGTTAAGATTTTTTACCCATAAACTCTGCAAACTCAGCCAATCGGCAAGCATAACCCCATTCATTATCATACCAGGCTAAAACCTTAACTAAATTATTTCCTTCTACTTTAGTAAATTGCTTGTCCACAATTGCAGAATAAGGGTTTTGCTGGAAATCAGTAGATACTAATGGCTTAGTTTCCAAATCCAAAATTCCTTTTAATTCTTTTTGAGCTGCTTTTTCAAAGGCTTGATTAACTTCATCTGCAGAAGTGTTCTGTTTAACTTCAGCCACAAAATCCACTAACGAAACCACAGGAGTAGGAATTCGAACTGCAATCCCGTCTAATTTTCCTTTTAATTCCGGAAGGACTTGAATTACAGAAACAGCTGCGCCTGTAGTTGTAGGCACCATATTTACTGCTGCTGCTCTCCCTCTCCTTAAATCTTTATGCGGTCCATCAACAATCTTCTGAGTGCTGGTATAGCTATGGATAGTGGTCATTAAGCCTTTTTCAATCCCAAATTTATCATTTAATACTTTTGCTACCGGAGCTAAACAATTAGTGGTGCATGATCCCATGGATACAACTTTATTTTCACCAGAATCGTATTTGTTTTCATTTACTCCGGGAACAAATGTGGATACTTCCTTGCTTTTGGAGGGTGCGGAAATAATTACTTTTTTTGCTCCTGCTTTTAAATGCTTGCTTGCTCCCTGATAATCAGTAAAAAAACCCGTACATTCCAAAACAACATCCACATTCATTTTTTCCCAGGGTAATTTTTCCGGATCTTTTTCAGCCAATACTGTATACTCCTTGCCATCAATTTTAATTCCGTTTTTAGTCGCCTCTGCCTGTTTATCATAAATTCCGTAAACAGAATCATAGTTCAACAAATGCGCAAGAGTTTTAGTGTCTGTTAAATCATTAATTGCCACTACTTCCACATTTGAATTCTCAATTAAATTTTTAAATGTTGGCCGGCCAATACGACCGAACCCATTAACTGCTACTTTGATTGCCATATTATGAATATGTGAATAATCAACTTGCAATTACTGTATTAATTGCAGAAATTTACAATTTAATTATCCCCATAAATTATTATTTCGTTTTTAAATAGTCGTAAGCGCTTAATGCTGCTTTTGACCCTTCTCCGGCAGCAATCACTATTTGCTCGTATTTAACATCCGTAATATCCCCGGCAGCAAACAATCCTTTAGTGCCTGTATTGCATTCTTTATTCACTTTTATCTCCCCTGCTTTGTTAAACTCCACCAATCCTTCTGCAAACCCAGCCTTAGCTTTCATTCCAATGGAAATAAATACGCCTTGCACATTTAATTGCTCATCCTTGCCATCATCCCGGTCTTCATAAACCAAGCCGGTTACAAACTTGTCTCCCTGAATTTCTTTAACGGATACATTGATCATAAATTTTACTTTTTTGGTTTCTTCTAACTTATCTTTAAGCAAAGGATCTCCCTGCATTTGTTTTAAAAACTCTAAAATGTATATTTGATCAGTATACCTGGTCAAGTCCAATGCACTTTCAAATCCGGCATTTCCCCCTCCGATCACAGCCACCTGTTTATCTTTAAACATGGGAGCATCACAAGTGGCGCAAAAGCTAACCCCCTTTCCTTTAAATTTTTCTTCTCCGGGGATATTTAAAGAGCGAGGAACTTTTCCAGTAGCAATAATCACTGCTTTTGCTTTATACTCCTGATCATTATCCTGAACCAAAAACGTTTCTTCTTTTTTTTCTAAATCAATCACTTCCTTGCCCTGTTTAATTTCAATTTCAAATTGTTTTAAGTGCTCAACCATATCTTCAATTAAATCCGGACCGGTAGTTTGTTTAACTCCCGGCCAATTCTGGATATCATTGGTTTTGGTCATCTGCCCTCCCCATTCCTTGGTTAATAACAAGGTGTTTAATTTTTTGCGGGCAGCATAAATTCCAGCTGTAATTCCTGCTGGTCCTCCGCCGATGATTATTAAATCGTACATAAAAAATGTTGATTACTCTTTTATCCCCAACAACTCCTTTATTTTCCCGCGATTAAATCCAATCACAATATCGCCATCAATATCTGCTACGGGTACTCCCATTTGACCGGATTTCTCTACCATTTCTTCAGCAGCTTGCTGGTTTTGAGAAACATCAATATCTTCAAACTCAATATTATTCTCTTCAAGAAATCTTTTAAGAGTTAGGCAATAAGGGCAGCTGGGTGTGCTGTAGACCTTTACTTGCATAATATATTTTAGTTAACAATTAATTATCTCTATTTCATTATACTTCAACTGCAAACCCTTGACAAATACCTTTCTGTGAATTAATATGGATTAATATAACTGAAGAAGTTCGTTTACAAATATATATTGAAAATAGGAGGTAAATATGAGTAAAAAAAAGCAGAAAGAAATAGAAAAAGCAGTAAATAAAGCTACCAGAGAAACTGTTCTTGAAGATTTCCAAGAATGGGCTCGGCCGACAATAGACAAGATAAATAAACTGGACGAAAAAATTAAAAACACCAAGACATTGAAGATTGGGATTATTATCCATGACGAACCTGACCCCGATGCAATTTCTGCAGCTCTAGGACTCAAAACTATCTTTCAAAAACTAGGCAGGGATCCTGAACGAATAGAAATATTTGCAGATAACACTGACTATGTTGCCCTGGGAACCAAAACCTTAATTAATGCTGTCAATGTAGTGATTAAACCTTTAAGTAAGTTTAATCCCAAAAAACACAAACCTGTATTAGTAGATATTGGCTCTATCCACCAATCCAATCTTTCATTGAAAAAAGATGCTGAGCCGGAATTGATTATTGATCATCATAATACTGAATCTCCATTTGAGGCCTCAGCCACAATTATTACCTTGTTAATGACAATCATGGAATTCAAAATTAGCAAACTGTTAGCTACTGCTCTTCATTTGGGTATTGACACCGATACCAATGATGGCACTTCTGAAAAATTTACTGATTTTGACGAGCTCGCTTATTTTAAAATTCTTCCCCCTTTAATTGACAACAAGATTAGAGTTAAAATCAAACTCCCTGATCCTTCTAAAAAACAGTTTGAGATGCTGGCTAATGCCTTAACCAAATATTGCGTAGTTCAAGAAGACAGCCTGATTATTACCGGCGTGGGATATATTGATGAAACCTCTAAGGGCGCTATGGCAATAATTGCCAATGAGTTGTTAAAATTCGCTAGAAAAGTATTTGTAATCGGAATTGTGGAAATCAAATCCGAAGACAAAAAAACAGGAACTATTTTGCACAAAAAATTTGCAGTCCTGTCTGTAAGAAGTAAAACCGGAACTGAAAATGCAGGCGCGATATCAGTAAAAATATTCGGTCATAAAGTTGCCGGCGGAGATCCTGTTAAAGCTGGCGGGAAAGTAAGCCTTGACCCCAGCTTAATCAAGTTGATTGAACAAGCTAAGGAGGATAAGGACCAGGAGAAGCTGGAAAGATACTTCCAAGACATCCTAAATTTATATAAGCGTGAAATTCTGGAAAAGCAAACCAAATAATTAAAAACCGCTCTATGCGATAAACGAAATAGGGCGGTTTTTTTAAATACCTTTAAAATTTAAATTATTCTTCAAAAATATTCTTCCAGCCTTTAATTAATTGCTGGGCCTGTTGTTTAATTTCTTCTGCTCTTTGGATAAGCTCTTCTTTTTTAATTCCCGAAATCGCTTCTATTGCCCGCTGATATCCCAGCTTGGTTACCTCTACTGTTTTCTCAATCGCGTCTCTGGCTCGTTCGGGCACTAATTCATAAATTTTAAATAATACTGTCTGATTTTCCAATGTTGATTCTGTGATTTTTCCGATAGTCTGATTTATTTTCTGTTTAGCCTTGTCTTTGGTAGCTTGTTCAGCTTTTTCTTTCAATTCTCCAGCTTTTTCCAGAGCTTTATTTAAATATTTCTCGTATTCCTCTAAAGCTCTTTGGGTTAATTGTTCTTGTCCCTGCTCAGCCATTCTTTTGGCCTCATACAGTCTTCGTTCTGCTATTTTACTATAACGTTCGGCTTTATTAGTATCTCCGAAACTGAAGAAAGTAATAATTTTTTCATACCATATTTTTAAAAAATACAACGAGCTGTCAGGCATAATTTCAGGGCCCGGCAATTCCTCTAAAGCTCCTGCCTGAGCTTGATTGGCTGCTAATAGGAAAAATATAAAAATGCTGATTGTGATTATTTTTTTCATCTCACCTTTATTTTACCATTTTTTTCTTGTATTTACTAATTGCGTCATTTAAGGCTTCAATTACCAATTGCGCACAATGGATCTTTAATGGCGGAAGAACTCCTAAACTGTCAGAAACATCTTTAAATGTAAGTTTAGCTGCCTGGTCCAGAGTTTTTCCTTTTGCTAATTGACAAATCATGTCCGATGCTGATATTGCTGCCGCACATCCCAGAGTTTCAAATTTAATATCCTTTATTCTCCTGCTTTTTTTATCCACTTTTAAATACAAACTCAATAAATCTCCGCAGCGAGGATTCCCGGCCTTGCCTGCTGCATCCGGCTCCTTTATTTTCCCCAGAAACTTAGGATTTGTAAAATGTTGCAATACTTTTTTATTATACATAACTTTTATCTCCCGGATATTGTTCTTAATTTTTTAACCACTCCTGGAAGAATTTTTAGAAAATAATTAATTTCTTTTTCAGTGGTATACTTCCCAAGGCTAATTCTCAAACTGGAATGAGCTTCCAAATCCGCTAATCCTATAGCAGTTAATACGTGCGAGGGTTTTAACATTCTGGAAGTGCATGCTGATCCTGTGGAAGCAGCAATTCCCTGCTGGCTTAAAGACAGCACCAATGCCTCTCCTTCAATTCCTTTAAAGCTGAAGTTAGCAATATGCGGTGCTCGATTCTCTAATTTTTTAGGACCATTTAATTTGCTGCTGGAAATTTTAGTTAATACTCCATTAATTAATTTATCCCTTAATTTTTCTATCTCGGCCCTGGTTTTCAAGGTTTTTTTGTTAATTTTTTCCACTGCAAATCCCAGGCCCGCAATTCCAGGAATATTTTCTGTGCCTGCGCGTAAACCCCATTCTTGATCTCCGCCAGTAATTATTGAGGAAAGCGGAGTTCCCTGTTTAAAGTATAATCCCCCTACTCCCTTGGGTCCGTAAATTTTGTGAGCAGAAATGGTTAATAAGTCCACATTTAATTTCTTCACATCGCAATCCAGCCAGTTAGCCGCTTGCACAGCATCAGTATGAAAAAAGATCGGATGTTCTTTGTGTTTGTTTGCTTCCTGAATTATGTTCCCGATTTTTTTAATCGGCTGAATTGAACCCACTTCATTATTTACATACATTATGGAAATTAAATCTGTTTCAGGAGTAATTTCCGCTTTTAAATCGTCAAGGTTAATAATCCCGTCTGTGTTCACTGGCAAGTATGTGATTTTAATATCCTTATTAGATTTTTCCAAATCTTCGCAGGTTTCTAAGATTGCCTTGTGTTCAATGCGGGAAGTAATTAAATGAATCTGCTCACCAGTTCTTTTTCTACGTCTTAGTGCTTTCAACAACCCTTTAATTGCCAAATTATTGCTCTCTGTAGCTGAGCCCGTGAATAGCACTTCCGAAGGCTTGGAATTTAAAAATTTAGCTACCCGGTCACGAGCCCTGTCCAGAGCTTTCTGAGTTTCTTGGCCAAAAAAATGCATAGAAGCAGGATTGCCGTATTGCTTGCAAAAATACGGTTTCATTTTTTGAAAAATCTGATTATCTACAGGAGTAGTTGCTGCATAGTCTAAATATATTTTGTTTTTTTGGTTCATAGTATTATTTAAATAGTTTGCTTATATATCTTAACCCTTGATCAGGAAAGATGGTAACTACTCTTTTGCAGCCCTTGAGTTTTTTAATTAAGTTCAAGCTTGCCCACATTGCTGCTCCGCTGGAAAGACCTGCAAAAATCCCCTCCTGTTTCAAAATCTTAATTACCATTTTAAATGCCTGATGGTCGCTAACCTGAACAATATCGTCAATGAGATCAAAATTCAAGACCTTGGGAATCATATCTCCGCCAATTCCTTCAATTTTATACGCTCGGGATTTAATTAGTTTTTTGTTTTTAAAATAGTTGTAAAATACAGAGCCAGCAGGATCAACTGCAATCACTTTTATATTGCAATCTTTTTCTTTTAAATATTTAGCAACTCCAGAAATAGTTCCTCCGGTGCCGATGCCGGTTACAAAATAGTCAATTTTACCTTTTGTTTGTGTCCATATTTCAGGTCCAGTTGTTAAATAGTGGGCTTGAGAATTCTCAGGATTGTCATACTGATTAACATAAAAACAGTTGGAGGTTTGAGCAGCAATTCGTTTTGCTGTTCCTATGCAGCCCTTTTCTGAATCTGAAGGAACATCTGCAGGAGCAATCACAACCTTTGCCTTGTATGCTTTTAAGAGATTGATCTTTTCTTCGCTTGTTTTTTCAGACGTAACAATAATTGTATTATACCCCTTAACCAGACCTACTAATGCTACTCCGATTCCAGTATTTCCAGAAGTTGCCTCTACAATTGTTCCTCTTGGCTTTAACTGCCCTTGCTTTTCCGCTTGATTAATAATGTGTACAGCCATTCTATCCTTAATACTCCCTCCAGGATTAAACATTTCCAATTTCGCCAACAGTTGGATATCTTTATTGGAATTAAGTTTGTTGATAGTCACCATAGGAGTATTCCCAATAGTTTCTAAAATGTTTTTATACGCGCCCATATTACTTTTAAAGGATACCAGAAAACAGAAACTAAATAAAGGCTTGGAAATAAGAACAACCCCTCCGAAGAGGGATTGTTCAATGTACAGCTTCTGTCCGAAGACTTCCACTGTACATTTTTATTATATACCTTAAGGTGTTGTTGTCAACTTTAATTGTGGATAAAATGGGGATAGATTGCCGTAGGTACTCTACTCTAGACCCGGTTCTTGCTAGAAATTTTGCTGCTGCAGTCTTGGCCACATCATTCAATGCTCAGAATCTTTTTAAACTTTCCTGCTAAAAAAATTCATTAATTTTTATAAACTTTTAGTTGTCTGGAATTATCCACATAAAAACGCCTTGACAAGATGCATTAATTTGATATACTAATAGTGTCTTCTGGTTTTAGCATGAAACTGGAAGGGTATTACATCCAAGAGCAACCTTCTTCGCAGAGGGTTGTTTTTTTATTATTTCCTTTCTGCTCGATACTTCAGCTCTTTCCCCCATATATCTCTTTTTATTTTTAAAATGTCAAAATATTTGTCTCCGCCAGTTCTTAATTCTTCTGAAATATTATCCTTGGATGAGAAAATATAAACCTTCTTATTGTTTCTTCTGAGATAAGATACTAACTCTAAGAAATCAGAATCGCCAGAAAAGAAAATAGCAAAATTATACTTATCAAGGTAGTGCATGGCATCAATTGTTATTTCAACATCCATATTTCCTTTTTCCTCTACTGATTCTCCTTCAGAGGTAATAATATTTATACGCTTTAATTCTTTTTTACGAACAACAAGACCCAGCCCTTTTTTAAGAAAAGTATAAAATTTATGTCTCCCATCCAAGCTATAATCACGTGTTCCATCAGCTGGATAAGCAGTGTAATAAAAAATTTTAATTTCAAGAGCATTAAATTTCTTTTTAAGGAATTTTTTTAATTTCACATAGTCGAAAAATCTACCTTTTGCTTTTTGCACTTCCCAAATATTTGAAGCATCAATAAAAACATAAGCTGTATTCTTTTCGATTGTTATTTTTCTGTTTGCTTTTTTAAACATATTTTAAAACTTTGAATCCTGGTTTTAACCTTTAAACTGTCAATATTATCTACACAGCAATGCTGCTCCTATTGCTCCGGCATCATCTCCTAATTGGGATTTAACCACTTCTGTATGTTTAGCTAGTGGCGAAAGAATATTTTTGCTCATAATTGCTCTTGCAGATTCAAACAGAAATTCTCCAACCTCGGAAATTCCTCCCCCGATAATAATGATGTCGGGATTAATAACATTGACCAGGTTTGCTAATCCAATTCCTAAATATTCCCCGGTGAGGTTATAAACCTTGATTGCTTTCTTGTTACCTTTTTTAGCTAATTCCCAGACTTGTTTAGAATTTTTAACTTTTAGTTCTTGCTCCTTAGCAGTTTTAAAGATGCCCGAGGCGGATAAATAACTTTCTAAGCAGCCTTTATTTCCGCAAGAACACTGACGTCCTCCTTTTTCAATAATCATATGCCCAATTTCTCCAGCACTATCATTGCTCCCCTGAAATATTTTGTTGTTAATCACAATTCCACCTCCAACCCCTGTACCTAAAGTTACTCCAATAACTACCTTTTTGCCTTTACCTGCTCCCAAAACCGATTCTGCTAAGCTAAAGCAGCTAGTATCATTGTCCAAAACAGTTTTAATTTTAAACTTATTCTCAACTTCCCGGGATAAATGGCTGTTCTTTAAAGCAGCCAGGTTCGGAGGATTGAGTACTTGTTGATTTTTAAGATCAATCGGCCCGGGAACTCCTAACCCAATTCCTTGCACTAAATTTTTCTCAGGTAACAATTCTTGAATACAATCAAAAACCTGAGCAAGCACTTTACTGCTACTCTCGCTGGAAGTAATTTTTATTCTGCTCTTATTAATCACTTCCTGATTTTGATCCAGTAAAACCCCATTTATTTTCGAACCTCCAATGTCTAATCCAATAGTCATATTGACTTGATTTTTACCCTTATTAAGTTATATACCCAAGTACATTAACATTTTAACATAAATTAAGGAGAAATATTATATCTGAGATGGTTAATAATTACTCCCTTTAAATCTAGACTGCTGCGCATAAATTATTTATTCAACAACATTTTTACCTGCTCCCAAATTTGATCCTGATTGTGTACGGTTTTCATCCAATACCACCATTCTACTCCCCAAAGATAGGCTTTAGTAAATCCTGCTTTCTGGGTGTAATTAACAATATTCTTGAATTTTTCTATACTCATTGATTTTTTCTGTTCTTCCAAAGAAATTTTCCAATTTTGTTCTGGGCCCCAGGGTTCAGCCTGAAGTTCGGCAACAAAAATTTCATTAACATTAAAAAGTTTTTTAATTAATGCGGTTTTACGCTGATAAAAAATTGCCGGCAGTGGATAGTGGATATATTTCTTAAAATGCTTTGCCCAGACAATACGATACAAAGAAGTTCCAATAATTTTTGTTCTGCGTGCAGCTCCGACCCAGGTACTAAACTCCCCACTCTCAGTCAAAATTATTTCCCGATAAGGATCTATCTGTTCAACTAATTCTATTTCCCGGTTTAAAAACCCCTTATCCAGTTTTGGACACTTGCCAAATGACCCTAAAAAGGGTTCATTCTCAATCTGCCAAAACTTTATCAATTGTTTATCCTTGTAGCGATTAACTGTCTCTGAAATATATTTTAAAACTCTTTGCTGGCGTTCTTTTATGGGCAAACCTTCTGTCCATTCTGGAAAATGACATTCCGGCCATCGAGGAAGCCTCTGCCCAATTGCCAAAATTACTTCCACTCCCCTGCTTTCCGCCTGTTTAATCTGCCAATCTAAATCCTCAAAATCAAATTCATTTTGTTCAGGTTCAACTTCTGACCAATAGGCAATTAAACGCATTTTTTTAAAATTTAAATCATCTAAAGCAGCTAAATATGCTTGCTTCCAGTCTAAGTTGTAATTTTCAGCTTCAATTTTGCTGAATGTAACTCCGAATTCAATATTTTCAACAGGCTTGGGCTTGCCAATGAAAAAATAGCAGAAAAATATCAGCAATAGCCCTAATAATACCAGCCCTGCAATTTTTAAAATTCTTTTAATCATGATCAAATAACTAAAATAACTAATCCCGCAGCAATGAGAATAATTGCTGCGATTTTTTGTGTTAAATTATGTTTAGTAAACCCTTCTTTTAATGAAGGAAGGTTTCTAAAAAATATGAATGCAAGGATCATGATAAATAAATATTGGGTTCCTTTTAATGCATTTACCAGGGTCACGCTTCCTAAATATATTGCCCAGTACAAAAGAAGGCCGGCAATTACTCCCAAAGCCTTGGTGGAAATAAAAATGCTAGCAACTTTTTTTTCTATTTTTATAGCTTTTTTAAACACATTTTTGCGCACCATTGGGATTGCTAATAACAGCAGAGCTCCCAAAGTTGATCCCGAGCGAATCCAAATTAATCCGCTCACATAATTCTGCTGGAGAAAAACTGCTTTTGTCATTACAAAATAAATTGCAAAAATTAAAGAAGCGCTTATTGCTGGAATAAACGCTTTACTCAACCCCCAGTGACGCCCATTAGAAAAAATACCACTTTTGGTAACCAGAAAAGAAAGCAATACTCCTCCGCTGACTAATAAGCAAAAAGCAATTAATTCTTGTGCGCTTAATCGTTCTCCTAAAAAGAAAAAGCTAAACACAAGGGTGAAAATGGGAATAAAGCTTCCTACAGTAGGAACTACTCGAGAAGTTTCTCCTTTATGCAGGGCAGTATAGAAAGCAATAAGAGCAACCATCCAAACTACGCCAGCAGAGAGGCCAAATAAAATTTCATTTAAACCCGCGATCTTTAACCCCAATGGAGCCAAGGCAAATACCACCACCCCTAACAACCCGCTCCAAAACGCATAATGCAGCGGATGAGAAAATTCTTTTTTTAAAAGATACCTGTCAAGAATAAATACTCCTGCGTAAAATAAATGTGCAACAATAACAATAAATATCCAATACATGATATTAAAACTTAATTAATCTTTAAAAATATAAAGTTAACAGGTGTCACCCCTTACTATGCCAAGTGTTATCCACGGTGTTAACTGTACACTGCATTGACACAATTTCCCTGGTCTGCTAAATTTAACAGAAAGGCAAAAAATAATTTGTACTTTTAAAATATATCTAAGAGGAGGAAAATAATGAATGCACAAGAATTTAAAGTAAAGCTGGAAAATCTTGAAAATTGCCTAGGCCGAAAACTCGACAAAAACGAAATATCAATTGCAAAAACAATTTTCCCGTTAACCAAAAATGATATAGTTGAAATAGAAATTAAAATCGGTCCTTACGATTACAAGTTCCTGGCAATATATTTAATAACTATAGATAAAAATGATTACCGATTTTCAATCACTAAAAATGAAAATTATGATCTCTGGAGCTTTCCAATAATTAAACTTGATTATTTCCTGGGCTGGATATTAAAAGGAGAAATAAATATAACTACGCTTATGCAGCCAAAACTGGAAAAGCGAGAAATTATCCAGGAGTTTTTAAAAACCGATTATCAGCTTACAGTCCTCAACATTAAAAAGATCAATTTTAAATATTCTCTTAGCCAAATTCACGAATTCAACAAAGATTTTCATAGAGATCTAGTAGAATTGGAAAAATAAAAAAATTAAAGAGCCGCTCGGCTCTTTTTTAATTACTGCCCAGCCCCGGTTTTATTCAGCCATTTTCCAGTATAAGATTTGGAAACGTTCATCACCTGCTCAGGAGTTCCTTGGGCCACTAAATAACCTCCTTTATCTCCTCCTTCTGGCCCTAAATCAATAACATGCTCTGCATTCCTAATTATATCTAAATTATGCTCAATAACCAAGATTGTATTTCCTTTTTCGCTTAATTTCTTCAGCACTTTCAGTAAATTAACAATATCTGCAGGATGAAGCCCGGTAGTGGGTTCATCAAGTATATAAATTGTTCTTCCAGTCTCCTTACGAGAAAGTTCTGTAGCCAACTTCACCCTTTGCGCTTCTCCTCCGGAAAGCGAAGGAGCAGATTGTCCTAATTTTAAGTAACCAAGCCCGATCTCATTAAGAATAGTTAATTTCTCTTTTATCCCAAGAATATCTTTAAAAAATTCCAATGCCTGTTCAACAGTCATTTCTAGAACTTCAGCAATGTTTACTCCTTGATATTTAACTTCCAAAATCTCCGGGATATATCTTTTCCCATGGCATTCTGGACATTTAACATAGTGGTCGGGCAAATAATACATTTCAATCTTTTTATATCCCTCTCCCTGGCATTCCTCGCATCTTCCTCCTTTAACATTAAAACTAAAATGTCCTACTTTGTATCTGCGTTGCTTGGCTTGTTTGGTATTTGCAAATAATTCTCGAATTTGAGTAAACATGCCCGTGTAGGTAGCAGGATTAGAGCGAGGAGTACGGCCAATTGGTGATTGATTCACAACCACTACTTTATTTAAATTTTCCATTCCTTCAATCTTTTTATGGGCACCGGGTTTACTGTGAGATTTATGAAATTTTTTAGTTAATGCTTTGGCTAAAATATCATTAACCAACGTGCTTTTCCCAGAACCAGAAACTCCAGTAACACAACTAAAACAGCCTAAAGGAATGTTAACGTTAATATTCTTTAAATTGTGTTCTTCTGCTCCTTTAACAGTTAAATACTGTTTGGATTTAGAGGTTTTTTTAAATTTCAAACCTTCTTCTATTTTCTTTTTCCCGCTTAAATATTTACCAGTAAGAGTTTCCGATTTTAATAATTGCCTGGGAGTTCCTTGAAAAGTTATTTTTCCGCCGTGCTCGCCGGCTCCGGGGCCAAGATCAATAATCCAGTCTGCTGCTAAAATTGTTTGATCGTCATGTTCAACTACTAAAACTGTATTTCCAATATCTCGCAGTTGTTTTAAGGCTGTAATTAAACGATGCTGATCTCGAACATGAAGCCCAATAGAAGGTTCGTCAAGCACATACATCACCCCGCTTAATTTGGAATTAATTTGTGTAGCTATTTTAACTCGCTGAGCTTCTCCAATAGAAAGGCTGGGAACATTCCGGCTTAAACTAAGGTATTCTAAATTAACATTGATCAATAATTGTAATTGCTTAATAATTTGCTCAATAACAGATTCAACTCCTTTTACCTGCTTATCAGTAATCATTTTTTCAAAAAACTGCTTGCAATCTTTCAAGTTCATGTTCACAATGTGATCAATGTTTTTATCATTAATAGTTACTGCCAGTGCCTGCGGCCGCAGCTTTTTTCCTTTACAGCTAGGACAGGTTTTTACAGTCATATATTTTTCAATATCACTGCGGGCATTTTCAGAATCAGTTTGCTTGTAGCGAAATTGGAGTTCGGAAATGACACCGGGATAATTTTCCTGCTCGTCTCCGTGTAAAATGACATCAATAACTTTTTGAGGCAATCTCTTAATGGGGGTGTGTAAAGAGAAATTATACTTTTCAGCCAATTTTTCTAATATCTGCCAGCGGGAATTTCTGCTTTTGGGCTTGTAGGGAGTTACTGCCCAGGGCTTAATTCCTCCTTCAGCCAAGCTTAACTTCGGATTAGGAATAATCAATTTTGGCTCCACTTCTAATTTTACTCCCAGGCCAGTACAATCCGGGCATGCTCCCCGGGGATTATTAAAAGAAAATATCCGGGGTTCGATTTCCGGTAGAACAGTTCCACATTCCGGACAACGATATTTATTGCTGAACACCAGATCTTTGGTTTTTCCATTATGAGTGTTTTCTACAATCACTATATCATTGCCTATTTTGAGGGCAGTCTCTACAGAATCCAGAACTCGCGCCCGTTCAAGATCCTGCTTGTCAATTGTAAATCTATCAATCACCACTTTAACTTCTGAAAGTTTGGATTGGTCAATATCCAAATCTAATGCTTGCTTAATTTTATACAGCTTATGATTAATCCTCACTCGAATAAATCCCTGCTCTTTAAGCTTTTTTAAGGTTTGATAAGGATGTTTGGTTTTTATTGCTGACAGAATTAAGACCCGGGAACCTTTAGGAAGATTCATGATGCGCTTAATTATCTGACTTATTGAAAATCGGGTAAGTGCTTTTTTGCAATTTGGACAGTGGGGTGTGCCAATGCGGGAGAATAAAAGGCGGAGGAGATCATAAATCTCCGTCATTGTTCCTACGGTTGAGCGCGGATTTTTAGTTGCAGTTTGTCCTTTAATAGAAATTGCTGGCGGCAGTCCTTCAATTTTATCCACTTCAGGTTTGTCAATCGCGCTCATAAATTGACGCACATACGAAGAAAAGGATTCAATAAATCTCCGCTGGCTTTCAGCATATAGCGTGTCCAGGGCTAAAGAAGATTTCCCCGAGCCGGAAACTCCAGTAACTACTACCAATTTATTTCTAGGAACCTCAATGTTCACATTCTTTAAATTATGAACTTTGGCTCCCTCTACTTTTATTACATTTTTAGTCATGTACTATATTATATATTAAAAAAGGTCAAGGTTCAAGGTGTTGCAATAAATCATCTAAAATGACACCGTGGAGATACTGGTTAAATCATATAAAATGACACCGAAATTAAGGTAAAATGCAAGGTAGAAAAACCGCCATATGTGTGTGCACATTACCATTCTGTATTGACTTTTTAAATAAATAGTGATATAATTAACATTGAAAGGAGGATAAAATGATTCCGGTTTGGATTGTTAATTACAGCTCAATAGCCATTGGACTTGTGTTGGCTCTCTGGCTTAAGAAAATTTCCTGGAAATTTCTGGCTTGTTCTTTAGTTTTTTCTCGAATAGCGGATATAATAAGCAGTGTTAAGGTTCTGAACCTTCAACACGGCTGGCGTGACTATTCGGCAGAGGCAAATTACTTCATATGCAACATGCTTCTTAAAATTAACCTTCCTGATATATTCGTATTCATTATGCACAGTATTTTATTGATCTCGCTGATACTAATTATTTCCAGATTCTTTTGGCACCGTTCTGTATTCAGCAGATTCTGTGTAAGGTTGGTTATCCTGTCAATCACAATTGCCAGCATTGTCATCTCTATTTCTAACCTTTGGCTATTCTTTTCTGAAAAAATTATCTAAAGAAGCTACCACAAAAAGTGGATAGCTTCTTTGCTTATTTCCTACAATATGCTATGATAGAAATATATAATTTTAATGATATAAATATATGCATTTACTTTTACGTTTTATTGCCCGGGTACTAACCAATGCTGTGGGAATACTAATTGCTGCCTATTTTGTATCCTCTATTGCGTTTCAAGGAGATTTGGTGGACTTAGTGATCACGGGGTTGGTATTGGCTTTGGCTAATTCCATTCTCAAACCAATTCTGAAATTCTTCTCCGGTCCCTTGATTGTCCTCACCATGGGCTTGTTTATGATCATAATTAATATTATTATTCTCTGGGGAGTGTCTTGGTTAATGCCTTCATTAACTATAGTCGGATTCTGGGGATATTTCTGGGGCGTATTAATTCTTGCCATCCTTAACGGCTTAACTCATACAATTACTAAAAAGAAAGCTTAAATATATGAATTTAAACAACATCTTTAATGTTGTACAGATAATAATCGCTGTATTGCTAACAGTTGCAATATTAATTCAACAGCGAGGAACTGGCCTTGGAGGTGCTTTTGGCGGTGAAGGCGGAGTATACTACAAAAAACGCGGACTGGAAAAAGTCATTTTCACGGGCACAATTGTGTTATCTGTACTATTTATCATAACTGCAATTTTAAGAATGCTAATTTAAAATGAATTGGCGCAAACTTCTCCACAAATTTAATCTTGAAAAATGGCCTTCAAGATCTCAATGGAAAAAACTGCCCTTTTTGATTTCCTCCAAAGAGCGGTATTTTATTATTGTTTTATTTATCCTTATTGCTGCTTCTTTGCTAACCTGGCATTTTAGCTACCGGGCTAAACATACAATGTTAATTCCTAAACACGGAGGAACCTACACTGAGGGAATTATTGGAAGTCCGCAATACATCAATCCTGTTTTAGCTCAAGCTAATGATGCTGACCAGGATATTTCAGAATTAGTATTTTCAGGATTAATGAAATATGATTCCCAGGGAAAATTAATTCCAGACTTAGCTGAAGATTATCGCATCAAAGAAGAAGGAAAGGTTTATGAATTTGATTTAAGAAAAAATGTAGCCTGGCATGACGGTAAATTATTTACTGCTGATGACGTCATTTTCACGATCAACATCCTTCAAGACCCGGATTACCGCAGCCCCTTAATTTTCAACTGGAACGGGGTTGATGTGGAAAAGATTGATGATTACGCAGTACGATTTACACTGAAAAATCCCTATGCTCCTTTTTTAAATAACACTACTATCCAAATCCTTCCCAGGCATATTTGGGAAAATGTGCTTCCTACAGAATTCTTATTAGCAGAAGCAAATTTAAAGCCCGTGGGAACCGGCCCATATAAATTCGAGAAATTTGAGAAAAGCAAGCGAGGCACAGTTAAGATTATCCACCTTGAAGCTTATGACAATTATCACCTTGGCCGTCCGTATATAAAAAATATCATTTTCAAGTTCTATGTTAACGAAGAAAATTTAATTCAGGCATATAATCAACGGAATATTGATGGGTTAGGTTTTCTTTCTGCACAAAACCAGGATATCTTAAAGCGGGTCCGGAAACTGGAAATCCATTCTTTAAAATTACCGCGATACTTTACAGTTTTCTTTAATCAAAGCCAAAGCAAAGCTCTTTCTGAAAAACCAGTGCGCTTGGCTTTAAATTACGCTACAAACAAACAAGAAATCATTGACCAGGTTTTAAATGGTCAAGGAACGCCTGTACACTCCCCTATTCCTAAAGGAGTTTTTGGACACAGTTCGGAAACAAAAATTTATGATTTTGCTATTGAGCACGCTAACAACCTTTTGGAGGCTGCTGATTGGCAAAAAAATGAACAAACCGGAATTAGAGAAAAAGTAATAGACGAAAAAGTTGTTCCTTTGGAAATTAATCTCGCAACTACAGAATGGCCGGAACTAGAAAAAGTTGCAAAATTAATTCAACAACAATGGCTAAGACTGGGCGTACAAGTAAACTTAAAAATTTTGAGCATTGCTGAAATTCAACAGGAATATATTCGCCCCCGGGAATACCAAGCTCTTTTATTTGGGGAAATTTTAGGAGCTGAACCTGATCCTTTTCCATTCTGGCACTCCAGCCAAAAAAGAGATCCGGGTTTAAATCTCGCTCTTTATCAGAATAAAGAAGCTGATGAACTTTTAAAGGATGCTCGTCAGCTTTCTGATCCTGAAAAAAGAAAAGAAAAATACGAACAATTCCAAAGATTGGTAGTTGAAGACGTTCCTGCTGTTTTTCTCTATAACCCCTATTACCTCTACCCTCTAGAAAAAAAAGTAAAAGGAATAGAAATTGAAAATATTCCTACTCCTTCTAAAAGATTCAGTGCAATTGAAAATTGGTATATCAAAACCAAGCGCGTGAGGAAATAGAAAAGGTTTGCTATTTTAAAATAGCAAACCTTGTTAAAATTAAATTAAACCCATTTTTCTTTTACTTTTTCGATCTTTCTAATTATTGCCCGGCGGGCTTTAATACATGAATTCAGAGCAGCCACTTTTTCTTTCAGTCTTGCAATATGCAGAAGACTTGTTTCTAGCAAGTCTTCATCTATTGCAATAAACTTCTGGTTTGCTCGGGTTCTTTTTTCGGCTTCTTTTTCTACAGTTTTTTTAACTCCAAACTCTTCCATAATGTAATTAGCTAACTTCACTTTTTCTGAAGTATCACATTTCTCTGAAAATCTCCTTGCTTTCTCTAGATCAAAAATCGCTTTTTTTCTTCTCTCAATTCTTTTATTGGGATTAAAATAGTCCAAAATTTTCTGAAAAAACGTTTTAACCACCACACACCTCCTAAATTTTTAATGAACTAAATTTATTCATCTTTATAAGAAATATTAACATATTATTATCTCTATGTCAATATCTAAAATCGACAAATCAAATATGCAGGAAGTGATATCAAGCTTTCCCAAACAATTTTCAGCAGGTTTAGCTGCTGCTGGGAATATAAAGGTAAGTGGCGATTTTAAACAGCTTGTTTTCTGCGGTATGGGCGGTTCGGCTTTACCAGGAACAATTTTAAAAACAATGAATAATTTCCATAATTGGCCATTAAGGATTAAAATCCACCGTACTTACAATCTTCCTACAGACGTTAATCCCCAATCGCTAATATTCATCATTTCTCATTCCGGAAACACTGAAGAAACAATTTCCAGCTATATACAAGCAAAGGAAAATAATCTGTCTATGGTTGTGATTACCAGTGGAGGAAAACTGGCCAAGCTTTGCAAACAAGACAACACTCCTTTAGTTAAGATTCCCAAAACCAGCATTCAGCCTCGTCAAGCTGTTGGTTATCAGTTAAGCGCAATTATTAAGGTTTTATCAAATTCCAAGATTATTCAAGGCTGGGATCAGGAGATTATAAACCTCTCCAAAAATCTTTCAATAAACAAATTAGAAGCCCAAGGAAAAAAATTAGCTAAGAAAATCAAAGGCAAAATTCCAATCATTTACGCCTCTAATAAATACAAAGCATTGCCATACATTTGGAAAGTAAGTTTTAATGAAAATTCTAAATCTCCTGCTTTCTGCAATTATTTCCCAGAACTAAATCATAATGAAATGGAGGGCATGGCTCACGAAAAAGAATCCAAACACCATAAACAGCCAATTTTTCATTTGCTAATTTTACAAGATAAAAACAGTGATCATCCTCGAATATTAAAACGGATGAAGGCAACTAAAGATTTGCTTCATAAAAATAGCGGACTTGATGCTGAATTTATCGAACTCAACAAAAAAGATTTATTAGTTAAAATATTTTCAAACTATATCCTCAGCCAGTGGACTTCATATTATCTTGCTCTGGAATATGAAACCGACCCTTCGCCAGTTAATACTGTTGAAGAATTTAAGAAGAAAATAAAATGAGCCGAAGTGGTGGAACTGGCAGACACGCAGCGTTCAGAACGCTGTGAGCGCAAGCTCTTGTGGGTTCAAATCCCACCTTCGGCACAGGCGCTTGACATTTTATTGTTTTTAAGTTAAAATATACTATTGAACATTTAAAATAAAATATGCAAAGGAGGAAAAAGTGTTTTATAAAATCGTGAAACTTTTTGAAATTTTAGCTTCTAAAATTTCTCTTCTCAAATATCTCTATAAACAAGCATTTAAACAGCTTGTAAAAAACGAAATAAAAGAAGCTAAGATTACTTCCTCTGATAAAGTTCTCAACTTAGGATGTGGTTCTATGCCCTACACTGCCTTAATAATAGCTCAGCAAACAAAAGCAAACGTTGTTGCCATTGACAATGATCCCGCAGCAGTTAAATATGCCACTGATTACATTAATAAGAAAAATAGCACAGTGAAAATCATACATGCAGATGCTAAAAATTTTCCAATTAAACAGTTTGACGTAATAGTAGCTTCCCACGGAATTATTCCCAAAGAAATTATTCTAAATAATATTTACGCTTCAATGAAAAAAGGGTCAAGACTAATTTTTAGAAATCCAAAAGGAATTATAGGCAGAATATATAACAGCCAGGCAGCTCATTTTGATTTTCATACTACAAAACATATCAAACAAAAAAAATGGAGTTTCCGAGAATCAATTTTAATTAAAAAAGAGGTATAAAAGCCTCTTTTTTTTGAATTAGAAACATGGTAAAATCAAAATAGTTATGTTCAAAAAACTAATATTTTTTTTAATTATTGTTTTTTGCCTTTTTTCTGTTCTGTTTTTTTTAGGATGGCAGAAGAATTTTTTTCGCACTATAAGTTGCTATGACAAGCTTCTGCATTTTTCAGCAGGTTTTTTTGTTCTCTTAACTGCCTGGTGGTTTGTGGAAATATTAGAAAAAGCTAAGAAAATAAATAAAAAATCTTTTGCTTTTAAATTCCTAATTTCTTTTCTAATTCTCGTTTCAATTTCTATTTTATGGGAAGTTTTTGAATTTACTACTGATAGACTATTTAACTTCCCTATTCTCCAAGAATCTTTCAGTGACACTGTCTGGGACTTAATTTTTGATCTCGGAGGAGGTATTCTCTGCGCATTAATCCTTTATTTTCCTTTTAAGCGTAAATATAGTATAATCAAAATGTTATGATATCTTTTAACGATTTTCAAAAATTGAATATTCGTATTGGCACAATCAAAAATGCAGAACCAGTTCCAGATACAGATAAATTATTAAAATTAACTGTAGACCTCGGAGATGAACAACGAACATTGGTCGCGGGAATCGCTGACCAATACAGCCCCGAGGATATTATTGGCAAACAGGTCCCTATTCTTGCCAATCTGGAACCAAAAGAAATTCGAGGTATTAAAAGCCAGGGAATGATTCTGGCTGTTGATGCTGATAATAAAATCGCTTTGCTTCATCCTGACAAAGAAGTAAACAGCGGTACGGAAATAAGGTAAAATATGAAAGTTTTTAGCGGAATGCGCCCCAGTGGACAATTGCACATTGGAAACTATTTGGGAGCTCTAAAAAATTGGCTGGAACTACAAAAAAAACACCAGTGTATTTTTGGTATTGTAGATTATCATGCAATTACTACTCCATTTGACCCTAAACAAATTGAAAAAGATAAAACAGAATTAATTTTAGATTATTTAGCTGCTGGCATTGATCCTGAAAAATCAATAATTGTTATTCAATCTCACATCCCCGAACACGCAGAATTAGCCTGGATATTAGGTTCTATTACTCCTGTTTCCTGGCTAGAGCGCATTCCCACTTACAAGCAAAAATTAAACCTCCATCCCAGGCACAGAAACTTAGGTCTTCTTGCTTATCCAATTTTAATGGCAGCAGATATATTAATTTACAAAGCTGCCTCAGTCCCTGTAGGCGATGATCAATTGCCCCATATTGAAGTTACAAATGCAATTGTAAAGCGATTCAATAATTTATTCGGAAAAACATTTTCTCCAGTTAAAGCGATTATTAACAAGCAGGCTGGAGCACGCATCAAGTCTTTGGCTGATCCTGAAGACAAAATGAGCAAAACCGGCAATCAAGGTATTGCCTTAACTGATTCTCCAGATAAAATTAAAGAAAAAATCAAAACTGCAGTTACTGATTCCGGGAAAGAAATAAAATATGATCCAGAGAAAAAACCAGCAATTTCCAACCTTCTAACCATTTATCATCTCTTTTCTGAAAAACCAATTGCAGAAATAGAAAAAGAGTATGAGAATAAAAATTATGCAGAGTTTAAAAAAGATTTAGCAGAAATAATTATTAACAGCCTAAAACCATTCCAGCAAAAAAGAAAAGAACTCCAGACAAAACCTAAATTAGTTAAAAAGATTTTACACAAAAACGAAAAACAAGCTCAAAAAATCGCTCACCAAAACATGAAAGATGTAAAGAAAAAAATGGGACTGTTGTAATAATAATTTCAAAATCAAACTCAGCTATATAAACTAAACAACTTTAAAGATATTAAAAAAGCCCAAGTTTTAGACTTGGGCTTTTTGTTTTGTTTATTTTTTCTTAACTACTTTTTCTTCTTCCATAAGGTTTCGGGGTATTGACAGCATATTTCACATCTGATACAATAATGTCATAGATATGAAAAGCAAGAAAAACCTTTTAGAACAGCTAAAAAATCTGTCCTATTTCAGTAAAGACAGCGTTCATCAGCTTGGTAGCCAGTTAGGGCTTAAAGATACTACGGTTGATACCTACATCAGCCGGTTCTTGAAGTGCAAAGAAATTTTTAAGTTAAGAAGGGGGCTGTATATATCCGCAGATTTTTATGACAAAAACAAGGCCGACATATCTTACCCTTTTTATCTGGCAAATATTATTCGTAAGCCATCGTATGTAAGTTCATGGACTGCGTTGCAGTACTATAATCTCACGACCGAATCAATACACGGTATTACCTCTGTGACCCAGAAGCCAACCAGAACTTACGACACAAAAATAGGCAGTTTTTCCTATCGATCAATTCAGAAAGAATTATTCCTGGATTTTTCTTCGGTTGAAGGAAGGTTTAATTTTTTTATTGCCTCGTCGGCCAAGGCCTTATTTGATTTACTCTATTTCAAAACTCATCAGTTTCGCGGAATTAAGACAGAAAATATCAAACCGC
>CAYVAX010000006.1:0-35011 GCA_964449235.1 uncultured Candidatus Saccharibacteria bacterium | reverse complement strand
ATCCAGAAGTCAGAAGATATACTGGCAGTACCAGATACTTCCAGTTTTTGAGAAACATCAGTAGTGCCAATACCTACTTTATCAGTGTCAGTAGTTAACCTCACAACTGTACCGTCATCAGTCCATCCTCCAGCAGCTGAAATAGTAGCACCAACTAAAGTACCGCTAACTACTAAATCTCCTCCAACATCAAGGTTGTGGGAAATAGAAACAGAACTATCAAACCATGCCTGATCACCCACTTCTAAATCTCCGGAAACAAGTAAATCTTCTGCTGAATCCAAAGAATGGCTAGCTGTACTTAAGCCGAATCGGGAATAAGAAACAGTAGAAGTTCCTCCAAATTGTCCCACTCCTCCAGCTGCAATATTTCCAACATCGTCAATAAAAAATTGAGAAACATTGTTTTTCCTTAAATCTATAAAATTACCTTCAAAAGATGAAGAAGTATTAATTCCTAAAAATGTAGCAGAAGTAGTAGACCAAGAATCTACATCTGAGGGTTGAAGAAGCAAAGTAGAAACGCTCGAACTTGCTGGAGTTTGATTTAAAAGTAAACTGCTTGCAGTTATATCTCCTAAAGAAGTTGCCCCTGCAGTTAAGGTTCCGTCAATAGTAGCATCTCCATCAACATTCAGGTTGCCAGAAGTGGAAATATCTCCAGAAGCAGTAATTGCTCCTGAAGCTATGTCTGAAATAGTAAGATTTCCACTGCTGTCAACGTCCCAATTAGTGGCATTAACTACAACTTGTTCACTGCCATCTCCAAGAGTTACCGGCCCAGCTGCAGAAAAAAAGCCACCTACTCCCAAGGAAGTTGAAAAACTTCCATGTGTTCCCCATAATCCATCGTTATGGAATGTCATGGAATTAAAATTAGAAATTCCTTCTACGTCCAAGCCACCTACATAAATTCGTTGATCTGTTTCATTCCCCTGTCGAACCACATAATCAAGGTCAAAATCATCAGCATGCATAGAATCAACCATATCAGCGTTTAAATTCTCTATCAGGTTAGTATTGGTAGTTTCTATAGTGCCGGCTCCTAATTTAAGATCATTGTCCGAGGTATCTATATCTCCTCCGGTAGTAATGCCCAGTCCGACATTTAATTCTCTGCCAATATTTACTGCTTTTCCAAATTCTCCGCTTCCGTCTATTTTTAAATCTCCTTTGCCAACAATATCTCCCCATACGCCCAATTGCCCGTGGACCAGCAAGGAATCCAACAACTTGGTTGCTCCTTTGACTAAAAGAGTTTTGCCTATTTCAACTTTTCCTTCTAAATATACGTCCTCTTCAGTAATATTTCCGTTTTTAGTAACAAAAGCTAAAGTAAATTCTTTAGCTTTTTTTCCATTAAGCATTTCTGCGTTTAATTTTTCTACCATTGTGGAAGAATCTACAACTAAAGGAGCAACTCCCTGCTTAACCCAGGATCTTAATTGTCCTTGAGTTTCAACATGCCCGTGAATAGAAATATTTCCTTGCTCATCTAAAAGCAATACTTCATTAGCATGAGTTCCTGGCCAATGACCCTGAAGAGTGGTTGCATCTTTAAAAGCTTTTTTTACTCCCTGGATTAAAGGATCTATATTTCCAAAACTTATTCCTCCCACAATCAAGAAAAGCAGCACAATAGCAGTAATCATTAAAAGTAGATTTGGACCGCGTTTAAAGTTGTTTTTAGATTCTTTATTGAATTTTTTGAATTTATACCCTAAGCTTTGAGATTCTGTTTGAACAAAAGCACGTTCTTCAGGTTTTAATTTTGAAGCTTCAGCTTTTCCATTGATTTGTTCGAGTTTACTAACTAGGGATTTAAAGAATTGTTTTTCTTCTGCTGGCCTTGCTTGCTTTTTAGAGGGGCGTTTTTGCTTGGAGGTTTGTGCAGTTTGTTTTGATGTTGGTTTTGGTGTTTGTTTTCGAGTTTGTTCAGCATATTTTTGAACTGATTGTTTGGTGGTGTACCAATTACGGCCAAATTTCTTACCTTCAATTTTATCTCGATGAATTAGAACATTAAGATAAGGTTGAGAAATGGAAAAAAGCCGACTAGCTTTAGATAAGTTAATATATCCTTGCTGTTTAGCAAGTCGTTTATGTTTATTAAGCTGAGTTTTGTAAATTGAAGAATCACCAACCTTTTCAGGATGGGAATTCTTTTGCTCTTTTTGCTGGTTGTTACTCTGATTTTGGTTAGTCATTATGTTCCCAGGTACACAATAGATGAGATTTCAATTTTGCCCACTAATCCAATTATTGAAAACAGGGCAATAATGAGGATTAAACCCAAGATTATTTCTTTGCGTTTAAGTTTTTTAAATTTTGTTTTCTGCTTTAGATTGTATAAGTGTGCATAGTTCATAAGCGAGTATTATATATTATATTTATTTATTAATTCATTAGCAAAATTTTTTTATCCTATCTTATCATCTATCTTATCATGATAAGATAGATGATAAGATAGCTTCAAGTTAATAATAACCTGAAGCTATTAGGGGTTGTCAAGTCTGGTTGGGGATAAGTTGTGAACTGAAAATAAAAAAATGGCTTTTTAAAGCCATTTTTAATAACAACTTTTTAGTTATTTTTATTAGCTAAAATAAGCTAAAAATTGTTATTAATTCAGTTATAATTATTTTATTTAAGAGGAAGATTTTGTTTAGCTTTTCTTTCTTCTAACTCATCTCGGATCCAATTTTGAACAAACTGAACTGTACTTACTCCTACTCCTAGCTTTCTTCTAATTTCAGCTTGAGTATGCCCCTGTAAAAGCATTTTAGCTATTCTTAGGCGCCGGGCAAAAATAATTTTCTCACTGGAGGTAAGAAAGTTATGAAAAAAATCTTCTGTTTCTTCACGATCAAGGGTAGCAACAAGATCATAAAAGTCCTTAAGAAGTTCCTTTTTTTGTTTTTTAGGTAAATTGTGTGGGAGAATTTTTGCCATAGATAATTATTCCTATAAAATTTCAAAATAATTAGAAATTTTATATCGAGCAGTTTATTAAATATATATTGATTTATAATGTTTACCGTGAAACGTTAGATGTTTACCGTGAAACGTTAGATAATAAACATTGGTTTAAACTTTGATTTAAGGCTTCACGACAAAGATCATAATATGTTTTATTTTAATAGCGAAATATTAATATTGTAAGACGTTTTAAGGTGAAATAATTACTAGTTTATCTAAATGGACCTGCCGGGAATCGAACCCGGAAATCAGCAATGCGAATGCTGTGGTATACCGTTTACCTACAAGCCCTTATCATTGATTGCAACGATATAATGATAAGATGATAAGATAAGCAAACTTATTATTTACCCCCTATAATCCGAATTTCTTTTTTAAATCCTGATCATTGTCAATTTTGTCAACAGTCAAAAATCGTATATCTCCAATTATATTTATATTGCAAACATCTAGTAATTGGTTAATTTCTTTTTTAATATCGTAAGGGAATATCCAGACGCTTTTTTGCAATTCTTTGAATCCGAATTGTTTTAATTTTCTTCTTAATAAGTCTCGGGCTTGTCTTTTATCTTCTAAAATATCAAAAATTACTAGTCGCCATTTTTTATCCCATTTTATATTTTTACAGTCATTAACTTTATGTCTAAAATATTCCTGGAGACCTTTGTTGGTAAAAGAAATTTTCAGTTCTGCATGATTTTTATTATCTGATTTTATTTTTAAATAATCCAGGGACTCTAATTTTTTAATTGCGCGTTTAATATTTGCTGGAGTTAAGTTTCGATCGCTAGCAGTTATTTTCTGTTGATTATTATAACTCTTATAGATTTTTTTCGCAAGTAGATCTAAATTGTGTTTAAAGTTTAGTTCTGGGAGTTGATGATTAATTAATTGGTGATCAGAGATTAGCAAAGAGGTAATTGCAGAAAAAACCTTGTAGTTAATAGAGTTTTTAATTAATCCTTTTGAGGATTTTTTATTTTTTTTATTAGATTTCATTTAGTGATTTTATTAAAATTACTTAAGAAGAAACTTGTTCACATTACATACGGTCGTGAGTAATGTGAACAGAAGCTTAAGCTATATTGTCCTTATTTAACCTCTTCTTTTAACTTTTTCCCAGCCTTGAATTTAGCTACCTTTGTGTCTGGAATTTTCATTTCCTTGCCTGTGCGAGGATTAACTCCCTTTCTTCCTTTTCTTTTGATCACTTGAAAACTGCCAAAGCCGACCAGGCTTACTTTTTTACCTTTTTTAAGCGCCTTGATAATTGTATTTAAAAACAATTCCAAGCATTGTTTAACGTGCTTCTTGGAAATACCGGTTTCATCTACAATTTTATCAATAAGCTGATCTTTATTCATTATTATTTTGCATATTCAATAGCTCTTGTTTCTCTAATCACAGTTACTTTTATTTCTCCAGGATATTTGAGCTCTTTTTCTATTTCTTTAGAAACATCTTTGGCTAATTTTAAGGCCTGAGCATCATTAATTTTTTCAGGAGTTACAAATATACGAATTTCTCTTCCAGCCTGAATAGCATAAGATTTTTCTACTCCTGGAAAGGATGTGGCAATATCTTCTAATTCTTCCAAGCGCTTAAGATAATTTTCCAAAGTTTCTTTTCTGGCTCCTGGTCGAGCTGCTGAAACTGCATCTGCAGCCTGGATAATTCGAGATTCTAATGTCTCATAGGGGTAGTCTTCATGATGAGACTGCATGGCTTTAATAATCTTTTCATCTGCTCCGAATTTTTCTAAAATTTTCTTGCCAATTTCAACATGGCTTCCAGAAATTTGGTGGTCAATTGCTTTTCCAATATCATGCAACAGACCAGCCTTTTTAGCTACAGCAACATCAGCTCCTAACTCCGAAGCAAGCATGCCTGACAAATGAGCAGTTTCTATAGAGTGTAAGAGCACATTTTGTCCAAAGCTGGTTCGATAACGCAATCTTCCCAATAGCTGAATTAATTTTGGCTCTAATCCAATGACTCCAGTATCATAAACAGCTGCTTCTCCAGCCTCCTTTATTTTTTCATCAATCTCTTGTTCAGCTTTTTCAACCATTTCTTCAATTCTGGCAGGCTGGATTCGTCCATCTGCAATTAATTTTTCTAAAGCTAGTTTGGCTGTTTGGCGCCTTACAGGGTCAAATCCAGAAATGATTAAAGTTTCTGGAGTTTCATCAATAATTATGTCCACTCCGGTTAATCGTTCCAGGGTTTTAATATTTCTTCCTTCTTTCCCAATAATTCTTCCTTTCATTTCGTCATTAGGAAGAGAAATAGTAGTGCTGGTAGTTTCGGTTACTTGAGAAGTGCTTAATCGCTGCATAGCTGCAGTCATGATTTCTCGACCCTTTTTTTCAACTTCTTCTTTTCTTTCTTTTTCTAATTTTTTTAATTGTTCAAATAATTCTTTTTGATATTGGGTTTCTGCGGCTTTTAAGAGTTCGTCTTTAGCTTTTTCTTTGGAAAGTTTTGAGATTTTTTCTAATTTTTTAATTTCTTCTTCTCTTAAATCATTTATCTCTTGCTTAATGTCCTGTACTTGTTTAATTTTATCTTCTAGCTGGTCTTCTTTTAATTCTAAAGATGTTTGCTGGTCTCCAATTGATTCTTCTTTTTGTTCAAGCTTTTTTCTGATAGCAGCATACTCGTCTCGCCTTCTTTGCTCTTCTTTTTTTAACTCATCAAGAACAGTAGTTGCTTTTTCTTTGGCTTTATAGATTATGCTTTTAGCTTGATTTTTTGCTTCCCCAATTAATTTATCTACTTTTGCTTCTGCAGTTTTAGCTTGTCGTTTAGCAATCGATTGTCGGGCATAATATCCTAAAACTGATCCCGCAATAAGACTGCCTATAGCCACGAATAGTGGAATAAGTTCGATCATGATTTTTCAAATTCGCGACACTAACTACTAATTTCATACGAATTTATGTTTAATAAATGTTGGAAATAAATAGGTTATTACTAATTAGGATGGAAACTTTTTATCCGCATGTCATTCGTATTGGTGTTGCGAGTTTAGTTTCTTGATTATATTCATTAAACTCATATTATCAGAATATTTTGTTGTTGTCAATTTACGGCCTGTATTTTAAAAAACTATTTTGCTAACTTGATTAAATATTGTTAGAATATATACTATATGAAACCGTTATTACTCATCATCCTTGATGGTTGGGGATTGAGTTCAGAAAAAAAAGGAAATGCAATTCAGCAAGCAAATACTCCTGCCATTGATGGGATCTATAAAACTTATTCTACTGTTTCTCTACAAGCTTCAGGGATTGCTGTAGGCATGCCCTGGGGAGAAGCAGGCAATTCCGAGGTAGGCCATCTTACTATTGGAGCCGGACGAGTGATTTATCAGCGAATGCCCAGGATTGTTTTAGCCATAAGAGATGGTTCTTTTTTTAAAAAACCAGCATTAGTGGGAGCAGTTAATCATGTGAATAAAAATAATTCCTGTCTTCATTTTATGGGCCTGGTTTCCAGCGGAAACATCCACAGCTATATCGACCACCTCATGGGATTGATTGAGCTTGCTCGGAAACATAAAGTTGAAAAGGTTAGAGTGCATGTTTTTACTGACGGCAAGGATGCTCCTCAAAAAGAAGGGTCGAGCATGGTTAGAAGAGTTCAACAGGAATTAAAAAAAATAAAAGACGGAAAAATAGCTACAGTAATGGGCAGGCATTATCCTATGGACCGAGAAAAAAACTGGGACCTTATTCAAAAAGCATATGAGTGCATGGTAAACGGAAAAGGGGATAGGGCAGTTGACCCTGTTGAAGCTATAGGCAATGCTTATCAACAGGATATAATTGATCCCTTTATAAAGCCGACAGTAATTACTGATCGCAACCAGCAGCCCTTAGGGTTGATCAATTCCAATGACAGCGTAGTGTTTTTTAATTTTAGAGAGGATCGTGCACGGCAACTAGCAAAAGCGTTTGCACTCCCTGATTTTAATAAATTTCCCCGTAAAAAGTTAGACAATCTATATTTTGTAACCATGACTGAATACCAAAAGGGGTTGCCAGCAAAAGTTGCTTTTCCGCCTATGGAAATAAGGAATCATTTAACAGAACTATTAAGCAAAGAGAATAAAAAAATATTAAAGGTTGCCGAAACTGAAAAATATGCTCATGTCACCTATTTTTTCAACGGAGGCAAAGAGAAAAAGTATTCTGGAGAAAAACGAATTTTAATTCCTTCTCAGTTTGTGGGCAGCTATGATCAGCATCCAGAAATGAGCGCCGACCAGATAACTCAACAATTAATCCCGGCTGTAAACAAAGGGGGTTTTGAGTTTATTCTGGCAAATTACGCTAATCCTGACATGGTTGGGCACACAGGAAATTTTAATGCCGGAATAAAAGCAGCAGAAGTTATTGATAAGCAAATTAAACAACTTCTGCAATTAGCCCAGCAAGGAAAATGTACATTGTTAATCACTGCTGATCACGGAAATTTAGAAAAAATGCTGGATTTAAATACTGGCGAACCTTATCCTGAGCACAGTCAGAATCCAGTTCCATTTTGTATTGTGGATAATAATTTTAAATTAAAAAACCCTAAAACCGAAAAGGAATTAGAGTTTTTGTACAAACAGCCAACAGGAATTCTTTGCGATATTGCTCCTACAATTCTAAATTTAATGAATCTCCCTGTGCCTAAACAAATGACCGGACAGAATTTATTAAATTTGGTGAAATAAATTATCTTTTTTTAATAATTTCATCTACAATTCCATATTTTTGAGCTTCTTCAGCGTTCATATAATAGTCGCGATCAGTGTCTTTTTCTACTTTTTTCAATGGCTGACCAGTATGTTTAGACAAAATCTGGTTCAGCTTCTTTTTAATTTTAAGAATGTGTTTGGCAGAGATTTCAATTTCTACAGCTTGTCCTCCGGCCTCACCCATAACCTGGTGAATCATTACTTCAGAATTAGGAAGAGCAAATCGTTTTCCTTTTGTTCCTCCGGCAAGAATTAATGCTCCTCCGCTAGCTGCAATTCCTACGCAGACAGTGGAAACATTACATTTTACAAATTGCACAGCATCATACATTGCCATTGTTCCGGTTACAGTTCCTCCAGGACTGTTGATATATATGACAATATCTTTTTTAGAATCCTTGTGTTCCAAGAATAAAAGTTGGGCAATTACTGTGTTTGCCAAAGCATCAGTAATTGGACCTCCCAAGAAAATGATTCTATCTTTAAGCAAGCGGGAATAGATATCATAAGCTCGTTCACCGTGTTGAGATTTTTCAATTACAGTTGGAATTAAATTCATGTTATTTTTGCTTCGCGCTCTAAGAGCTGGAAGACTTTTTCATTTCTTATTGTGTTTTTAGTATAATTCTTTAAAGCATTAACGTCAATTTTTTTCTTAGCTTCTTCAGGGTTAGGATAATTTTTTAATATCTGATTTATTTTCTGCTCAACCTCTTCATCGCCGGCTTTAATGTTTTCCTGGTTAGCAATTGCATTTAATGTTAAAGCAACTTTGACTCGTTGTTTTGCTTGAGAATTCCATTCTTTTTTTAAATCCTCAGCTGATTTTTTTATTTGCTGGAGGTATTTATCAAATTCCAGGCCCATCTTTTGAACATTGGCTTTAAGCTCATTAAGCATTTTGTTTAATTCGGAATCAATTAATGGTTGAGGAATTTCCATTTCAGCATTTTCGGCTGCTTTTTTAACTAAATCCATTTTTATTCTTTGATCTTCTTTTTGTTGTTTTTCCTGGGTTATTCCCTGTTTAATATTTTCTTTTAACTGCTCTAAGGACTGAAAGCCTCCCAATCCTTTGGCGAATTCATCTGAAATTTCAGGAAGTTCTTTTTGCTGGACAGTATTTAGCTTAACTTCGAAATCAAGATCTTTTCCAGCAAGATTTTTTTGCGGCCAAGTTTTAGGAACTTTTAGAGAAAACTTTTTTTTCTGACCAGGAGTCATTTTTTCTAATTTTTGTTCAAATCCAGGAATGAATTTTTCTTTTCCGAGATCAAGAGCATAATTTTTACTTTCTCCTCCTTCTACTTTAGTTTTATCTTTATGGCGGGTAACAAAATCTATTTGTACTCGATCTCCCTTTTTAGCAGGCCGGTTTACAGTGGTTGTTTTTGCGCGTGATTGCTGGAGATAGTTTAGAGATTGTTCCACTTCTTTGGGCTCTACTTTTACTTTTTTCTTTTTAATCTTTAAACCTTTGTATTCTCCAAGCTTAACCTCGGGAACAGTTGAGAATATTGCTTTGTATTTCATTGGTCCTCCAGAAACAATTTGATTTACAGAGATTTCCGGCTGGCCAACAACCTCTAAATCTTTTTCAAGCAATATCTTGGGCAAGGTTTTTTGAATAGCAATGTTTACAGCCTGGTTGTATAATACCTGAGATCCTTTTTCGCGCTCAACAATATCTGCAGGCACTTTTCCAGGCCGAAACCCTTTTATATTCATATCCTTGCTCAACTCTGAAGCAGCAGAGTCAAAATACATTTTCATTTGAGGAGCAGGAACTTCAACTTCCAGCTCAATTTTATTATTCGGTTGTTTGTTTATATTGACTTTCATGGTTATAAATGTTATGGTTAATAATTAATAATGGACTTTGAAAATTAAATAAATTAAAGGAGAAAAAATGAAGAAAAAATTCTGGTCAGGATTAGCATTAGTGATTGCTTTTTTAATTATTTTCTACATAACTAAGCAATTAATTTTATTTACTGTTTCCAGCTGGAAAACCCTTTATTATTCCCTTATACCCGCAGAGAACTTAAATTTTTTTACTCAGCTTCTAAACCTTGGTCTGTTGTTTGTGTTTAGTTTAATATGCAGCTTGTTAGTAATTTTCATTGTAGGAGTTGTTTTCAGTATCAGGATTAAAGAACAGTCCCTTTCTGATATTTTATTAAGGTATTTTTCCAGAATTCCCGGAATTCGGTTTATTGTGAAATTAATTCATCAGATTGTAGAAGGCAGCCAGTCGTTCAACAAAAAGGAAATTAGATTGGCAATATATATGTCCTCGGGCGGAGAACGGAAATTGGGAGTGATCAAACCCAGAAAGGTTATTCTAAATTACACAGACAGCAATAAACAAGAACTTGTAATTAATTTTTGGCAGGGAATAACCCCTTATCCGTTTTCAGGAATTCCCAGCTTGGTGCTGATTAAAAATGTGTATGAAATAACTAATATTTCCTACGAAGACTATTTAAAATATCTTACTACTGGCGGATTATTCTTCAAGCTTCCCAGTCAGCTGATATTGAGAAATCTGGCCGACAATCGCAAACAAATATTAAAGAGCGTTGAATAAAGCGCTCTTTTAAATTAGGGGAGCAATAATCAAGGAAATAATTGCCATTAACTTTAATAGGATATTCAAACTGGGACCAGCAGTATCTTTAAAGGGATCACCAACAGTATCTCCAACTACTGCTGCCTTATGAGCTCCGGAACCCTTTCCTCCCAGATTGCCGGCCTCAATATGCTTTTTAGCATTATCCCAGGCTGCTCCAGAGTTAGCCATAGTTACTGCCAGCAGAAATCCAGTAATAATTGAAGCCGCCAATAATCCTCCCAGCGCTTCCGGGCCCAGGAGAAATCCAACTAAAACAGGAACAATAACGATTAGCAATCCCGGCAAAATCATTTGTTTGAGTGCGGCCTCTGTACTGATTACAATACAGCGGGCATAATCCGGCTTAGCTTCTCCTTTTAACAGTCCAGGGATTTTTTTAAATTGCCTTCTAACTTCTTGAACCATTTTCATTGCTGCCTTGCTTACTGAAGAAATCGCCAATGAGGAGAAAATAAAGGGCATTAATCCTCCAATAAACATTCCAATGATCGTGGTTGGTTTTAAAATGTCAATGATTTCCAGTTCTGCCACTAATCCGTAACTGACTAACAATACCAGGGCAGTTAAAGCTGCAGCTCCGATTGCAAATCCCTTGCCGATTGCAGCAGTAGTGTTCCCAACTGCATCTAATTGTTCAGTCCCTTTTCTTACCTCTGAGCCCATTGCAGACATTTCTGCAATACCAGCAGCATTGTCTGCAACCGGGCCATAAGTATCTGTGGCCAGAGTTATCCCTAAAGTGGAAAGCATTCCAACAGCAGCAATAGCAATTCCGTAAATTCCTCCGAATAAATGTGCTAGAAAAATTGCTGCGCAGATAATAACTACTGGGAAAAGGGTGCTTTTCATTCCCAAAGAAAAACCGCTTAAAATATTAGTAGCAGCTCCGGTTTGTGCAGAAATTGCTGTTTTTTTTGTGGGTTGGTATTTGTCAGAGGTATATAGTTCTGTGATTAAACCAATACCGATTCCAGAAGCAAGTCCGATTAAAAACGCCCAGAAAAGAGTAAATCCTGCAGTTAAAAATTTAATAATGAATATTGATAATATTGCAGTTAAAATTGTAGATCCAAAGATTCCTGTATTTAAAATTTTATGAGGAGCAACTGACTTTTTCTTCTTAGAGGAAGTAGAGTGGTTGATAAATAGATTGCCAATAATTGAGGATATGACTCCAGCGCCAGCGAGCATTAAAGGAAGGAAAATTAAATTCTTAAATCCAGCTAACAGTCCCATGCTTCCAATAGCCATAGCAGCAATAATTGCATCCACATAACTTTCAAACAGGTCTGCCCCCATTCCGGCTACATCTCCAACATTGTCGCCAACATTATCTGCAATTGTAGCTGGATTGCGAGGGTCATCTTCAGGAATTCCTGCTTCTACTTTTCCTACCAGGTCTGCTCCTACATCTGCAGCCTTGGTATAAATTCCTCCTCCTACGCGGGCAAATAAGGCAATTGCTGAAGCTCCAAATCCAAATCCATAGATTACTTGAGGGTTGTTGAATATTGCGTACAGAATGCTTACTCCCAGCAAGCCTAATCCCACTACAGTCATTCCCATTACACTTCCGCTGTTAAATGCCATTTTTAGCCCTTGTTTTAAACTTTTTTGGGTTGCTTCTGCAGTGCGGGCATTGCTAAAGGTGGCAATTCTGATTCCAATATTTCCAGCTAAAGCACTAAATACTGCTCCGGCAATAAATGTCCAGGCAGTGCCTGGAGAAAGAAAAAAGTAAAGAGCAATGGCAACTACAATTACGAATATAATTAAAACTTTATATTCTTGATTTAAAAAAGTTTTAGCTCCACTGGCAATTGTTTGGGAAATTTCTTGCGCCTTTTTATTCTCCAGTTTATGTTTTCGAATTTGCAAACTAATCACAGCAGAGAAAATAAGGGCGAGAAATGAAACAGCAATAGAAATGTATATATAAATCATAGCCAATGATTTTAGATTTATTTACTGTTGGTGTTTTTTTTAGATTTCTTTTTGGTTTTCTTTTTGGTTTCTTTCTTTTTTTGGGTTTTTTTCTGCTTATCGTTGCCCTTTTGCTTGCTAGAGGCTGACTTTTTAGGAGTTGTTTTTTTGGTTTTTTTCTTTTTAATTTCAGTTTCACTTTTAACATCAATTTTCCAGCCGGTTAATTTTGCTGCCAATCTTACATTTTGGCCGCGCTGGCCAATAGCTAAAGAAAGTTGGTCTTCGGGAACAATCGCTATTACTTCTCTCTTTTTCTTTTGGATTTGGATGTCTAGAATTTTAGCTGGAGAAAGAGCATTGGCAATAAATTTAGCAGGATCTTCTTCCCATTCAATAATATCAATTTTTTCTCCGTTTAATTCGTTGATTACAGTTTGAACTCGAGTCCCTTTTTGTCCCACTAAAGATCCCACAGGATCAACTCCTTCTTCTTCAGAAGAAACTGCAATTTTGGTTCGCGATCCTGTTTCGCGGGCAATTGATTTTATTTGTACCACTCCATTAGCGATTTCCGGGACTTCAATAGCAAATAGCTTGCTGACCATTTTAGGATAAGCTCGAGAGAGGTAAATATTAGTTCCTCTTGGCTCTCTTTCTACTTTTAAAATGTATACTCGCAACCGTTGGCCAATTCGATAACGTTCTCCAGGGATTTGCTCATCAGGAAAAAGAATGCCAGTAGTTTTTCCAATATCAATAAATATATTTCTTCCTTCAATTCTTTGAACTATTCCTCCAGTAACTTCTCCTTCGCGATCTTTATAGTCTTCATAAACTGCTTCTCGTTCTGCTTCCCGAAGCCTTTGAATTATTACCTGTTTAGCAGTTTGAGCAGCAATTCTTCCAAAGTCGTTATGAGGTTCAAGTTTAACTTTTAGTTCTTCGCCAGGCTTAATGTCTTTTTTAATTTCCTTAGCTTCCGCAAGCATTTTATGCTTTAAGGGGTTGAATCTAATTTTCTTTTTTTCATCTTCTTCTTCATCAATTTCAGGTTCCTGTTCGTCGCTTTCTTCCTTGAGCATACTTTCATCAACTACTAAAAAAATCTGAAACACTTTTATTTTCCCGGTTTCAGAGTCAAACTCTACCTTAACATGCTGGCCCTTTTGCCCATAATCTTTTTTATAAGCAGCAGCAATTGCCATTTCAATAGTTTCAATAATCTGTTGTTTAGATATTCCTTTTTCTTCGGCAATTTGCGCAATAGCTGTTGAAAAATTTTTCTTGTCCATAAATATTTGATTAATTTATTAAATATGGTCCGTTGTATAACGGACCACTTTATCTATGTTTAGTATATTCCTTTAAAATCCTTTGTCAAGTTTTATTCAGACAAAAGGATGTCAATAAGTTTGTACATACTTTCCCTGGAGGTGGTAATTACTAAATAATTGTTTACAATTGCGTAGTCAATAGTAAGGTTGGGATCAGGAAAGTTCATGTATCGGATCGCAACCTTGCTATATGTATTGTCCTGAAAGTTTTCTGTAGCAGGTTCGCCTGGCTGATGCTCAAGAAATAGAGGATTTAAATCCTTTATTATATTATCTTCCCAATCTTTAAGATAAGTTTTTAGATTTTCTTGATTATCTATCTTAATTATACTTCCAGCTCGGTATTTTCCTTGCTGGGAATAAGTAAAGAAAACAGGTTGCCCTCTGAGTTTTTCAGAAATGTTATCTGGAATAGTTATTTCCAAAGGTTCAATTATTTGTATACTTTCTGATTCCGAAATTAACTCTGAAATGCTTGCTTGTTCGGGCTCGGGGAGCTCAGGGGCTCGCAAATAGTTCCACCAGTAATATGTTCCTCCAGCGATTAACAGTAAACCAATGACGATTATAATTGGAACGAATTTAATTTTAGATTTTGGCTTGGGCGGTTGTTCAATTGCTGGCTTTTCTGGTTTTTGAGGGGGTTTTGGTGGTTTTGGCGGTTTTTTAGAACCGCTTTTTTCAGAAGGAACTGTGGGAAGGTTAGCAACAGGCTCAGAAGGAAGAGGTTCTCCTGGCTTTTTTTGTTTTTCTTCTAGTTGTATGCTTTTAGCAGGAGTCTTTTCAGGTTTGCGTTCTTGATTATCTGGTTTTTCTGGTTTTGGTGCTTGGGGAATTTCTTTTAATTCTTGATCAGAGGATTCTTCTCCTTTTACCTTTTTAATATCATCCTGCATTGTTTTTATTTTGTATTTATTAGTCATGATTTGTGTTTTTAGGTTTTTCCCTTGCGTTTAATTGTACTACATTTGCATTCCTTTTTTAAACAAGGACAAACCTATTTTCCCGTCTTGGCCAATGTTTTTTATTTTGACTGTGATTGTATCTCCGCGATGAACAACATTTCTTATATCCTTAATCTTTTTATCAGGAGGGGCTAATTCTGAAATATGGAGTAATCCCTCTTGTCCGGGAACCAGCTCTATGAATGCTCCAAAGTCAGCAACTTTTACCACTTTTCCTTGGAATATTTCTCCTTGCTTTAATTCCCGGGTAAGGCTTTTTATCCAGGAAAGAGCTTTTTTAGCTCCTTCTGGCTTTTCTGAGGAAACAAATACAGTGCCGTCATCTTCAATATCAATGTTAGTTTCAGTTTCTTCAGTAATTTTGTTAATCATTTTACCTCCAGGACCGATAATGTCTCCGATTCTTTTGGGATTAACAGAGATCGTATATACTCGGGGAGCATAATTCGAAAGTTCAGGCTTGGGAGCTTTAATTACTTTTTCCATTTCGTCCAGGATTTGATTTCGGGCTTGCTTGGCTTGAGTTAAGCCTTGTTTAAGAATGTCTAAAGATAGTCCTTTAGGCTTAATATCCATCTGGATTGCAGTGATTCCTTTTCTGGTTCCAGCTACTTTCAGATCCATGTCTCCGTGATGGTCTTCAGGACCCTGAATATCTGTTAAGATTTTGTATTTATCTCCGCTTTCATCAAGCATTAAGCCCATAGCGATTCCAGCAGCGTTTGCTTTTAGTTTCACTCCTGCATCCAGTAATGCTAATGTCGATCCGCATACTGAAGCCATAGAAGAAGAGCCATTAGAAGAAAGGATTTCAGAAACAACCCGGATAGTGTATGGGAATTCTTCACGGGAAGGAATTAAAGGAAGTAAAGCTTTTTCTGCTAATGCTCCGTGTCCGATTTCTCTTCTTCCCGGTCCTCTTAATGGTTTTACTTCCCCTACAGAATATGGGGGGAAGTTATAATGGTGCATGTATCGCTTGCTTCCTTTCAGTTCCATCTGGTCCAATAATTGCTCTGCTCCTGGAGGAGCCAAAGTTACAGTTGAAAGTGCTTGCGTGGTTCCACGGGTGAATAATGCTGAGCCGTGAACTCGGGGCAAAACACTTATTTCCGAAGATATTTTTCTTAATTCGTCTGGTTTGCGGTCATCAGGGCGTTTGTTTTTCTCTAAAATGTTTTTATGAACTAATTGATCAAGTTTTTGATCAAACAATTCTGAAGCCTGCTCTGTTTTTTCTTTGTCTGCATCGTATTTTTCCTCAATCAAATTTTGTAAGTCTTTTTTAAGATCATTAACTGCATCCATTCTTTGGGCTTTATCTGGCTGATAAAGAGCAGTTTCTAATTTGTTACCCAGAAACTTTTCTATTTCTTTAGTCAACTCGGGATCAGGGTCAGGAAAGTTTAAATCTTTTTTCTCAACTTTGAATTCTTTAATTATTTTTTCCTGAAAAGCAATTAAGTTTTTGATTTCTTGTTGAGCAAGTTCTAATCCGTTTATTATTTCTTGTTCAGGAATTTGTTCTCCAACCCCTTCAATCATATTAATTCCTTGTTCAGCTCCAGCAATTAACAGCTTAGAGTCTGGTTTTTTCTCTTGATTATTAACTGGGTTTACAGTCCATTTTTTGTTTTCGCAGCCGACCAGTAAGCCTCCTACAGGGCCATTCCAGGGAATATCGGAAATTGAAATAGCTAATGAGGCCCCAATTAAACTGGGGAATATGGGGTCATTTTCTCCGTCAAAGGAAAGGGTCGTAACTACGATCTGGATATCATTTCTAATTTTGGGATTAAAAAGAGGGCGAAGGGTGCGATCAATGATTCGCCCGCTAAGAATAGCTTCATCTGTTGGCCGACCCTCGCGTTTTATGAATCGGCTGCCTTTAATTTTTCCAGCTGCATACAGCTTTTCTTCGTAATCTACCATTAGTGGAAGGTAGTTAATTCCTTCTCGAGGATGATCGCTGATTACAGCTGTAACTAAAACAGAAGTATCTCCGTATTTTACAGTTACAGAACCATTAGCTTGTTGAGCTAACTTTCCAGTTTCAATAATTAATTTTCTTCCTCCAATTTCAGTATTAAATTGTTTGAATTCCATAAATTTTTGTCGTTTCTGATCTGCAAACTTCAGACTATGGGATAAATTTTAATTATGTCCATAATCTACCTGTCTACAGACCAGAACTCAACGATTAATATTTATTTTATTTTATAAGGTATTTTTTGTGATTTTTATCGAGATTGGTAAAGTCGTCAGCAACCTCTCTTAATTTGCCAGAAGCACTTTTGCCAAAGGCAATTACTTCTGTTTGACCGCCCCAGCCTCCTTTAAGATAGCTGATTAAAGGAATAAAGTCGCCGTCACCGGTAACTAATACAATTGCATCGCATAATCGGCTGAGCTTGATTGCGTCCACGGCCATACCAATATCCCAATCTGCTTTTTTCATTCCCCCAGGAAAGATTTTTAATTCCTTGGTGCAAATTTCAATTCCAGCTTTACCCAGGGCTTCTAAAAAAGCTTTTTCTTCTCCGGTTTCAGTGGTAACCACGTATCCAATTGCTCTTACTAGTTTTCTTCCTGCTAATGCTGTTTTCAATACTTCTCGGAAATTAACCCGTGCTTCGTATAGGTTTTTAGCAGAATGGTACATATTCTGGACATCAATTAATACTCCTACTCGCTGTTCTTTGTGTTTAATTACTGCCATATATTTATTTTTTAAGCTCTAACTCTTTAATTATCTTGTTATACTTCTTTTTGTCTTCGCCCTTTAAAAAATCCAAAAGCTTTTTACGTTTAGCAACCATTTTCAAAAGCCCCCGGCGGGAATGATTATCTTTGGGATTTTTTTTAAGATGAGCAGTTAATTCTTTAATCTGCCGGGTTAACAATGCAATCTGAACCTCAGAAGATCCAGTATCTTTTGAGTGCCGTTTATGTTTTTTGATTACATTTGATTTTTTTCGCAATGTAAGCATATATTGTTTTCTATTCTAATTTAAATGATAACATAAGTCAAGGGCATGTACAAGATGACCACATGGGTAACACTTTTTAGGGTGTTACCTATGTATCTCATCTTTTGCAGGGCAAGGGCAATACTGTCAACGGGAAATAGAAATGTCATACTTTGATAAAAATTTTTAGCGAGAATGAATAAATTTTCTTCTCCAGGGATGATCTGCTGGTGGCATGTAAACAGATTTCTGATTAGTAGCAATCAACTTATTATTAGAAATATTACGATGATATTCTTCAAATTCGAATTTCATAATTATTTTGATGCTGTGGATAACCCTATATTGACAAGATAATTATATTAATACAAGATAAAAGTGGTCAGAAATGACCAAAAGTCTAATGCTTAAGGGCTCCTTTGGGAGTCCTTTTGGTTTTTTAGATTACTGGATAATTCTTTTGATCAATAAATAAATTCTTTTATTTTCTTAATTTCGAAAATTCTGGTGCCCCCACTAGGACTCGAACCTAGAGAATCTTCCGCTTAAGAGGCGGCTGCTATACCAATTTAGCTATGGGGGCGCAAGACATTAAATTTTTTTCTGTCAGCTTTTAAATTTATTCCTTTAGTTACTATTTTCGACACTTGGCTGGGACCTAACTTTAATTTTTGAGCAAGAGTTAGATAATAGAGGGATTTGGGATTGAAACCCATAAGGTAAGCGCTAATCGTGTCAACTGCAACTGTATTTCGACCGCTAATTGCAATTCTCATGTCTTTTGTTTCTCCGATTTCAAAACCATTTCCTTCCCGGCCATAGAATCCGTCAATTACAGTTAGGATTGGAATTCTTTTTTTGATTGCTTTGTACAAATCCAGAATTTTTTCCGAAATCTCTTGATGGGCTTGATCGAATTCTGATTTAGTTAAATTCTGGCGGCTTTGTTTTTTTGCTTTCTCTCGCAGGTAATTAAGTTTTTTGTGAAAGTTTTGATTTCGTTTTTTAACTGGCAAACTAACTCCCATTAAATTCTTTATTCCTAAAGTGGCCAGGGCAATATGATGGGTTTTTAGAACTGGGACATTTACTAAAACATCAAAGTCAAAAATAGTTTTGGTTACGTTTACGGTTTTCCAAACAAGGGGATCGGGAACCTCTATTTGCATAATCTCATCATTATTGAAATTTATCAATTCAATATTTGTTTTTAGGGATAGATCTAAAAACCCGCTGGGTTTGTAGATCTTATTCATATCATTGTTTTCTGCAGATGCAGTACCCTCTCCGATTTTAATTTCTAAAGCCTGGTGTTTTTTCAAATAATCAATAATTCCTTTACAAAAGGCAGGGTTAGTGATGATTCCAGAATCCGGGGAGGCTTTAATTGTCAAGTTCGGCTTTATTAACACTTTCTTGTTAGCCCAGTTCAACTGAGATTTTTCCATAATTTCAAATCCTAACTTTTCAGCACTTTGATTATTTTTTGCAGTAAAAACAGTTTCCATTATATATTCACTACCATTAAATCCTTTGCTATCACAGTTTCTCCCCGGAAATATTGGTTTGCTTGTTTTAAAATTTGCCGGGGCGGTTTGATATCGTAATGATGGGTAAGAACTAATTTTTTAACTTCTGCTTGACGAGCAATTTTTCCTGCACCCCGAGGAGTAAGGTGATAACCAGTTTTTCCCAGCCCTGATTCCGAACTGGAAGAATCAATTAAAGCCAAATCGGCATTACTGGCTAAATTGATTAATTGCTTGCAATATTTACTGTCCCCAGAGTACATAAAGGTTTTGTTATCTGCTTCCAGGCGAAAGCCTAAACATTTTTGTTGATAATATTTTTCTGCGTGTGAAACTAGTTTAGTTTTTAAAATAAATCCAGGATATTCAACTTTCTGATTTTTGTATTCGACTGCCTTGACAGGGAAAGTTTCAATTGGTTCCGGAGCCATCATTTTTCGAAGGAGTTTATAATCTTTTAAAAGTCCAGTATAGCCGTGGAGGAATAAGGGTTTTTTTCTTTGTTTTTTATTTAAAACCTTATTATACATCGATTTTAAGATAATGCTGTGGATTAAAGAAATTAATCCCCCAAAATGATCAGCATGGGGGTGAGATATTAAAATGTGATCGAGATTGAAATAATCGAAGTTAATGTTTGCAAATTGCTGAGCCACTGTTCCTCCGCAATCGAATAAAAGGCTTTCTCCAGAGTTTAATTCTAATAAATATCCCGGCGCTAGCCGGTTTTTGCTTATAATCGAAGTTCCTGAGCCTAAAATTGTTAATTTCATAAAAGTTTTTGTTTAATAATTTTTTCTGCTATTTCTATAATTCCTTTTTCGTTTTCAAATTCCGTAAATTTAGCGAGCATTTTTTTTGCTTTTTCAATTTCCACCCATTCCAGCTTATCATATTTGTTCTCATGATCTCTGGTTTTGGTTATCGGCTTCATTAAATAATAGTGGGTGAGTTTAGGGTTGCCATTTTCTTTTAAAGATGGCAGCTTTCCTAAATATTTCTCGATTTTTGCCTGAAATCCGGTTTCTTCATTTACTTCCCGCAATGCAGTTTGGGACAAGCTTTCCCTGTTTTCCTGAGTGCCTTTGGGCAAATGCCAGGTATTTGTTTCTTTTTTATGCAGTAAAAGAATTTCAATCTGGCTCGGAGTTGATATTCTGTAAATTACTCCTCCGCTGGAGATATGAGTTTTCACCATCTGCCCTCGCCAGGATTCGAACCCGGAAATCGACGTCCGAAGCGTCGCGTGATATCCGTTTCACCACGAGGGCAATTCTCTTAAATTTTACCCTAAAAATTGATAAAATGCAAATTTTAAGGTATAGTAGGGGCAGTTATGAATATACCTAAACCTGCAAAATTGATTATGGAGAAATTAAACTCAGCTAAGTTTGAGGCTTTTGTTGTTGGTGGCTGTGTAAGAGATTTATTGCGGAAAGTAAAGCCTCGAGATTGGGATATTACCACTAATGCCAAGCCCAAACAAATTCAAAAAATATTTCCAGATTCCTTTTATGCCAATAAATTTGGCACAGTTACAGTTAAAACCAATTCCAAGGACAAAACCTTAGCTGAAATCGAAATTACTACCTATCGCACAGAAGAAAAATATACAGATAAACGTCATCCAGACAAAGTTCATTTTGCCAGCACCCTTAAGCAAGATTTAGCTCGAAGAGATTTTACAATCAATGCTCTTGCTATGGATATTAGCCAAAAGATTGTTGATCTCTTTGAAGGTCAAAAGGATTTGAAAAAAAAGATTGTCCGCACTGTGGGCAAGCCCAGGGAAAGATTTAACGAGGACGCTTTAAGAATGCTAAGAGGAGTGCGGTTTGCATGCACGCTGGGATTTAAAGTTGAGCAAAAAACATTGGGGGCAATAAAAGAAAATGCTGGCTGGATTCAGGCAATTTCTAAAGAAAGAATCCGGGAGGAATTAACCAAAATTATTAACTCTCAAAATCCTGCTCAGGGAATAGAAATTCTCCGCAAAACTGGATTATTAAAATACATTATTCCAGAACTGGGAAAGGGGGTAGGGATAAGCCAGAATAAAAACCATATTTATGATATTTACGAGCATTCAATTCGCTCTTTGCAGGCAGCTGCTAATAAAAACTTTAATTTGGAAGTTCGCATAGCTGCCTTGCTTCATGATATTGGCAAGCCGGAAACTAAGCAAGGAGAAGGTCCTGATGCCACTTTTTACAACCACGACTATATCGGCTCCAAATTCGCAAGCAAAATCTTGAAGCGGTTGAAATTTCCTAAAAAACTTATTCAAAAAGTAGTTATCCTGGTTCGTAATCATATGTTTGTTTCTGATCCCGAAAGAATTACACAAGCAGGAGTAAGAAGGTTGATTAAGCGCGTAGGCAGGGAAAACATGCAGAGCTTAATTAATCTCAGAATTGCAGACAGGCTAGGCATGGGCAGACCCAAAGCCCGGCCTTATCGTTTGCGAGAGATTGAATATATGATTGAGAAGGTTTCTAAGGATCCGATTTCCGTTAAGATGTTAAATATTGACGGCAGGGAAATAATGGATTTGCTGGACATTAAACCTGGGCCGAAAATTGGGGCGATTCTGGATGTTTTGCTTGCGGAAGTAATTGAGGATCCCAAAAAAAACAACAAAAAATATCTTGAAAAAAGAACAAACCAATTAGATGAATCCAATTTAATTCAGCTTAGGAAAATGGCCAAGAAAAAAATTCGCGAAAAAAAAGAAGAAGAAGATTTGAAAATTAAAGGCAAGTACTGGATTAAATGAATTATGGGCAATAACAGAAAACAGCAGAATAAAGGGAAAATTATGATTTACAAAACCAAGGATAACAAAATATCCTTGGATGTTAGATTAGAAAAAGAAACTGTTTGGCTTACGCAGAAGCAAATGGCTAAATTATTTAATAGAGATGTGCGAACAGTGAATGAGCACATTAAGAACGTTTTTAAAGAAGGGGAGCTAAATAAGAGTTCAGTTATCCGGAAATTCCGGATAACTGCTGCTGACGGAAAAAGCTACACAACAAATTTTTATAACCTAGATGTAATTATTTCTATAGGCTATCGAGTAAACTCTTTTCGCGGGACCCAATTCCGCATCTGGGCTACAAAAACCCTTAAAAGCCATCTGGTTAAAGGATACACCATCAACCAAAAACGATTAAAAGAAACAAATTTAAATGAATTTGAACAAGCAGTAAAATTGGTTAAACGCACAATCGGGAATAAGAAATTAGACACTAAAGAAGCCAAAGGACTATTAAAAGTAATTACGGATTATGCAAATTCTTGGATTTTGTTGCAAAAATACGACAAAAGACAATTGGAAATTAAAAAAACTACTAAAGTTAAACACGACTTTGATTATTCCGAAGTTGTTTCGATGATCGAAAAATTAAAAATAAAACTGGTTAACAAAAAACAAGCCAGTGAGCTGTTTGGCACAGAAAGAGAGCAGGGGTTGAAAGGCATTTTAGGAAACATCAATCAGGGCTTTAATGGCCAGCAATTATATCCCAGCATTGAGCAAAAAGCAGCTCATTTGCTGTATTTTACTATCAAGGATCATCCGTTTATTGATGGCAACAAGCGCATCGGATCGTTCTTATTCATTATGTTCTTAGCGGAAAATAGTTATTTATTCAACAAGCAGGGAGAAAAGAAATTTAATAATAATGCCTTGGTGGCATTAGCATTATTAATCGCAGAAAGCAATCCCAGGGATAAAAATACAATGATTAAACTAATTGCTAATTTCTTAAATGAGTAAAAAACAAAAAGGAGAAAAGATTTTTAAACAACGGGGTGTGGCCTAGCGGCTTAAGGCGCCACGTTCGGGACGTGGAGATCTCGGGTTCAAATCCCGACACCCCGATTATTATTATAAATTCTTTCTGAACAAGACCTAAAATCGGGAGCTTCTGATAAAATAAGTTTAAGCAAATTTATACAAACACTTCATAATTTTTTAAAAAAATTTTAAAATCAGCTCTTTGTTCGAGCTGATTTTAAAGCTTAAAAATCCAATTGAGTTTTTACAATAAAAATGGTACAATCTAAGTATATGACGATCCATGATTTTATTAAAAAAAGACCCTATCTCGTGTGGTATGTAAAAAATATTAACGAACTTTCCGAACAAGCAATTGTTGAGGCGGTTTTAAATTATGGAAACTTTAAAGATGTTAAAAAAATGATTAATATTTTGGGAATCAAAAAAACCGCTGCTATTTTTAGAAAACAAATAAAACAGAAAAGGTGCAATTACTATCCTGAAATAAAGAATTATTTCACCCTTTATTTTAACAAATACACACAAAGAGGTTTTAACTAAACAGCAAATTGAACTTTTGCCGCTGCTCAAATCTTTTTCAGAAGATTTTTTCTTAGCCGGCGACACGGCTATAAGGCTATGCATTGGTCATAGAAAATCAATTGATTTTGATCTTTTCAGCAATGAGGAATTTGATAATTTGAAGATTAAAAGACAAATTTCTCAACCTTTTAAAATAGATAAAACTCTTGCTAGTCGCCTGGAGGAATATACAATTTTAGTCAACAATGTGAAAATTACTTTTTTACAATATCCTTTTGAGATAAAATCTTTTAAAACGTTTGGAAATATAATCAGGGTGCCTGAATTGTTAACCCTGGCTGCAATGAAGGCTTATGCCCTAGGCGGAAGAGCAAAGTGGAAGGATTATGTTGATATCTATTATATTTTAAAAGATCATTTTTCAATTAAAGAAATATCAAAAAGGGGCGAGAAAATTTTCAAGGATGAATTTAATGAAAAACTGTTTAGAAGCCAGCTAGCTTATTTCGAAGATATAGATTATTCTGAAAAAATTATCTATCTTAAAGGGTTTGAAGTTGATAATGAAGTTATTAAAAAAGAATTAATAAAATTTAGTTTAAGCTAGCTGTGTATAGTTAATATTGCGCGCCAACACCTTGAGAAGTACTTCAGAGCATTGTCTTTGAGCGTTAATTATACATATCTTGCAGGAATTCTATAAAACAAGGCCCTAGACAACAGGCCTTGTTTTCTTGTGGAGCGGGTAACGGGAGTCGAACCCGTGTCGTCAGATTGGAAATCTGAAATAATAACCACTATACGATACCCGCAAACTTAACGAATAGAGCTGTCGGGGCACCGAGACTTGAACTCGGAACCTCCGCCTCCCAAAGGCGGCGCGCTAGCCAATTGCGCCATGCCCCGCATATTTCCCATTCTAACTTATTAACACTCCACAGTCAATATTCGTTTATATCCCGCAAACATTTATGCTATAATACAAACATAAATATTAATTGCATACAATTATATGAGTTTAAGAACGCTTTTTCAAACTTTGAATGTGTCTAGAGAGTGCAAGCAAAATCATTTGCCGCTTCGACAATGTCCCAGTTTTCTGTTCTTGGTCATGGGAGTGATTATTATCGCAGTAATTTTAATCACCTACTATATTGGGATTCACTATGTTGCTGTAGAAATGCTTATTCTAATTTTAGGAATATCTACAATAACTCTATTAATCGTTGCGCACACAATTACAGCCAGCTTTGAAAGAGTGGCCCAGGCAAACAGAATGAAAAGCGAATTTGTAAGCATTGTTTCTCATCAATTAAGAACCCCTCTTTCAAGCTTAAGATGGTCGCTTAACCTTCTTCAAGGAAAAAGAATCGGAGAACTGAATAAAAAACAAAAAGAATATCTGGAAGTTATTAAACAAAGCAATCTTCGAATGATTGAATTGGTTAATGACCTCTTAAATGTTAATCGCATTGAAGAGGGCAGATTTTCAATAAAGCCAAAAATATTTTCCCTGGAAGAACTAGTGGAAAGCGTTATTCAGGAGTTAACCCCTTTAGCTGAGGAAAAAGAAGTTGAGCTTATGTTCACTAAAAAAGATCATTTTTCCAAGATCCATGCTGACCCCCAGAGAATTAGAATGGTGGTCCAGAATCTAATTGATAATGCCATAAAATATTCTAAAGAAAAGGCAGAACACAAATGGGTTAAAATTTCTTTAATTAATGAAAACGGAAGTTTGAAATTTGAAGTCAAAGACAATGGGATTGGTATTCCAGCCTCAATGCAAAAACAAGTGTTTGGTAAGTTTTTTAGGGGGAAAAGACTAACCAAGCAGAAGGTGGAAGGAACAGGGCTGGGATTATTTATTGCCAAGGGAATAATTGAAATTTCTGGAGGGAAAATTAATTTTGAATCCAAAGAAGGAAAAGGAAGTACGTTCTGGTTTAGGCTTCCGACTCATAAAAAAAGAACAAAGCTAAATAAATAATTAATATAATCATGAAGAAGATACTTTTTGTTGAAGATGAACCCAATCTTCAAAAATCAATTAAGGAAGTGTTGGTCAAAGAGGGCTTTAAGCTCTTTAAGGCTCTGGACGGAGAAAAAGGTCTGGAACTGATTAAAAAAGAAAAACCCGACCTTGTTCTTCTTGACCTCATTCTTCCTAAAAAAGACGGGTTTACTGTTCTTGAAGAAATGAAAGCTAATGAAGATACCAAAGATATTCCAGTAATCGTGCTTACCAACCTGGAAGGAATGGGAGATGTGGAAAAAGCATTGCGCCTGGGAGCAAACACTTATCTGGTAAAAGCGAATTACGAGCTGGAGGAAGTTGTAAGAAAAATTAAAAAGATATTAGAGGGTAATAAATAAATCATAATATTTCTAATACTCAAACAATATGCCAATGATACTTGGAAATCATTAGCATATAGTTTAGGGGATTAATAATTGTATGAAAAAAATACTTTTTATTGAAGACGAACCCACTCTTCAAAAGGCAGTAAAGGAAATTCTTACCCAGGAGAATTTCGAGGTTTCTAAAGCTCTAGACGGAGAAAAAGGCCTGGAACTGATTAAAAAAGAAAAACCTGACCTTGTTCTTCTTGACCTTATTCTTCCTAAAAAAGACGGGTTTACTGTTCTTGAAGAAATGAAAGCCAATGAAGATACCAAAGATATTCCAGTAATCGTGCTTACCAACCTGGAAGGAATGGGAGATGTGGAAAAAGCATTGCGCCTGGGAGCAAACACTTATCTGGTAAAAGCGAATTACGAGCTGGAGGATTTAGTTCAAAAAGTAAAGAAAACTATTAAAGAGTAAAAAATATAAACACAGCGTATGCAAGTTGCCCCTGAACAACTAAAGGCTTTTTTATTGGATAAAAAATTAGCAACTAAGCAGCAAATAAAAAAGGCAGAAGAATTAGCCCGAAAAACCAGTAAAAAGCTGGAAGAGATTTTAATTTCCAAGAAAATTGTTTCCAAGCAAAAATTAACAAAATTAAAAGCATATATTTTAGGAATTCCGTTTGTAAATTTAAAAGAAATTGATATTAAGCCCAGGGTATTAGAGATTATTCCAGAACCAATTGCCCGCGAGCACAATATTATTGCTTATCAAAAAGATAAAAAGGAACTAAAAGTGGCCATGGTTGATCCTGCTGATTTGCAAACAATTGATTTTATAAAAAAGAAGACGAACTTAAAAATTAAACCCGCGCTGGCCCCCTTAAAGGATATTAAATCTGCCCTTGCTCAATATCAAAAAAGCCTAAAAGCTGAGTTTGGAGATATTATTGAAAAAGAAGCTAAAAAAACCAAATTAGAGCTAGTTAAACAAAAAAAAGCAGGAAAAGAAAAAAAAGAACTTAAAAAAGTAGCTGAAGAAATGCCGATTATCAGAATAGTGGATACGCTAATCAAACACGCTATTTTACAACAAGCTTCGGATATTCATGTTGAACCTGCAGAAAAAGAAGTTGTTGTTCGTTACCGCATAGATGGAATATTGCGGGATGCAATGATCTTGCCTAAAGAAGTTCACTCCGGAATTGTAGCCAGAATTAAAGTTCTTTCTAAACTTAAACTCGACGAGCACCGCTTACCTCAAGACGGAAGATTTAAAATGAAACTCGAAGGGCAGAAAATTTCCTTCCGGGTTTCCATTTTACCCACTTTTTATGGAGAAAAGGTAGTAATGAGGGTGCTGGTAGAAGAAGCTCATCGGTTTACTTTAGAGACCTTGGGATTTTGGGGGGAGTCTCTGGAAAGAATTCACCGGGCAATTAAAAAACCGTTTGGAATGATTTTAGCTACCGGCCCTACTGGCTGCGGAAAAACAACCACTCTGTATACTGTTCTAGAGATACTAAACAAGCCGGGAGTGAATATTTGCACTATTGAAGATCCTATTGAGTATCAAATTCCCCGGGTTAATCAAACCCAGGTTAAACCCAAGATCGGGCTTACATTTGCTAATGGATTAAGAGCTCTGGTCCGGCAAGACCCAGACATTATTATGGTCGGAGAAATTAGAGATAATGAAACTGCTGGGTTGGCAATTAATGCTGCTCTTACCGGGCACCTGGTTCTTTCTACATTGCATACTAATAGTGCAGCAGGAGCAATACCGCGATTGATTGATATGAGCGTGGAACCGTTTTTAATTGCTTCTACTGCCAATGTGATTATTGCCCAGCGGTTAGTTCGCCGCTTACTTCCTGAAAGTCGAAAAAAATACTATTTAACAAAGTCAAAAATTAAAGAAATCAGCAAAGAAGTAAATATGGAAGAAGTGCTTCAGGTTTTAAAAAAAGAAAAACTAGTTTCTTCAAAAGCAACCTGGGAAGAAATTCCCTTTTACAAGCCAAAACCAACCAAGGATTGTCCAGACGGATACAAGGGAAGAATTGGAATTAGAGAAGTTTTAGAGGTAAGCGAGACTATAAAAGAAATGATTACTGAAAAAATAACTGCTGACAAGATTCAACTTCAAGCAAAAAAAGAAGGGATGTTAATCATGCTTGAAGATGGATTTATTAAAGCTGTGCAGGGGGTTACCTCCTTAGAGGAAATATTAAGAACAACTAAAGAATAATTATGCCCATTTTTTACTACACAGCCAGGTCTCAGGAAGGAAATAAAAAAACTGGAACTCTGGCTGCCAAGGACAAACACAATTTAGCTCAAGCCCTTAGAAAAAAGGGATATGTTTTAATTTCTGCTAAAAGCCTTGATCAAAAAAAAGACAAAAAAAACATTTTAAAAACTAATTTCAGTAGTATTTTTAGACATGTGTCTTTGGTGGATAAATTAATGTTTACAAGACATTTGGCAGTAATGATTGGCGCTGGATTTTCACTTAACCAGGGGCTGGAAGCTCTGGCCAGACAAACTAAAAATCAATTTTTTAAAAAAATTCTTGGGAAAATAACTAACAACCTCAAACAGGGGCGAGCACTGGCAGATAGTCTAGCTGAATATCCTCAAGTTTTTAATAATTTTTTTATAAGCATGGTTAAAGTGGGTGAAAAAGGAGGCAATCTTGAGGAAGTTTTAAGGATTTTAGCTAATCACATGAAAAAAGAACATGATTTGCGTTCAAAAATCAAAGGAGCAATGTTTTACCCCACAGTTATTTTGATTGCAATGGCGGGAATTATTGTTTTAATGATGACAGTAGTAATTCCGAAATTAACTGTAATTTTCCAAGAAATGGAAGTGGAATTACCAGCTACCACTAAAGCATTGATTGCAATCAGCAATTTTCTCACCAACTATTTTTACATTGCCACTTTAATTGTCGTGGCATTGATAATTGTATTAGCCAAATTCTTTAAAACCAAACAGGGAAAAAGAACTTTAAGCTGGCTTTTTCTTAAACTCCCCTTATTTGGCAAAATTACCAGGAAAATAAATTGTGCTCATTTAGCTCGCAGCTTTTCTTCTTTAATGCAAAGCGGAGTTCCGATTGTGGAATCATTAAAGGTTTCTGCACAAACAGTTTCTAATACTTTTTACTCTAATTCCTTAATTGAAGTTGCTGAAGAGGTTAAAAAAGGAAAAAAACTCCAACCCTGTTTAAGGGATTATGAAAATTTGTATCCAGTACTGGTAAGCCAAATGATTGGAGTTGGCGAACAAACCGGAGAGCTTTCGGATATAATGCAGCAATTAGCTGATTTTTACGAAGAAGAAGTAAGCAATGTTACTGAAAACCTCACTTCTGTAATCGAGCCTGTTTTAATGATCATTTTAGGCATAGCAGTGGCTTTATTTGCTATTTCCATAATTCAACCCATGTATTCAATGATGGGCACGTTATAATATGAAAACAAAAGGGTTTACTTTAATTGAAACTTTAATTTCCATAGCAATTTTAGCAGTTATTACTGCAGGACTAATTGCAGTCCTGGTTACAGGCTTGAAATTAATCACAACAGACAAACTTCGCGTGGGAGCAATAAGTTTGGTAAATAAAAGGATGGAGATGTTAAGGAATTTAGATTATAACGATATTGGAACTGAAGGCGGAATTCCCAGCGGAGATATTGCCCAACAGGAGGAAATAAGCCTGAACAATGTAGAATATACTTTAAAGACTAATATCCAATATGTGGATGATCCCTCTGACGGACAAGGAGATGATGATCAAAACGGGATTGTTACTGATTACAAACAGGCCCGGGTAGAAGTGGGCTGGCTTGAGCGGAGCGATCAGGGAACAAAGGAGTATACAGCTGCCCCGGTGGTGGCTGTTTCTAATTTTGCTCCCCAGGGAATAGAAACAGACACAGGCGGAGGAACATTGGTAATTAATGTATTAAATGCAGCTATTAATCCTGTTAAACAGGCAGAAGTTAAAATTGTTAACAGTGAAGCAGAGGTAGATACGCAAATATTAACTAATCACCAGGGGAAAATAACTTTTCCAGGATCTCCAAGTATTGGCAAGTATGAAATAACAGTTAGCAAACCAGGATATAGTACTGCTAAAACTTACAGCGCCAGTTCGGAAAATCCTAATCCTGATCCTGGTCATTTAACTATTCTCGAAGGGAAAACCACAGAAGCTAGTTTTTTTATTGATCAACTAAGCTCACTAACTATTAATACGCTTGCTAGTGATTCTTATACCCCTCTGTCTAATGTCAGTTTTGATATTCAGGGAGCTAAAACGATTGGGGAGGACAGCCAAGGAAACCCTGTTTATAAATACTCAGAAACATTAACTACTAATTCTTCTGGGTATTTGAATATTTCTGACCTGGAATGGGACATTTATGATATTTCCAATTGCCGGGTTGGAAGCACTGTTTATGATATCGGAGGCAGTTCTCCTCCAGAGCCAATAAATATCTTGCCAAACACCTCTAATACTCTGCAATTAACTCTTTTTCCCCATGCCGAGCATACTTTTTTAGTAACAGTAAAAAATGCCAATCAAGAATTATTAGAAAATGCTGCTGTAAGATTATTTAAAACCGGTTATGATCAAACTATTTCAACTTCAGAATCAGGACAAGTGTTTTTTACTCCTTTAACTTCTGGAGAAAATTACAGTTTGGAAGTAAGCAAGTCCGGGTATTCTGATTACACCCTGGAGAATATTGAGATTGAGGGGCAGAGCGAATTAACAGTAATTATGTCTAGCTTATGAAAGGAATTAGTTTAATTGAAGCTATAATTGCAATTGCGGTTTTTTTGCTGACCATGCTGGCAGTAACCAGCTTCACCTTTTATTTTTACCGAACCAGTAATTATGATTTTCAGCAGTTAGCAGCAATTAACAGTGCTCGCCGGGGAATGGAAATAATGGTTCGAGAAATGCGGGAAGCTACCTATTCAGATGTGGGAAGTTATCCCATTGTTGAAGCTGATGATCAGTCTATTACCTTTTATAGCGATATTGACAAAGATGACAAGGTTGAGCGTATAAGATATTTTTTAGAAGATTCTAAATTAAAAAAAGAAGAACTGGAATCTGAAGGCGATCCCTTGCAGTATCAGACAGGAAGTGAAGTAGTTAGCTTGATTTCTGAAAATGTGCGCAATGGGGAAAGTAATATTTTTAACTATTACGATAAAAACAATAATCGCATTGAGGATTTGGAAAAAGTTGCTGAAATCAGCTTGGTGGAAATAAGGTTGGTGGTGAATATTGACCCCAATCGTCCTCCAGAAGAATACAGCTTAATTTCCAATGCGCAATTAAGAAACCTTAGATGAAATTTATGAAGTTAAATAAATCCAGAAACAAGAATCAGGCTGGAACTACTTTTGTTCTTGTGCTTGTATTTATGGGCGTGTTTTTGATTATCCTGGGTTCATTAATAGGATTAGCTGTTACCCAGCACAAGCTAAACAGGAAAAAAGTAGCTAAACAGCTGGCCCTTCAAATTTCAGAAGCAGGGCTGCAATACTATAAATGGCATTTAGCCCATTATCCAGACGATCTTCAGGATGGCACTGAAGAGCAGGGCCCTTATGAGCATGAATATTACGATCCTCAAGGCGGAGCTTTGGGTAAATTCAGTCTGGAAATTTTTGGACAAGGACAATGCGGAATTACAACTTCAGTAATAATTACTTCTACGGGCTGGAGCTACGAATATCCTGAAATTGAGCGCATAATCAGAGTTAAATATGCCCGGCCTTCAGTAGCTGAATTTGCCTACCTTATTGATGATAATGTTTGGGCTGGAGAAGATCGCGAGATCAAAGGAAGATATCATTCTAATAAAGGAATAAGAATGGATGGAGAAAATGATTCCTTGGTAACTAGTGCTACTGACGAATGGATATGCACAGACAGTTTTGGCTGCGACACCTGTCCCAGCGACTGCTATTTCCAGGATGAGTCCTGCAACTGCCCGGGTGTTTTTGGCAGCGGAGAAGGGCAAGAACAGGGTCTTTGGCAATTTCCTCCGGAATTTCCCATAGAAGAAATTAAGTTTGAAAATATTGCCATTGATTTAAGTAAAATGGCTTCTGCTTCTAAGAATTTTGGCAAATATTTTTCTCCTCTTCCCAGTTCTGAGCATCCTTCTGGCCAAGGTTACCATTTTGTATTTAAGAACACTGGGAAATTTGATGCTTACGTTATTACCGAACTGGGAGCAGTTTATGGGTATAGCTTAGAAGGCGGGCATTGGGATTATCATATTATTGAAAAGGAAACAAAAATTATGGAAGATCAAATTCTGCCTTCTGATTGCCAGTTGATTTTTGCAGAGGATGATTTATGGATAGAGGGCGAGGTTAAAGGTAAAATTACTATTGCTTCTGCGGATCTGACTAATCCCAACACAGATACGGATGTAATTTTGAACGCAAATTTAACCTATGCTACTCAAAATGGTTCCGATGGAATATTGGTTGTTGGCGAGAATGATATTTTAATTCCCCTTTATTCTCCAGACCAGATGGAGCTGGATGGAATATTTTTAGCCCAAAAGGGCCATTTTGGGCGTAATCATTATTCTTGTGACTGGTATTGGCCCTGGTGCGATCGGGAAAAGTTAGAAATCAAAGGCTCCATAGTCAGCAAAGGAAGAGTGGGCACTAAGTGGACTTATTCTAATGGTGATTTTGCTTCTGGGTATCGAAAGCGTGAAAATACTTATGATCGCAGATTAATGACCAGCCCTCCGCCAATGACTCCTTATGCTGATAATGAATTTGGATTTGTTAAATGGGAAGAAGTGGAGTAAAATTAAATTAGAAGCTATGAATATCAAAGAGATACTTTTTCATAATATTTCTAAAATCAATCCCTTAGCTTTTGGATTGGATCTTTCAGATTTGTCTTTAAAAATTGCTTTGCTTAAAAAAAAGAAGCGAGGAATAGGGTTGGAAGCATTTGGAAGAAAAGAAATCCCCCAAGGAATTATTCAGCAAGGGAAAATTAAAAAAGAAAGCAAACTGGTGGAGATAATAAAGCAGGCGATTGACAATGTTCAAGGAAAAAAACTGAACACCAAATATGTAAGCTGTTCTTTACCGGAAAAAAGCGCATTTGTACAAGTGATTAAGCTTCCTAAAATGAAATTAGCAGAGGCAAGAAAGGCAGTAAAATGGGAGGCAGAAGCAAATATCCCAGTTTCTATTAATAAGGTTTATTTAGACTGGCAGCTTATTAAACCTCTGGCCAGCCATTTAGATCATCTAGATATTTTAATTAATGCTGTTCCTAAAAAAATAGTTGATAGTTATGCAAAGGCGTTAAATAAAGCGGGATTGATTCCTGTAGCTATGGAAGTAGAGTCTATGGCTACAGCTAGAAGTTTAATCAGCAATCAAGCCAGCGATGATCCGGTTTTAATTATTGATTTAGGAGCTACCCGAACCAGCTTTATTATCTTTTGGGGTTATGCAGTTCGATTTACAGCCAGCATTTCAATTTCTAATCGCAAAATGATTGATACTATTGCCAAGCATTTAAATATCAGCAGCCAAAAAGCAAAACAACTTAAATTTAAAATTGGGCTAAACAAAGACAAAGACAGCCGGGTATTAAAAGCTCTTCTGCCCACCCTAAATGATTTAGTTGAGCAGATTAAAAAATATTTTGCTTTTTATCGGGAACATTCTGCTCCTCATGAGCAGGGCGCAAGCAAAAACATTGCTAAAATAATTCTTTGCGGAGGAGGGGCTAATCTTTCTCAGCTCCCTCAGTTTTTATCTGCAAGACTGGATATTCCTGTAGAAAGAGGAAACCCTTGGATTAATATTTTTTCTGGAGAAAATAAATCTGTTGACCTTGAAAACATTTCTGGTCTTTCTTATCAACAATCATTAGCCTATACCACTGCTCTGGGATTAGCATTAAGAAGTTTGGAGGATAAATAACATGTTGAATTTACTTCCACCCAAACAAAAAAAAGAATTACGATTAAGGTTTTTAAATAAAACAATTGCTTGTTTTGTAATTGCGATAATTTTAATTATTTTAAGCTTAATTTTATTTCTTTTCCTTGCTCAAAAATTCTTGAAAGTCAGCCTGGAAGAAAAAGAAATAGAATTGAGCTCCTGGCAGTCTAAGTCCAAAATACAGGAATTAGAAAAGCTGGAAGATCAATTGCAAGAGGTTAATAGAAATGTAGTTTTTTTGAATAAAAAACTAGAGCAAAGAGTTGAATTTTATTTAATCCTGGAAAAATTAGCAGAATATACTCCTTTGGAAATTAGAGTTGACAATCTGTATATAAACAACTCCAGGGAAGTAATTATTAGCGGTTATAGTCCCAGCCGAAATAATCTTTTAGCATTTAAAGAGAATTTAGAAAAATCATCTGTCTTTACTAATCTTGACTTTCCCTTGTCGAATTTAGCTAAAACAGAAAATATTAAATTTCATTTTTCGTTTAAGGCTGACAATTTGTAAATTATGAAAATTAAACACAAAATTTATTTAAATTTAATTTTATTGGCAGGAATAATTTTAATTTTATTGTTTGCAGGGATATCTCCTTTATTAGCTGAGATTAAACAACTTTCAGTTGATTACAAGCAAAGCAATAATCTTTTAGCTTCTTATCAAGAAAAAACCGGAAATTATTTCCAAGAGCTTGAACAGCAATATCTTGATTTGCAATCAGAAATTTCAAAAATACAGCAAGCGTTTATTGATTCTGAAAAAGCAGTAGAATTCATTTTAAAAGTAGAACGACTGGCAAACACAACCAATAATTATCAAGAGATTAAAGAGATTTCTATTACCGAGAATAACAGCAAGGGGTTAACTTTTCGGATTTCTTTGTGGGGCAGTTATCCTAATTTAATTAAATTTTTAGCTCAGCTGGAAAATATGGATTATTTTGTAGATTCTAATAATCTTCAAATGAGCAGCATTCAGGAGCAGGAATTGCGCGGCCTGGAGAATAACGGGATTATAGTTTCTGCAGGGGATATAAAAAGCGTTTTGGAAATTAATGTTTATGAGCAAAAAAAGTAGCAAAATTTTTAAAAGGCTGTTAAAATTACTAGAGAAACATTTGAACTTGATTGTTCTGCTAATTTTTGTATTTACCTGCCTGTATGCCAGCTGGGTGTTTTATAACTTTGTTTATAGGTCAGTATTTACCAAG
>CAYVAX010000005.1:35945-43067 GCA_964449235.1 uncultured Candidatus Saccharibacteria bacterium | reverse complement strand
GACAACATTGAAGGCCTGGTGCATGTATCCGAGCTCGCTTATCAATTAGTAGAAAGCCCTCGAGATGTTATTAATGTTGGCGACAAGGTAAAGGCAAAGATTATTGATATTGATAATGATAAAATCTCTTTGTCCATTAAAGCATTAAAAAAAGATCCCTGGGATAACATAGAAGGAAAGTATAAGGTTGGACAAATTGTTAAAGCCACAGTTACCAAATTTAACCCTTTTGGCGCTTTTGTACAATTAGACAAATATATTCACGGATTAGTCCATATTTCCGAATTCGGAACTGAAAACAAAATGGAAGAAGCATTGGAACTGGGCAAAAAATATGATTTTAAGATTTTATCTATAAAGCCCAAAGAATATCGCTTGGCTTTAAAGCCGATGCTTAACCCCCAAGAAAAGGCAACTTCAAGCAGCAGTCAAAAGGAAAAGTCCTAAACCTATTGACAAATTATATGGGTGTGATATAATATAGGTGTACTATTAAGTACACCTTTTATTGTAAAAATAAAAGGAAATCTATTCAAGGAGGTCTTTGAAAATGAAGATATCTGAAGGATTGCATGTCAATCTGTTAGGCGTTATGAAGAACCCCGCTTCTGTTCCGGAAAAGCTCCGGCACCACAGTTCTATTTACATAGCGCGTAATCCCGAAACCGGGAAAGAAACCAAAGCCTATATCACCTTCCAGAGGAATCCAGAGACCGGATATTTTACCCCCCCAACCACCGAACTTGATAAAGGAAGCATGAATTACTTTTTAATTGAAATAGTGAATGCCTATCGCGAAGCGAGAATGGCAGTAAAGACCAGAATCAAAAACAAGTGGATAGACAAAGAAGTGAGAACGGATAGAAAAAAAATCCAGAGATGTAGGGTAAATGGTCTGTCGTTGGTAATTCGAGTAAGTACTCAAGGAAAAACAGAAATTTTCCTGCTGGGCTCTCCTACTGAGAATAACAGAAAAAAAGTTAACTGTAGCGCTATATTCGACGGAGATCTGATTTTTGAAGATGAAATTCTGTTTAACAACATGATCGAAGAAAACAATCTTCAAGATCATAAAGCCGAACTGAAACAGCTTTTCAATTTAGCTAAGACAAGAAAATTCGAACACAGAATGGATTTGAGTAAGGCAAAGTACAATTTGTATAAGAAGAAGAATAAAGCTGAAAATAAATCTGCTAACTCTAAATTCGAGTCCAAGCCTGAATCTAAGTCCGAAGCTAAGCCAAGGCCAGAATCAAAACCTAAACCCCAGAGTCAACCAAAAGTTAAGAGTTTCAAGGATATTGACAATATCGTCTCAACCAAAAGAAAAACTGACCCCGACAAGAAAAGAAAGCTAATTGATCAGAAAACTGATAAGGGAATTGCGGAGCTAAATCTTTCTCGCAATATTGCGAGAAAGTTAAGCAAAAAATTTGAAACTCTGGAAAATCTTGAACAGGCTTCTGATAAAGAGATCCTCTCAATACAGGGTATTGGGAAAAAAACGCTCAAACAGGTCAGGCGTGTCAAATAACGTCTCAAGCAACCAAAAGCCTATGTGGTCAACACATAGGCTTTTTCTTTACAAAAAACCCCTATTTATGTTATATTCACAATATATGAAAAAAACAAAAGGAATGAAAAAATTAATTGCTAATCTGTTTTTAATTTTAATCGTATTCTTAATTGTTTCCGGAATTTTTACTCTCTATTCCGGTCCTTTTGAAGAGGCTGAACAAATTTCCTTTAGTGTTTTAGTTGAGCAAGTAAAACAAGGAAATGTTGATAAAATAATTGTAAAGGAGAATAATCTTAATGCAGAGTTAAAGGATGGAACCAAACAAAAATCTTTTAAAGAGTCAGAAGCTTCTCTTACGCAATCATTGATTAATTACGGAGTGAGTCAAGAAAACTTAAATCAAGTTAAGATAGAAATAAAACAACCTTCAGGACTGGCAGTCTGGGCCACAAACATTCTTCCTTTCCTTCTCCCTTTATTAGTGATCGGTTTCTTTTTGTGGTTCATGTTTAAACAAGCTCAAAAAGGACAAACTCAAGCTCTTTCTTTTGGTAAATCCCAGGCAAGATTAACTAATCCCCTGGATAAAAAAAAGAAAATCACCTTTAAAGACGTAGCCGGACTTGAAGAAGCCAAACAAGAGTTAAAAGAAATCGTTGAATTTCTTAAACGCCCTAAAAAATTCCTTGATATTGGAGCAAGAATTCCTCGCGGAGTTTTACTCATGGGTCCGCCGGGAACAGGTAAAACTTTAATTGCAAGGGCTGTTTCCGGGCAAGCTGATGTTCCTTTTTATCATATTTCTGCTTCCGAGTTTGTAGAAATGTTTGTGGGCGTAGGTGCTTCCCGGGTACGTAATTTATTCAAAACTGCTAAGAAAAATTCTCCTTCCATTGTGTTCGTAGACGAAATTGATGCTGTAGGCAGACATCGAGGAGCAGGGCTTGGCGGAGGCCACGACGAACGAGAACAAACCTTAAACCAAATTTTAGTAGAAATGGACGGCTTTGACCAAAGTGCAAATGTAATCGTTATCGCTGCCACTAACCGACCGGATATTCTTGATCCTGCACTCCTAAGACCAGGCCGTTTTGACCGCAGGATTGTTTTAGATTTGCCGGATATAAAAGAGCGAGAAAAAATTCTTGAAATTCATACTAAAAACAAAAAATTAGCTAAAAATGTTAACCTTCGACATATTGCCGAACGCACTCCGGGATTTTCCGGAGCAGATCTCGCCAATCTTGTTAATGAGGCAGCAATTTTAACTGCCAAGAAGAACAAAAAAACAGTTAGCCAGCAAAGCTTGATTAGTTCTATTGAAAAAGTTCTTCTAGGTCCGGAAAGAAAAAGTCATATCCTTTCTGAAGAAGAAAAAAAGATTTCAGCTTATCACGAAGCTGGCCATGCTTTGATTGCTGCCAGTTTGCCAGATGCTGATCCCGTACATAAAGTTTCCATTGTTGCCCGCGGAAAAGCAGCTGGATATACCTTAAAACTACCGGTCAAAGATAAGCATTTGCGTTCACGCTCAGAATTCGTTGCAGATTTGGCTGTACTTTTGGGTGGATATTGTGCAGAAGAAATGGTATTCAAGGAATTAACCACGGGAGCATCTTCTGATCTTCAGCAAGCTTCAGAATTAGCCAGAAGCCTGGTAACCCGTTATGGAATGAGTGAGAAATTAGGACCTTTAGCTTTTGGAAATCATGAAGGAAAAATATTTTTAGGAAAGGAAATAGCTGAACAAAGGAATTATTCTGAAAAAGTTGCAACTGAAATTGACGAAGAAATAAAGAAATTAATTTCTAATGCTCAAAAAACCGCAAACCAAATACTAAAAAAGAAAAGAAAAAAATTGGAACAAATCGCAAAAACTTTAATTAAAAAAGAAACTATTGAAAGAAAAGAGTTTGAAAAATTAGCTAAACCTAAAAACAAAAAGTAAGCTCTTTTAAAATAAGGAGGTGATTTTAATTGCAAAAAACAATTTTTGGTTTTGATTGTGACGGAACAGTTTTAGACGGATTTCCTGCTTCCCAAAAAATCATTGAAGAATTAGCAAAAAAGTTTAAAACTATTCTTCCAGATAGAAACGGTTTAGAGTTTAAGAAAGCGTGGGGTGTAGGTGGATACAACATGATTAAATATTGTTTTCCGGGGTGCAATCCCAAACTAGTTCATGAAGAATGGAAAACAATAGAAGACAAGATGAATATAGGGCTGGTCCCAAAAACCAAACAAGTCGTGCAAGAATTAAAAAGGCGAGGATATTTAATCGGTTTACTTACTAACCGTTCTTGGTCAAGTCTAAAAAAATATCCCCAAATTACTGAAAAACTTAATTTTGAATTTATTCAAACCTCTGAATACAAATTCTGGGATTGGTTGAAACGAAGCATACATTCTCCTGAGCATCATATTAGTTCTCGTGCTTTTAAGCCTAATCCCGAATATTTCAATCATCTATTAAAATGGTTAAGAAAACAAAGAATTAATCCTGAAAAAATCTACTATATCGGTGATTGTGCTACTGATTTTGAAGCTGTGCGTAATGCAAATAAGAAATATGACTGTAATATTGAATTTATCGGAGTATTAACCGGCCCGATTAAAACCAGAAAAGAATGGTATCAAATGACCGAATCCAAATTTCTTATCCTGAGATCAATTGCCGACCTAATCCTATGGTTAAATGATAAAAAACAAAGAAGATGAATAAACAATCATCTTCTTTTTAATTGACTAAACCCTTAAAATTGGTTAAACTAATTTTAGTATCGGGCCAGTAGCTCAGTGGTGAGAGCATTTGTCTTATAAACAAAAGGTCGATGGTTCGATTCCATCCTGGCCCATATTTTTTAATTAAATTGTTGCTTTATATTCTCTGTTAAAAATATTTGCAAAATTTATTTAAGTACCTTAAAATAATAATAGACTACTAAAAACTCTATGGTTCAATTATAAAAGCATGAAAAAAAAGACAAATAAAAAAGAACTAGCTATTAAGCTACGTAAAAAGGGTAAAAGTATTCGCGCTATTGAAAATGAGTTAGGTGTAGCTAAATCAACTTTGAGTGGTTGGCTTCGCAATATTAAACTTAGCAAACAACAAAAAGAAAAACTACACAGGAACTGGCTAAATGCTTTGGTAGAAGCTCGAAAAAAAGCAAGTGAATTCCATCGAAAACAACGCTTAAGAAAAATAAGGGAAATTAAACGAGAAGTAAATACTTTCATTTCTGGCATAGCGCTTAATAAAACAATGGCTGAATTAATCTTTGCAGTTTTTTATCTCGCCGAAGGAAGTAAAACTAAAGATGCTGTAGAAATCGCTAGTGCTAATCCAAAAATTCTATTTAGTTTCCTGAAATTATTTAAATCATTATATCCAATCGAGGAATCTCGAATTAGATGTTACCTTCATTTAAGGCTTGACCAGCCCGAAGAAAAAATTAAAGATTATTGGTCAAAATTATTAAGTATTCCTAAATCACAATTTATCAAAAGTCAATTCGATAAAAGAACCAATTCTCCAAGTTATAAAGACTATAGAGGAGTTTGCACTATTTATTATTGTGACGTTAACATTCAAAGAAGAATAATCGCTGTTGGAGAAAGACTTCTTCAAAAAATAAAAACAGATATGGACGGTTAGCTCAGTTGGTAAGAGCGTTCGCTTGACATGCGAAAGGTCACAGGTTCAAGTCCTGTACCGTCCACCCTTATTACCTATTAATAAACTAACCAAAAAAAATATGCGTTTACAAAACAAAGTTGCAATCATCACTGGCGCTGGCTCTGGCATTGGTCGCGCTATTGCCCTAGCTTTTGCCAGTCAAGGAGCTAAAACAATAATCGCTGATTTATCCGAACAAGGAGGAAAAGAAACTATAGAGCAAATAAGTAAAAAAGAAGGAGAAACAACCTTTATTAAAACCGATGTTAGTAAAAGCGCGGATGTCGACAACATGATCAAAACCTGTCTGGACAAATTCGGCCGAATTGATATTCTGGTTAATAACGCCGGTATTGTAAAATTTTCCAAACTCCATGAAACTTCTGAACAAGATTGGGATGCGGTCTTAAATGTTAATCTTAAAAGTATATTTTTAACTTCTAAAAAGATAATCCCAGAAATGCTCAAACAAGGTAAGGGTAAAATTATAAACATCGCTTCTATTGCCGGATTAGTCGGCTTCGAAGAACTTGGCCCTTATTGCGCCTCCAAAGGAGGAATAATTGCTTTATCCCGGGAAATGGCCCTAGAATACGCTCCTAAAAAAATTAACGTTAACTGTATTGCTCCGGGAGTGATTAAAACCGCAATGACCAAGGACATGCTCAGTGATCCGGAAACTAAAAAAGGATTGGAGGCTGCCACTCTTTATCCACGCTTAGGTGAGCCCGAAGATATTGCCCAAGCAGCGGTTTATCTTGCCTCTGAAGAATCTAATTTTGTTAATGGCGAAGTATTGGTTATCGACGGTGGTTGGATTGTGAAATAAGTTTTGCATTTATGAACATTCCTGTTGTTTATGAAAATAAAGATCTTTTGGTAGTTAACAAGCCGGCTGGAATTCTAGTCCATCCGGCAAAAAATGAAAAAAATACTTTAATTGATTATTTTTCAAATGCAAGATTGGTTCACCGATTAGATAAAGACACATCGGGATTACTGTTATTAGCCAAAAATGAAAAAACATACAACTGGTTGAAGGATAAATTTAAAAATCGGAAAGTAACTAAAAAATACCTTGCTTTAGTCCAGGGAGTCCCTAAACAAAAAACAGGAATTATTTCTAAAAGCATAAGCAGATCTAAAAAAAGAGGTCGAATTCAAACCACTGCTCCGATTGGAAAAAGAAGAACGGCAATTACCAGATATAAAGTTTTAAAAAACTACGCAAAGTACAGCTTACTGGAAGTTTCGCCAAAAACTGGACGCACTCACCAAATCAGAGTTCATCTGGCATCCATTGGGCATCCTATAGTTGGTGATGAGAAATATAAATTTAAAAGACAAACTTGTCCCCCAGAACTAGATCGACAATTTCTTCACGCTAGCTATTTAAAATTTAAAACACCCGATGGAAATACAATAGAGTTGGAGTCAAAATTACCAGAAACATTAGCTAAAATATTAACAATAGTGTAAAATAAAATTTATGACTAACAAACTTGATAGTTTCAACAAAACACAATTAAAACAAAATCTCCCTGATATTCGACCAGGAGATATTGTTCGTGTTCATCAGAAAATAAAGGAGAAAGGCAAAGAGAGAATTCAGGTTTTTGAAGGATTGGTAATTGCTAGAAAACACGGCAAAGGGATGAATGCCACTTTTACTGTTAGAAAAGTATCTCAGGGCGTAGGAGTAGAAAAAATATTTCCTCTGCATTCTCCAGCAATTGCTAAAATAGAGTTAGTTAAAAGATCAAAAGTACGCCGAGCTAAACTTTATTACATCAGAAAAAGGCGAGATAGAAAAGCAAGAATGAAAACTAAAGAATTATTAGGACAGGTATGGGAAGAACCGAAAGAAGAGAAAGAAGAGAAAGAAGAGAAAGAAGAGAAAGAAGAGAAAGAAGAGAAAGAAGAG
>CAYVAX010000005.1:0-35845 GCA_964449235.1 uncultured Candidatus Saccharibacteria bacterium | reverse complement strand
AAGAGAAAGAAGAGAAAGAAGAGAAAGAAGAGAAAGAAGAGAAAGAAGAGAAAGAGCTAAAAAAGGAGAAAGAGGAGAAAAATAAAGACAAAGGGGAAAACGCTAAAAAAGAAAAAGAAAAAAAAGAAGAAAAAAAATAAGCCCTCGTGGAGGAATTTGGCATACTCGGCAGCTTGAGGGGCTGTGGTCATATTGGCCGTGTGGGTTCGAATCCCACCGAGGGCAGTTTGTAAGGGACGGTTAGCTCAGCTGGCTAGAGCGTCTCGTTTACACCGAGAAGGTCGTAGGTTCGAGTCCTACACCGTCCATCACGAATGCCGCGGTGGTGGAACTGGTATACACGCAACACTTAAAATGTTGTCTCTTTCGCGAGATGTGGGTTCGACTCCCACCCGCGGCATAATTTACAAAATTAAATTGTCTCGTTAAAATATAAACACGGCCTGGTGGCGGAGTGGCTTACGCAGCGGTCTGCAAAACCGCGTACACCGGTTCAATTCCGGTCCAGGCCTGAGCCGAGGTAGCTCAGGGGTAGAGCACATGACTGAAAATCATGGTGTCGGCGGTTCGAATCCGCCCCTCGGCACAGTTATCCATGTTGATAAAACTGAAAACAATTTCGCAAGACATATACTAGATTAACTTCAAGTAGCAAAAGAAAACGCGCTTTTAACACCCTACCTTATGGAACTTTGCGCATATCTATATCAGATCTAGAAATGATAAATAAAATGAAAGGCTGGATATTAGGATTAGAAAAATTAGTTTAATTTGCGGCAGTAGTTCAGTTGGTAGAACGTCTGCTTGCCAAGTAGAAGGTCGCCGGTTCGAATCCGGTCTGCCGCTCCATTTAAAAAATACGTACTGCGGTACGTATTTTTTAATTTGTCTTTTAAAAAAAATATGTATTTTTGATTATATAACCTCTCTTGCTTTCTTAACTACCTGTTTAAATACTTTATCCGGACTGCCATTTACCCGAAATCCTGAAGATAATTTATGTCCTCCTCCTCCAAATAAGCTTGCGACCTTAGAAACATCCACCCCTTTATACTCTTCACTGCGCAAGCTTCCTTTAGTTTTTCCTCTTTCATATTCGATTAATAATAACGACCATCTGCAATTTTGAACAGTATTGATTGCAGAAACTAAATTATCTAAATCTGACCGATACCAACTTTCAAAATCATCCTTGTTAACAATTAAATAACCCAGATCTAATTCTGGGTATGTTTTTATTTGACTCAATAATCGTCCAAAGAGCTCAAAATTATTTACAATTGTTTTATTTAACGTCTGATTAATAATTTTATTTACCTGAATCCCGCAATAGAGAAGTTCACTTACTATCCGCAAGGTCTGATAAGAAGTGTTGGCATGAATAAACCCTCCAGTATCGCCAACTATTCCAGTTAAAATGCAAGTAGCAATATCTTTATTAATTGGCCAATCAGATTGTTTTAAATAATTGTAAATAATTTCAGCAGTAGAGGAAACAGGTTCTATTAACTTTATTTCTCCAATATGATTCGCTCCTTCTCCTAAATGATGATCAATGGTAACTACTGTAGGATTACTTTCCGCAAGTAAATCATCAATTGCCAGTCGTTGGATATTGCCATAATCCAGTCCGAATACTAAGTCGTAGTTATGGTGATCAAGTTTACTTTTAATTGCATTGTGATTGGGAAGAAATTTATATTCCTTAGGAGAATATCCGGAAATATGTACTGAGGAGTTTATGCCTTGGTTTTTTAATGCAATTTGCAAACCCAGGGAAGATCCTACAGCATCCTCATCTGGTGATCTGTGACTGGCAATAAGAATGTTTTTAGATTCTGCAATAAGGTCATTTATTTTATCAAACTTCTTTTTCATCTTTTTTGATTTTTTTAAGTATTTGTTCTATACGCGTAGCTTTTTCTTCGCGTTTGTCAAGTTCAAATTTTATCTGAGGAACATTTTTCATTTTTAATTTTCTGTTAAGCATTCTCTGAAGTCTCGGGACTTGAGAATTTAAAATCTTTAAAATCTTGTCGGCTTTAATAAACGGAATAATGCTTACTTTTATCTTAGCCTGACTCAGATCTGAACTCGTTTCTGCTTTTGTAACTGTAACCATAACATCTTTACTGAATTCTAACTCTTTTAAAATGAGCTTGCTTACTTCATGTTTTAAAAGTTCGTCAACTTTTTCAATTCTACGAGTCATAATTCTTTCCTTATTTTCTCTTGTTGATAAATCTCTAAAACATCCCCATCTTCGATTACTGGCTCTCCTTCAAACATAATGCCAGCTTCTTTGCCCTTGCCAACTTCCGGAACTGCTTTTTTATTATGCTGAAGCTGAGATATTCGTCCAGTAGTAATTTTTTGTTTATTGCGAACAACATCAACCTTGGCGCCGTTAATTGCTTTTCCAGAAATAACTTTTCCTCCAATAATCATTTTCACTTTTTCTTTTTTAAAAATGGCAATAACTTTCAATTTCCCCAATTTATTCTTAACTATCTCTGGTTTTAAAAGCTTAGCTAATTCTTTTTTAAGTTCTTCAATTAATTCGTAAATAACATCAAAGCTTTTTATCTTCACGTTCTGGCGATTAGCTAATTTAGAAATTAAACTTGGAATCTTAATCCGAAATCCAATTATGATTGCATCTGAAGAATAGGCTTGCTTAATATCTGATTCCGAAATATCTCCAACTTCACTTTTTAAAATATTAATTTTTACTTCTTGCTGTTCAATATTATTTAGAGTTTCTTCAATTGCCTCCAAAGATCCCTTAACATCAGTTTTAAGAACAAGGTTGAGTGCTTTTTGTTCTTCCTGCTCTTCTTGCTTTTCTTCTTGCTCGCCCTCCTCTGTGGTTGCTTGCTTATCGGGCTCTTTTTTTGTCGGCTCAATCTTTTTCACCTGTTCAGCTGCTTTCTTTTTTGCTTTTTCTCTGGCCTCTTTTTCAGAATGAGCAACTTCAAATCTTTCTCCCACTACCGGCACTTCATTAAGTCCCACAATCAAGGCCGGCATAGAAGGAAGGGCTTTGTTAATAGAATCTCCTCGAAAATTCTCCAAAATCCTTATTTTCCCATAAGAGTCTCCACAAATTACAAAATCTCCTTTTTTAAAAACTCCATCACCAACAAGAAAAGTTGCTGTTGGCCCTCTTTTGGGGTCTAAATATGACTCTACTACTACTCCTCGAGCTGATTTTTTGAGATCTGCCTTTAATTCTTCCATTTCTGCAACTAATAGCAACATCTCTAAAAGTTCGTCAATCCCCTGTCCGGATTTAGCAGAAATGTTAACCGCAGGGACTTCTCCGCCTTGAGATTCAACAATAATTCCTTGTTCAGTCAATTGTCCGGCAACTTTAGCTGCATTTGCTTGTGGTTTATCAATTTTATTAAATGCAACCACTAGCGGCATCTTGTATTTCTTTATATGAGAAATTACTTCTTTGGTCTGAGGCTTGATTCCTTCTTCAGCAGCAATTACTAAAATAGCGATATCTGCTACCTTTGCTCCTCGGGAACGCATTTGAGAAAAAGCTTCATGCCCGGGAGTATCAATAAACGTAATCAATTTGTTATCACGTTCAACCTGATAAGCGCCAATATGTTGAGTAATTCCTCCAGATTCTTTTTCAGCTACCTTTGTTTTGCGAATGTAGTCCAACAAAGCAGTCTTTCCGTGATCAACATGTCCTAAAACGACCACTATCGGTGGCCGTGTTTTTAAATCTTCTGTTTTGTTAACTTGCTTATTCATAATTATTTCATTGCTTTTTGAAGGGCTTGTTTTTCTTCTTCAGATAAATGATACTTAGAAGCTCCTTTTTCAATGGGCTTGGTATAGATTCTAGTATCTTCCCGGCTGTAAAGACTTGATATTACCAAACCATCGTTCCCTTTGTCAAGCAAGGCAATTGCAAAGCTTTGATCTCCGCCAGTATCCTTAAAGGGATTAAACCGAACTACTCCGATTTTTTGAATACTAATATCTGTAATTTTTTGCAAGTTTTCGCCCCACTTAAAAAGCTTTTTAATGTCTCCTTCAATATTTTTAGTTCTCTTTAATTGTTCGGCAATAACTTCTTCAAGATCTTTAGTTTTTTTTCCTTTAAAAAATATTTTAATTCTTTTTCGAGTTTTTTCTAATCGAATTTGTAAAAATACGTTCCATGCGAGAAGAATAAGAACAATTATGGAAAGAATGTAGATATTGTTCTTGAAAAAATCAATAATGCTATTCATTTTTTTTATCTGCTCTTAATTTTTTTACTGCTGCCCTGGTAGGAAATTTTTCTTCATCGCCAATATTGGAATAATGCTTCTGAATAGCTTCAATTATTTCCTCTACCGAAATCCAGCCCAGCTCTTCGTCGGGAATTTTTTCCCACTTAGGAAGATAGTGAGAAACTTCCTTTCTTTTTTCTTCTGATCCTGAACCGCGATCTTTGGTTCGGATAATAAAATATTCTATATCTGCTCCCGATTCTTTTTCTCCGTCGCGATATTCAATATCAAATTTCTCAATTATTTCCTCTACTTTTTCCTGGGACAATTTATGACCAGGGGTGGGCATTTTTTCTTTTTTTTCTTTTTTCATATGTTTGAAGCTCTTTCAGAAATTTGTTTAGAGGTTTCTTTTGTCTTTTGTTTATATTGCTTAGTAAAACTTGTTTTTAGTCTCGGAGATAAATTAAATTTTTTAATTTTATTTCTAAGTTCTTGCTCGTAGCTGCCAAGAGCAGTGTCTCCGTGAATAAATTTCTCTAAATTTTCCCTAGTTTCTTTTGAGGTTTTACCCTTGAATGGTTTTAATAAGTCAATCTTTTTTTCTCGTTTTAGACTTCTTATTAGATTTAATCCTTCAGCCCAGGCGCCTCGTTCTGATTTTGCTAATAATTCGTTGTATCTGGGATATAGCTTACGCAATTGTTCAACTAGCCGTTTTTGATCTGCTTTTATAGCTGGTCTTTCTTCGCCTGGATCTCCAACCCCTTGTCTATATTCAATAGTTCCCCTCTCTGCAATCGTATTTAGATTAGAAAAAACTTTTAACATCTCCTTTAGTAATTTTCGCTTTTCTTCTATCTCCTGTAAATGTTTTGAATGATAAAGTCCGTGCCCTATTTCGTGAAAAAGCTTTAATGCATCTTTGCCGTCCTCCCAGTATTTTGGCATTAATACTTCCTTACAATCATTTGAATAAGACCACCTCTCTTGATCCTTTTTTTTGAAAAACTCTTTTCTTCTAAAGAATTTTAGACCAGAAAGCTTTTCTTGAAGGTCTTCAACTGTCTTGCCATTTTTTTTAATTATAATTTTAACTGACTGATATCTTCCTGTAGGGCTCATAAACTCTTCTTCGGGAGTTTGTTTAATTACAACTTCGGCCCCCTTGTCTGTGTCTATTTCTATTCTTTGAATCTCGTTTGTTTGTTCTTTATTTTCTTTATTAATTTCGACTTGTTCTTTAGTCATATAATGTTGTTATTGGTCTGTTTTAAGTTAAATACAACCCTCCGCCTTCTAGAGCCCATTCGATATCTTCTGGGCTTTAAGACCACTCCTCTATTTTAACACAAATTTTAGCTAATTCAATATTTTTTGCTTTCTTTCTTAAAAATTGGCGGAGGGGACAGGACTCGAACCTGCAAGAGTATAAACACTCGCCGCTTTTCGAAAGCGGTGCCTTACCAATTCGGCACACCCCTCCAAATTTAAACTCGTGTAACTTTTGCCCCTACGCTTAAAAGTTTCTTCTCAAAATTTTCATATCCTCTATCTAAATGTTCAATACCAAAAATTCTTGATTCTCCTTTAGCAATTAGAGCTGCAATCACATGCGCACAACCTGCTCTAATATTCTCTACCTTTAACTTCTCTCCGTGGAGAGGAGTTGGTCCCTTAATTATTGCGCTGTGCGGATGTCCTTGCTCATTAAACCGACATGATTTTTCTCCTAAACACTTGGTAAATACAGTAATATCTGCCCCCATTTTATTCAATTGACGGGTGTATCCAAACCTATCTTCATAAACAGTTTCATGAATTACAGAAGTACCATCGGCTTGGGTTAAAAGTACAGTAATTGGCTGTTGCCAGTCAGTCATAAATCCAGGATAAGTATCGGTTTCTAATTCAATTGGTTTTAATTTCCGGGATCGAAAGAATCTAATCCCTCCATGTTCAACTTTAAACTCTCCACCAATTCTTCTAATCGCATTTAAAAAACTTATTAAACTTTCTTGCTGGGCTTGTTTAATAAAAATATCTCCGTCAGTAGCAATAGCCATAACAGCAAATGATACTGCCTCGTTCCTGTCTGGAAGAATATAGTGAGTGGTTCCATGTAATTTTTCTACACCCTGGATATATATCTTGCGGTCAGTGCCCAATTCGATAATTGCGCCCATTTTTTGAAGCATTTTTATCAAATCAATAATCTCAGGTTCAACTGCAGCATTGGAAATAATTGTTTTTCCCTTAGCTAAACTGCCGGCTAAAATAATGTTTTCGGTTGCTCCTACGCTGGGATAGGGAAGTTTAATATTTGCCCCTGTTAATTGTTTGGCTTCTGCTTTATAGCTTGTTTCTGTTTCCTTAATATTTGCTCCCATTGCCTTTAAGGCGTTAAGATGAAAATCAACTGGCCTGGCTCCAATCTTATCTCCTCCCACAATTGGCAATTCTGCTTTTTTGAATCTGTGTAATAAAGGAGGAAGAGCTAAAATAGGGATGCGATTTTTTCGGGTTTGTTTTTTAACCCGATGATTAGTAATTTTAGGTGTTTTAATTTTTACCCTGTTTCCTTCTCGAATTATTTTACCCCCTACAGCCCGACATAACTCCGCAGTTATTTGAACGTCTCCTAAGTCCGGACAGTTTTCTAAAGTCACCTGCTGGTCGGTTAATAAACTAGCAACCAACATTTTGGTTGCTGCATTTTTTGCTCCACCTAATCGAACTTCTCCCTTAAGAGAGTGTCCTCCCTGGATTACAAAGCATTGTTCTTTAGACATAAAGATTATTTAAGTTCTCCTCTTATCCACTTACTAAATTCAGTGCTAACATTATCTACTTCTATAGATCCGATAAATGGCAATTGATCGCTGTGAATTTCTCTAACTAGCTTTTCCAGCTTTTTAAAATATTTGGGTAAAGTTTTGAAGATTAACAAACAGCCGCGCTTAGTTTCGGTTTTCCCGCTTTTTACTGGCCAAAAAAACTGACTTTTGTATCGTGAAAATATATCAAAACTAACTGCTAATTGTTCTTTTAAAACTCTTCTGCCAATATTATCTGCCTCTTTAACGCTTTCACAATCTACTAAAATTAAACTTATTTTCATACCTTGTTATACTACCATTTTTAATGAAATATTACAAGAAAAAATATTTTTGATTGATTTGTTTACTTAAAAATGCTAATATTGATTAGTAGAAAAACAGCCCTCGTAGTTCAATGGATAGAACAGGGGATTCCTAATCCTCCGATCCAAGTTCGATTCTTGGCGGGGGCATCTCAAGGGCCCATAGCTCAGTTGGCCAGAGCGCATGTATGGCATACATGAAGTCGGGAGTTCAAATCTCCCTGGGTCCACCAAAAAAAGCACCATAAGTTGTTGGTGCTTTTTACTTCCCGTCCAATTTTAAATAAGTCTATAATCTCAAATAAATTCGCTGAACAATTCTAAATAATCTTGTAAAAGCCGGGGAGTTAAAAATTTATTAGCCACTGTTTTTTTAGCTTGCTTGCCCAATTTTTTAGCGAAATTAGGATTTTTAATTAATTCTATAATTCTTTTTCCTGCTTGCTCGGGAGAATTCACTAAAAATCCGTTCTTGCCATTTTCAATCTGAAGCTTTATTCCCCCAGCATTACCTCCAATTACAGGTTTTTGTTTCCACATTGCCTCTGTAACCGTTAACCCAAAACCCTCTTTAATTGATTTTTGTAAAATTACATCAGAAGCAACCTGAAAAGCATTAACTAATAAATCATTTTCGATATTGAGCTTTTTTAAGTTTGAGAAGAGGAAAATGTCTCGATCTCCTTTGGCATGTTTTTTAATCTTTTCAAACACTTGTATTGCTTCCGGATCGTCTTGGGCTTGGAATATTCCCACTAAAGCAAGCTGGAGATCGGGAATTTCCTTTTTAGCTAAATAATATGCTTTTATAACCCCTAAGGGATCTTTCCAAATGTCAAATCGAGAAACTTGAGTAACTAAAGGTTTGTCGGTATTAATCTCAAAATTTTCAATAAGATTCTTTGCTGATTCCAGGCTCAGAGCCTTATTTTTACCTAACAAAGGATCAATAGCTGGCGGAAAAATTTTAACCTTTTCTCTAGGAACTTCTCGATTGCAAAAATCCTTTAAACTAAAAATCATTCTATCATATTGGTTTATAAACGGAAGTAAAAAATCCCAGGTATTTTTTTGGGGATTACAAAGATCTATATGAAATCTTAATATCTTATTAGAAGAGTTATTTTCTGGAAGATAACTAATAATTGGAAGGGGCTGGGGATCATGAATTATTAAAATGTCGCTCTGTGTTTGGCTTAACAATTCGGATAACTCCTTATTGGTATCAAGGTAAACTCTCTTTTCTTCTTTAGTTAATATTGTTTGTTCTCCCTGAAGAATGTTATGAATTTTCTTGGTTATTTTAAAAAACCTTTCATCAGGTGGAAGGGTGCGCCATTCTGCCTCCAGTCCTACATCTTTCATTAAAGGAACAAGGGTTTTCAGAATCTCTGCCACTCCTCCGCCCAAAGAAGTAGCATTAAGATGAACTACTTTTAGGCCCTGCAATTGCTTGCTTGTTGTTAGTATTTGCTGGTATAGGCTGGGTTTAATTAGTTTCTGATAATTTTTAATTTTTTTCTTTTGAAGGGGAACTTTGGGGAACATAAGCTATTTTTGAATTACTACCCGGTGAGGAAATGGGATTTCAATATTCTCTTTGTCAAAAGCTTTCTTAATTCTCTTTCTTAATTCTCTAGCTGCGTTCCATTGCTCTCCGGGTTTAGTTTCACCTAATAATTTAATTGTGATTGCTGATTCTCCAAATTCATTTACCCCTAAAACTTGAGGGGTTTTAATCACAATATCTTTCCATTTTTTATCTTTAGCAAAATTATTGCCTACTGTGTTTAAAACCTCAATAGCATTGTCCAGGTCTGTATCATATGCAACTCCAATGTCTAAATTAATTCGCGACCAGGACTTAGTAAGATTAGAGCTGGTCTTAATTTCTCCATTAGGAATATGATGCTCTGTTCCATTTAAATCCCTTAACACTGTTGCTCTTAAATTTAAATCTTCTACGACCCCGGAAGTGCTATTCACTTTAATAACGTCTCCTTCTCGATATTGGTCTTCGAGGATAATAAATAGGCCGGAAATTAAATCTCGGATTAAATACTGAGCGCCAAATCCAAATGCTAATCCTGCCACTCCTACTGCCGCTAAAATCGGTCCGATATTAATTCCGAACTCAGGAAGAATCATCATAACTGCTAAAGTCCAGACAATAATCCTGGCTGTGGAATAAAAAACTCCTTCTAAAGTATTAATTCTTTTTTCAACTGCCTGCTCATTCTTAACTTTTTTAATTTTATAGGTCTTGGCTAAAACAGATTTAATCGCCCGATGAATTATTTTCTTCAAAATACGCAATAAAATCCAGGCGATAATAATTATTGCTAAGATTTTAATTCCGTGATCCAATGACCATTGAGCAAGAGTTTGTAAGGTAGAGTTAAAGTCAATCATAATTAAAATTATTATTTTTTAACGTGAATAATTTGCACTGGACAAGACGATTCTGCTTGCTTGTTGCAGTCAATGTCTTTTACTTCCAGCTCAAAATTTCCATCCTTGGTTTGTTTTGCCCCTTTTAAGTTTGCCTTTCCATCATTCCCCATCTCCCAAAACTTCGGGCAAACAGCAGCGCAATTGCCGCAGCCAATACATTTTTTTCTTTGTTGAATAATTTTCATAGGTTATGTATATTATATCATTTTTATTAACAACATCAAAACTATTCCCAGTAAAAATATAAAAAAGTGGATCAATGATTTTTTCAAATTCACTTTGTGTTTGATTTCCGGAATTAAGTCCGAAGCTGCGATGTAAATAAAGTTTCCAGCAGCAAATGGGAGAAGAAAAATAATTGATTTTCCAACTTGTTCAGATATTAGAAATCCTACAAATCCTCCTAAAATAACTGTGCTTGCAGATAAAAAATTAAGAAACAGTGCCTTTACACGCTTGAATCCCCCATATACCAATACCCCGTAATCTCCAATTTCCTGAGGAATCTCATGAAGGGCAACCGCCAAGGTGGTAACAACTCCGATTGGAAATGCAACCGCAAAGGAAGCAGCAATAATCAATCCGTCAATGAAGTTATGAATACCGTCAGAAATCAGAATTAAATATGAAAATGGCATTATTTTTTCATGACGGGAACCGTGGTGATGGTGCCAGCGAATAAATTGTTCAAGGGTAAAGAAAATACAAAACCCTAAAATCAAATACAAAAACGCAGTCAGCAATTTATTTTCATCAACCCCAACTTTAGCTACTGTTTCTGGAATTAGGTGCAGAAAAGCCCCTCCGATCAAGGCTCCTGCAGAAAAGGCAACCAATATCAACAGAACTTTATCCAAAAATTTTCTATTGAAAAACAAGCTCAACGCTCCCACAAAAGCAATCAAGTTGATCAAAAACGTACCTAGAAGAATGTAAATCAATATGCTCATAAGCTTATAATACTATTTATTTCATCGCCTTGACAACTCCTTGAACAGCGAGAATATATGCTGCTTTTCTTAAACTAATTTTCTCTTTCCGGGCTAAGTCCCAAACGCGATTAAAAGATTTCTTCAAAATTTTGGAAACTTCGTTTAATGTTTGTTCCTTTTTCCATTTTGTATTCTGTTGCGATTGCAGCCATTCAAAATAGGAAACGATTACTCCTCCAGCATTAGCTAAAATATCAGGCACTATAGTTACGCAATTTTTTTCTAAAATTTTCTCAGCTTGGGGAGTAATCGGCCCGTTAGCCATTTCAATAATGTACTTGGCTTTAATTTTATGCGCATTTTGTTTATTAATCACACCCTCAACTGCAGCCGGTATTAAAATGTCAACATCAGTTTCTAAAATTTGCTGATTGTCGATTTTTTCTCCAAGCCCTAAATCGCAAATATTTCCCACACAATAACAGCCAATGATTTCCCCTTTTTTCTGTTTGCACTCCATAGTTTGTTGGGGGTTTAGCCCCTGGCTTACTTTAATTCCTCCATAAATCTCGCTAACTGCCAGCAATTTATACCCCAGCTTATCTGCAAAATCGGCAAAATGATAACCTACGTTTCCAAATCCTTGAATGGCCAAGGTTGTTTTTTTGGGTTTGAGATTGAGTTTAGCTGCTAATTCTTTAAGAATTATTGCTCCCCCATATCCTGTAGCTTCGGTTCTTCCTCTTATTCCCCAAATATCAATCGGTTTTCCTGTAAATGCGCCCAGTGCTTTTATCTTTGAATTTGAAGTTTTAGGATTAGCTTTTTTAATGTATTCATCTGCCATCCAAGACATAATCTGGGAATTGGTATTAATATCCGGAGCAGGAATATCTTTATTCGGACCTATCCATGAAAAAAGTTTTCGAACATAACCTCGAGAAAGTCCTTCTAATTCTCGAGGACTTAAGTTAAAAGGATCAACTTTAATTCCCCCTTTAGCTCCCCCAAAAGGAAGATTCGCCAGAGAACATTTCCAGGTCATTAACATTGCCAACGCTTCCACTCCTTTTTCATTTACAACCGGACTGAATCGAATTCCCCCTTTATACGGGCCTAAACAATTATTATGCTGGCAACGATAACCTTCAAATGTTTTAATCCTGCCGTTATCCATTTTGATTGAAATTTGGAATTTAATTATTCTGTTTGGAGTTTTTAATTTATTAAAAATCGCAGGTTTTAGATCTAAGTATCTGGCAACCTGTTCAAATTGTTTTTTGGTATAACTAAAAAAATCTTGTTTATTCATTTTGTTCTTCAATCCTTATTGCTCTCCCTTTAATTAGCGCCTGGGCGATTTTTTGATGCCCGGATTTTAAAATTCGCTGAAAGGTGCTTGGTGATATTTTCATTTTTTTAGCACATCTAGATTGATTACAGTCCTGAATATCATGAAGGCGAATCGCTTCTAATTCCTCAGGAGTTATCACTTCTTCTGTTAACTTCGAAAGAGGAACAGCCCGAGGCTTGAAATAGCTGGCTTCGGGCTTAAAATTAACTTTTTTTTGTTTAATCGGACGTGGCAATGTATTTTATATTACCCTTATTAATCGTTTATATATCTCCCGAATTTCTTGACCCACATCTAAATCCGTTTCCAATATGGGTTTGAACTTGCTTATTGCTTTAAAAATATGTTGATCATAGGAAATTTGGCCAATAAATTCATGTTTAAACTCGGTTTTAATTTTCTGAGTCAGCTCAGGATTTATATCCCACTTGTTTATCACCACTCTATAAGGAAGCTTAAAATATTTAACAATCTTCAAAGTTCTTTCCAGGTCTGATATCCCCGAAGGAGTGGGCTCAGTAATCAATACTGCAAAATTAGAATTTCTGAAAGCAGCAATTGTAGGGCAGCCAATTCCCGGAGAGGAATCAATAACCATCAGGTCGTGATTGAATCCCTCTGCCTGCTTCTTTATTTCCGTAACTATCTTCCCGGATCCTGTTTCTCCAGGTAAAAGTTGTCCGGAAATTAAATAGAAATTGTATTTGGTGTTTTTAATTTTAATTTTTCCATTCTGAACCGGTTTGAGCTTAATTGCTTTTTCTGGACAAATTGCCTCGCAAGCTCCGCAACCCTCACAAAGAAAATTATTTATCACTGGTTTGCCATCAACCATTTTAATTGCTTGAAAATGGCAACTCTCAGCACACTTACCGCAACCAGTGCATTTTTTGTAATCAATCTCTGGTCTTGCAGAAGTAGTAACCGGGATAATTTTTCCCCAGTGCTTAACCTCATTAAGCCAAATTGCCAAATTGGGAGCATCAACATCACAATCCACGGCTACAATTTTATGCTCCTGGTTAAACAGCATGCTCAGTGCCGAAGTTAGCATTGATTTTCCTACTCCCCCTTTTCCAGAGCCGATTACAATTTTTTTACTTCCTTTAAAACTCATTTAAATTTCTTTAATTTTTGAAAGTCTTTTTCAAGCACTTGTAGCATATTAGCGTTGTAAGTAGCTACTGCCGGATGATAAACAGGCATAATCTTAATATTCTCTGCAGAATAAATTTTCCCGTGAATTTTACTAATCCCTTGAATTTTTGCTCCTAGCCCATATTTTTCAAATATGAATTTGGTGGAATAGTTGCCCAGGGTGCAAATAACGTCGGGATTGATGGTCTTGATCTGGGTTTGTAAATACGGAGAGCAGGCTTGTATCTCTTTCTGACTGGGATTCCTGTTTCCAGGAGGGCGGCATTTTAAAACATTGCAAATATATATTTGCTTGCGATCCAATCCTATTGAGGCCAACAATTTATCCAAAACTTTTCCAGCTGCTCCGCAAAATGGACGGCCGCTTTTATCTTCATTGTATCCTGGTGCTTCTCCTACAAACACTATCTTTGTCCAATGGCTTCCTTCTCCAATAACCGGGCAGGTTCTGACTTTGTAAAGAGAACACTTTTTACAAGCAACAACTTCGTTTTTGATCTTTTTCATCTCTTTTTTAATTTCTTTATCCTTGGACATAGTGGAGATATTAGACCCAGCCTAAAATCATTGCTATACCCAACAGCAGAATGATCAATCCTGCCACTAAATCTAAATATTTCATGTGTTTAGCCTGCCAAGCAGAAATATCTTCTACTTTGGATAATCCCAAATAGATAATCAAAACTACAGCTAACATTGGTAATATAAATACGAGGTTATACGCCAACAGATACGGAAGAGCTTCTAGCAGATATTTCGCAGATAAAATTCCTCCGCAGATAATATAGGGGCCAATAGTACAAGGAAGTAAAAAGATGGTTACAAACGCTCCCACCAAAAATGCTCCTCGAGGACTAGTTATTTTAGAAACAATTTTATTTACCCTCGGATTCATCTTGCAAACAGATTTAGCACAAACAAAGTCTCGAAGTTTGAGAACCCCTAAGACTACAGCAACTAATCCCAAAATCTTGTAAAGCCAGATCCTTATTGAGGTTAATGCCTGAATAAGCTGAAAGGATTTAATAATCACCAATCCGTAAATCAAATACATTACAAACACGGAGACTACAAACGCCAATCCCGCTAACAACAATTTTTTCTTTTTCCCGGGATTATAGCTTAGGATCGCAATCAGCATTAAGACCAATACTGCCAGTGCGCAGGGGTTTATAGCGTCAATGGCTGCTAAAGACAAGACTTTAGCAAGAGTAAGTTCAGTATCTGCTGTTTGTTCCGGCTCCTTGGGAGAGATTCCTTCCTGAGGCGATTTTGATGGCGAGGGTTGTTGATCTTCAGAATCAGGGATTGATGGTTCTCCTGCTAATAGCTCTTCCAGGCTCTTGCCATCCCATTGAAAAACCCAATTTTTAAACTTAATTGCGTGATCAAATTTAACACTTTGCCCGGAAAGAGGAACTTTTGCCGGCTGAATCTCTGTAAATTCCATTTCTTTCAGGATTGCTCCCAAATCCTCGGTGATTAATAGATTTTTTAAGGATTGGTTATCATCTCCAAGGTCGGTTTTAATTAAAATTTTCTGTTGATTCCAAATCTTGGGATATCCTGGCAGATTATTGATATTTAAAGTTTCAAAGATGGTGGGAGCTTTGGTAATCAGGGGGCAGGGCTGACTGTCAAGAGAGTTAATTACCGAATAAAGATTGTTTAAAATGGATCTGTCTCCATTAACCTGTATTTGTTCATCAAATATGGTAATCGGCACTCCCAATGGCGAATCATACTTATTATGATATTCATCGAGTAAGGAAGCATTAGCTGTTTGCTGATAAATCTCATACTCAATAATCACCAAATTCGGATATTTATTAACTGCCTGTTGCAAAACCACAGGATCAGCTTTAGCGCAATGCGGACAGCCTACTCCTGTGAAATATACTCCGCAATTAATGTTTTGTTGCCCAAAACTTAAATTCGGAATAAGAAAAAAGCCTAAAATCAGCATTAAAACAATTAAAATTTTATATCTATTCATGGCTTAAAAATTCAATTATTTGCTCGTTAAATATTAATTATCTTCCCTGCGCCATTATTGATATATTCGCGCTGGTATTCTTGCTTAAACAGTTTTCGGACGTTGTCTCCTGAGCAATGGCAGGGGGCAACTAAAAACAAAACCGAGATTGTTCCCAAAAGCAAGATTGTGATGATAATGATTAGTGTTCTTGCTATTATCTATTCCGGTAAAATCGCTAAGCTATTATTAAAACGATTAATGTAATTAAACAAGCCGATTACGGAAATGATCTCAACAATCTCAGCTTCACTAAGCTTATCTTTTAATTCTTCAAAAATCTTAGGTTTATCCAGGTGAGCATCTGCAGTTATGTCTTTCACTAATTCTAACACCCTTTTTTCATTTTCAGACAAATCTTTACCTTTTATTATATTCTCCAAAGTTTTTTCGTCTGCTCCTAGTTTATTTAACATTTTAGAAGTTACATCCACACAAAACGGACATTTTAACATATCAGAAATTGTATACGCTATTTTCCATTTCAGGCTTGCTTCTATTTCTCCCTTGCCCATTATGGTTTTGAACAATTCTGTAAATTCTTTTAAAATCTCTGGTCGATGGGCCATTACTTTGACCCATTCTGGAACTTTACCAGTTTCCTGTTCAAATTTTTCATAAACTTGTTTAGCAACTTCATTCACTTGTTGTTTGTTTAATGAGGATAGGTTAGCCATGGTTATAATTTAAGATTGGCTGTTAACAATCGACCTTTAGAATAAGCATTAACAATTTTTTTAGAATAAGGAATTTCTTTTTTAATTTTAGAACCGAATTTTTTAGCAATTGCATATATCCTTTGCTTGTCGCCCAGATCTGCTTGATTCAAAATTATATCCGCAGAAATACCTATTTTCTCACACAATTTCAAGATTAATTCCAGATCATAGGCTCCCATAGGAGTGGGTTCAGTAACACAATGAACAACATCACTGTTTAATAAGGCGGAAATGACCGGGCAATGTGTGCCAGCAGCAGTATCAATAAGCAAAGTATTTATTCCTTTTTGTTTGGCGAATTTAATAGCAAACTGTTTTAATTGAGTTACTATAGGCCCGGTTTCTTCAACTCCCGGCTTGGCCAGTCCAGTGAGTAAATAAAAGTTTTTTTGAGGATGATTGATAAAAATCTTTCCGATCTCTTCTTTTTGAGGTTTGATTGCTTTAAACGGACAGGTAATCCAACAAGCTCCACATCCAGAACATAATTCTTTAATAAACACGGGATATCCTTTTTCCCCTTTTTGATTTCTAGGCATATATATAGCATTCTCTCTGCAAGTACGCACACAATCACCGCATTTTCTACATTTTCTTTTATCTAGCTTGGGATAATTCCCATAAACTATTTTTACTTGTTTATTTAATTTCTTGTTTATCAATAAGTGGTCGTTGGGACATTCTACATCCGCATCCACAAGCACTACCTTTTTCCCTTGATCTAAATATCGCTTAACTAACAACAGAGAAATCGTTGATTTCCCCGTTCCTCCTTTTCCACCACTAATAACAATCTTGTTCATGTTTTTTTACGAGTAGGCGTTTTTAATAACTCTAATTTATTGCCCACCACCTTATTGATAATCTGATTGATTGTCTGCCCGGAAGAAGCCTGATAAACGTCAACTACATTGTCCCGTAAAGTATGCAGAGATATTGGTCCGATCTCAGTAACAACTACAAAATCAATCTTTTGTTTAACCACAAATGAAGCTGCGTTCAACCCTGCTCTAATTTCCTTTTGCTTGTAAGGATTATCTTTTACACAGTAATTCTTCACCTTATTACCATCCATTTCCAAAAACAGAAACTTTTTAGCTCTCCCAAAGTGATCATAAATTAAAGAATCCAAGCTTTTGTATTCTTTAATAGGAATACAAAATTTTTGCTGTCTGGTTTGAAAAGGAACAACTTTTACTGTAAAGGAATCAATCAACTCTACTTTTTTCTTAATTTCTTGTTCAATAATTTTTGAAATTTGACTTGCCCTTTTCACATTCACCGCTTTCCCTATTTTCACCTCCGCCTCGCCAAATACAAACGGACCGGCTTTTCTTAATCTCAGATTATCATAACCCCTAATCCCGGAAATTTTATTCAAAATTGTTTTTATCTTTTGTTCGTTTTTCTTGCTGGGAGCAACATCCATCAATGCGAAAATAGAGTCTTTGGCTGAGCTAATTCCGACTTTAAAAATGAATAACGAAATCACAATCCCGGCAATTCCTTCTAAGTAGGGGATTTTGGCCATAGTGGCGATCAGCCCCATTAACACTACTGATGAAGAAAAAATGTGCATCCGGGATTCTTTCCCATCCGCAATCAAACTCTGGGAATTTATTTTCCGCCCTACTTTAATTTCATAACTTCCAATTAAAAACATTACAATTGCATCAGTAACTGCTAGAATTATAGCCACTAAAGGAATATTCAACTGGTACTCAATAAATATCTTATTAATCCCCTCCTTAACAATACTGAATCCCGCAAATAGAATTAGGCCGGATATGAGCAGAGCAGCAACATTTTCCGCTTTATAAAACCCATAAGGAAATTTTTCTGTTGGTTTTTTCTGGGCAATTTTAAGCCCCAGCCAGGCAGTAAACGTAGAAAAAGAATCAGCAGCGCTGTGAATAGCATCTGCCAGTAATACAATACTCCCGGACATTATTCCCACTACAGCTTTAGCAATTGCAAATAGGATAGTAAAAAACCCTGCCACTGCAGTAGTCTTTTGTCCTGTCTTGAATATATTAATCATGATTATTGATTTCTTTGTCCGCTTCTCCGGCCCTGTCCCCGACCAAAGCCCATTACGGGGCCAGCGTCCTGAGCAGACTTAACTTCTTTTAACTTTCCTTGTTTATAACTCTCAAACGCTTTTTTAACTGAAACATCAGAAGCCCCGGAGAAAATTTTAATCCCCGAGGAATTTAGAACCATATATGCACGAGGGCCAATATTCTCAGCAATTACCACTTCTATTTTTTCATCAGCCATATTTTGGCCAGCACAAACTCCTGCTCCTCGCTGAGCTTGATTTGCTTTATTCTCTACAGCCTCTAGTAATTTTCCGTTTTTATCCAGAATTAGAAAATAGCTACACCTTCCAAACCGAGAATCAATTAGTGAATCTAAATTGGGGCCAGTAGAAGGAATACAAATTTTTTGCATAAGTTATTAACTTTTAATTTATTAAGTCCTGGTCATTATTGCTCCGCATTTTGGGCATTTATGCTCGTAGCAGGGAACTCCTCTTTTGTGAGTAGTCGTTTCCCCGCAACTCGGGCAAACACATTCTCCGCCAGGGCCTAATCCTCGACCTCTGGGCTGTCTGCCTCTGCCACTTCCGCGGCCAGCACCTCTTCCAGGGCCAAATCCTGTTCCTAAAGGCATTATATCATAAAAATTAAGGCTCTGAAATTTAAATTTAAACTAAAATTTAAAAATTAGAGATCTTAATTTTACAAGCTACTAATTACATTATGAGTATATACCCATAACTATATCCTGTCAACCCCTATTTTCTATTCATGTCTTAAAGCTTCAATGGGATTTAATTTCGCAGCTTGTTTGGCAGGATAGATTCCAAATATCAAACCCACTATTGTCGCTACTCCAAATCCTAACACTACTGCACTAAACGGAATTGTAAAACTCCAGTCCGTACTTAACATCTTGCTTAACCCTATAGAAGCAGCAAATGAAAATCCGGTTCCAATAATAAATCCTATAATCCCTCCAAAAACAGTTAAGGCTACAGATTCAATTAAAAACTGATTAAGAATGTCTTTCTTTCTTGCTCCCACTGCTTTTCTTAAACCCACTTCTCGAGTACGTTCGGTCACTGAAACCAGCATAATATTCATAATCCCAATTCCTCCCACAATTAAAGCGATTGCAGCTACTGAGGAAAGAAAGACAGTAAGTATCCCAGTAATTTGAGTCATCATATCCGAAGCTTCTACTTGGCTCATAACCTTGAAATCATCTTTAGATAAATCACCTTCAGGATTATAAATATTATGATTTTCTCTTAAAGCTAAGCGAATATTTTCCATCAGCGGCTCTACGGCTTGCTCGCTTCTAGCTCTTACTGTAATTGCATTCAAGTGATCAATCCCTAACAATAGTTTTTGGGCAGTAGTTATGGGAACATAAACATATTCATCATAATTCTGAAACATTTCCATTCCTCTTTCTTCCATTACTCCAATTACTTTTAATTTTGTTCTTTTAATTTTAATTGTTTTTCCAACAGGATCTTCTTCTGCAAATAAATCTTCAGCTACTTTACAACCTAAGGTAGCTACTCTAGCCATTGATCGTACCTCTTCCTCTCTAATCTCCCGACCAGAAGAAACATGCCAATCGTCCATAGTGTATGCTTCTGGAGTAACCCCTAAATAGGTTATTTTTTTATCTTCATTGCGATAAACTGCCCGGCCCACACCATAAGCCATAGGATAAGCTATATCAGTTAAAGGATCTTTTTTAATTGTTTCCACATCTTTAAGTTTAAGGGTTTTAATAGTCATTTCCTCTAGGGCCATTTCCATGCCTATTCCTTGTTGAGGGTCAAATGACCCCGGCTCAACATATATTGTATTCGAACCCAGGGATTGAATTTGTCCCACAATTAAATTTTCTGCGCCTTTTCCCAAAGACATCATTATAATCACAGAAGCAATTCCAATTACAATTCCTAGAACAGTTAAAAAGGAACGCGTTTTATTCGCCCATAAAGCAGTGAATGAAATTTTTATTGAATCTTTAATGTCCATATTATTTTACCAGCCCATCTTTAGCAAAATGCCGATGGTCAACTAATTTATCGGAAATTAATTTTCCGTCTTTTAATTGGATTACCCGCCTGGCCATTTCAGAAGTATATTTTTCATGAGTAACTAAAATAATTGTATGTCCTTGATCGTTCAAGTTTTGCAAAATCTCCATTATTTGCTGGCCAGAGTTGCTATCTAAATTTCCTGTGGGCTCATCAGCAAAAATTACTGAAGGATGATTGACAATTGCCCGTGCAATAGCTACTCTTTGCTGTTCTCCTCCAGAAAGTTGATTGGGATAGTGTTTTATACGACGAGATAATCCCACAGCATCAATTGCTTGTTTTGTTCTTTTGTATTTTTCTTTTTTAGAAATTTTAGTATAAGTTAAAGGAAGTTTGGTATTGTCAAAAACCGTGGTTCGAGCTAATAAGTTAAAAAACTGGAACACAAATCCCATTTTTTCATTCCGAATATATGCTAATTCTCCATCAGTTAAATCCTCAATGCTTTCTCCTTCAAATTTGTATACTCCTGAACTCGGTCGATCTAAAAACCCCATAATGTGCATCAATGTTGATTTTCCTGAGCCCGAAGGCCCCATTATAGCTACAAATTCTCCCTCTTTTATATCAAAAGAAACACCGTCTAGAGCGGTGGTTACAACAGAATCATTCTGATATTCCTTTTTTAACTTTTTTACCTTCATCATAGATTTTAAAACTATTCTCGCATAAAAGTGATTACTTCTTGGCCCTCTTGAAGTCCGGATAAAATTTCTATTTCTCCTTTTTCATTTTTTATCCCTGTTTTCACTTCCAGTTGTTTAATTTCTTCTCCTTGAACAACTCTTACCATTTTCTTTTCTTGTTTGTATATAATTGAACGATAGGGGATGTGCAAAACATTTTCTTTTCTTTGGGTTTCAATAGAAATATCTGTGCTCATTCCAGTTTTAACTCGTTGATCAATTTCGTCAAAAACCACCTTCACCTTATAATACACAATACCCTCAATCATTGTTTCAGCTGGCTCTATTTCCACTACCTGTCCTGGCCAAGATTCTTCCGGGAAAGCATCTAGAGATATATTTACTGGATTTCCTACTTTTACTTTTCCAATATCTGCTTCCGGAACGTCGACTTTGATTTCAAATTTACTACTGCTAATTAGAGAAATGACTGCATCTCCTCCCGCAGTTACTACTTCTCCAATTTTAATGTTAATTTTAGCTACTGTTCCTGAAAATGGCGCTGTTAGGGTAGCATCATTTAATTTTTGTTGAAGTTCAACCATGGAAGCTTTGGCCTTGTCTACTTTTGCCTGATAAACTGCAATATCTACTGCTCTCGGAGGAGCCTTTAATTCTGCTAAATTTTCCTGAGCTTCCTCGAGAGTGTTTTTAGCAGCATTAATATTTTTTTGATTAGCTACTTTTTGATCAGCAACTGCTTGTTTGGCAATCAAAGTATTAGTAATTGCAGTATTAATTGCTATTCTTCCGGTTTCAATATTATCTTGATCTGTATCCCATTGACTTTGACTGTAATCGGAATGGATGATTATTAAATCTACTAATTCTCCAGCAGAATCCAGAGCATCGCGAATAGTTCTCAAATAGGAAAGAAAGGGCTCAAAAGAATTATCAATTTTTTGATCACTGGAATCAGCTCTAATTTCTGCAATTAAATTTTTAAGATTTTTAAATGCTAAATCCGCTTTTTCCTTTTTGTCCTTGGTGTCTGTTTTTGCTTGAATGCTTCTGAATGTAAGATCATCGCGATATTCTTTATAAAGAGTGTTTTCGTCAAATAGTGTTTTTAATTTTTTCATTGCCTTGTCGGCATTAAAGTAAGCATTGTTAAAAGTATCTAGAGCGTCATCATAAGCTTTATCAATATCATTTTCTGCTTGAGCTTTAATGTCTGTAAGGTTTGTTTGTGCAGTTTCCACTTCTTGCTCTGCTACTTGAATTGCTTCCGGGGTTGCTCCTGCCTGGTATTGTTCTAGCTCTGCTTTTGCCTGGTTATAACTGGCCTGAACTTGAAGAAGTTGGCTGTAGAGTTTGCTAGTATACAACTTAACTAATTTAGCTCCTTGCTTAACTTTATCCCCTTCAGAAACATAAATTTCTTCAATGGTTCCATTGGTTTCAAACCGCAAATTAACTTCTTGAACTGGCTTTACGGTTCCGGTAGCTGAAACTTGTTCAACAATTTCACCTCGTTGAACAATTGTAGAATCATAGCTCGATTCTTTTTTTTCTTTAAACAGGAACACAGCTAGGATTATAAGGATAATAATTGAAATCCCAATAACTGCTTTTTTGTTTTTCACAATCTTTTTAATCATAATCGTATTGTATCATAAAAATTAAAATTAATCCTCCCCAAACACTTGAGCAGTAAAAATATAAATCTCAGTTTGAGGATCTTTCCAGCAATCGCTCGGCAGTCCTGCTTTTTGCGTGCATAAAACATTCATAAATGTATCTAAATCCCAATTATTTTGTTCAGCAACTTGAGGCAAAAATACGCCTGAATGCACCCCCTGTTTTATTTGAACCCCATGTTTTCCAAGATTAATTTCTTTCCAAGAATTAACTTTTTCTAAAGGGCTTAGTACGGAAATTTCATAATTTAAATCTTTTAATTCCTCTTTGGTAACGGGTTTAAACCGGTGATCTTCGCTGGCAGCAGCAATTGCCATATCCCTAACCACTTCATACAAGGGGATGTCGGGCTGAAACCGGCCAATACATCCTCGGAGCTGGTCTTTCTTTTTCAGGGTTGCAAACGCTCCTAAATGTTTTTCTAATTTAGAAAAGCTGTTTGAAATCTGGGGTTTTTGCCCGCTGTTAACAAATGTTTCCACTGATTTTTTGGCAATTTCAATCAATTTCTCTTGTTCTTGCTTGTTCAATTCATTAGTTTCCAGCTCCTCAGCAATAAATACAATACTTGTATATCCTACTACCTGGGATTTATCACCGGATTCTATATCTCCGGAATTAGCATAGTGCAATAATCTGCCCTCTGCATTCTTCATCAATTCCATTAATACTTCAATTGCTTGCTGTCCGCAAGCACAAGTTTGAAGATTGGGAATATTCTCTTGCTCTAAGGAAGATATTGTTGTTTGTAAATTCTTTCTGTTTGCAGTTAAAATTGCCTCCATCACTTTATGATCACAATACTTGGCCTGTTCATATTCTGGATAATGAGACAAGTCTGAGCTGGCAATTAATAAAGTTTTGCTGTCAATTAAACCTTTTAATGCTGAAATTAAAACATCTGCTGCTCCTGGTTGATTTCCAATAATAATAGGAACAATTTTAAAATCATCAAGTACCATCTGTAAAAAAGGCAATTGCACTTCTAGACTGTGCTCGAGATCGTGAGCGCTTTCATGAAAGGAAATGTCTTCGTGAAAGCTTATTATCCGACCAGCTAAATTCTCGTCAATTTCAATTTCGCCCAAAGGAGTTTTGTAATATCCTCGAGGATAAACTGAAACCCCTTTAAATTGTTCCCGATGGCTATTGGCGATTAAAATAACAGTATTAATTTCCTGCCCTTCCAGGGCCTTGTAGCCATAAGCAGCAACTTGGCCAGAATAAGAATAACCAGCATGGGGAACAATTAATCCTCTTACATAACCCTCGATTTTGGAAACTTCAGCTTGAGAAATAAATTCAGTTATTGTTTCCTCAAGCTCCTGTTTTGTCCCTGGATAAAAAGCTCCGGCTACTGCTGGTTCCCGAATAATTTTTTCTTCTGAATTTAAGTTTTTGTCGATCATTTGATTTTGATTGCGATTATCAAAAATTAAAGACACTGCAATTGCAAGGATTATTAATATAGCAAATATTAGAATTTTTTTCATGCGAATATATGGCTAATCCAAGTTCCTAAATAATGAGTGGCGATTATGACGATTATAGCGATTAATAAATGTTCCCCAACTGCTTTCCAGGATTTAACTTTTTGCGGCTTGCTAATCCCGTAACTGAATATGCCTAATAACAACAGTCCCCAAATTATGCTAACCACGATCGCTGTTGGCAACTTAAAAACTAAAACTGGGATAATAAAGGTGAGGGCGAAAACAAACTTCGAAAAAAGAGCAGCAATCGTTGATGTCCAGATTTCTTTTTCTGTATGCTTTCCCTTAGATTCTTCAGAAACATGAATGCCCAAAGCGTCAGAAAACGCATCCGCTATTGCTATTGTCAATATTCCTCCGATCACAACCATTTTTGAATGCGTGCCCGAATAAAGGCCAACCATTAATCCCAGGGTAGTGATTGTTCCCGAGGTTAATCCAAAACTTAATCCCACTTTCATTGAATGATTCATATTCTATTATTAAAATATCACGCCAAAGCCAAAAAGAAAAGGGGTTGTTTAACTTTTACCTTGACACTGGAATAAATAAAGAGGTACACTAAACTGTCAATGCCCTTTGACAAAAAAATATGCCTGCTCGACAGACTCGACAGGAAAAGGTGAAAAAAATGAGAAATAAAATTTTGATTTTCGTTTTAATTGTATCATTTTCCTTAACTCTATTTCCTGGAATCGTTAATGCCCAGTTCGGAAAGAACATGGTTAGATACAGGAATATTGATTGGAAAATTTATGAAACACCACATTTTGAAATTCATTTTTACATTCCCAATGAAGAAAAATTAACCCCCCAGCAAAAAAAACAATATCTGGCAAGTATGTACACCTGGGTAGAAACTGCATATGAGAAAATCAGCACCTCTATTGATTATGAAATGCCATTAGAAGTCGATAACAAAACCGATAAGCGGAAAGCGCACGCTAAACCTAGAATATTTTTCTTTTGGAATCGCCGAGATGCCAGCAACCACCCTTTAGGACCAGGATCCGCAATTGCTTATGCCGACCCTACTCAAATGCGCATGGTTTTTGTCCCTAATGAATACAATTTCAGCGAAATTCAGCAGATAGTTACTCATGAAGTTTGTCATTTATTTCAGTTTAGTTTATGGGATTTAGCAGAACAATCGCCCAGTCGACTTTCCAGGCTGTGGTACCGATTATTAACCTTTGTATTCGAAGGCTGGTCCCAGCATGTTTCTGGGCTCCATAAAACCAAACCTAGCGCTCAGCTAATAATCAGATATTTTGTAATCGGAAAAGTCCTTCCCTATATCAACGTTAAAGACTGGACTCGCCCACAATTAGCTAGCCTTTATGAGGTCTGCTATATCCTCGCTGGTTACCTCTACGACTATATCCACACTACTTACGGTGATGAAATTTTTGAGAAATTTGTTAAAGAATTTCGAAGAGCAAAACCTACAGCTCATGGATTTGAGAAAATAATCCACCAAATTCTAAAAACAGATTTTGTAGAATTAGACCGAGGATTTAGAAAATATTTAGAAGAACAGTATGAACATTTTCCAATTCAAAAAAAAGAAGCTTATGAATTCGGTCGGGATATTCTTGTTCAGAGAGATTTAAAAAGAAAAAACAAGCCGGAGATGATTTATGATCCTGTAGTTTCTCCTGACGGAGAAATAATTGCCGGATTTATAATTGAAAAACGCGCAGTTAAATTAGTGCTAATCTCCCGCAAGACCGGAGTGATTATTAAAAAGATTGGAAGCTATTCGCTTTACAAATATGGCCTGGGGCCTGTTATAGATCCCACTGGGCCGGGACGCGGGCTTTCATTCTCTGATGACAGCAAAACCCTGCTATACTTTGCCCGAACTGCAACCAAATACCCGGTGTTAATTAAAATCGATATTGTGACTGCCAAAGTAAGCACAGATATGTATGAGCTTTCTTTAGAAGATTTAGAAGATAAACAAGAAGATAAAAAAGCAACTCCAGATTTAGACACAAGCAAAAAGGAACCGGACACAAAATTTGTAATCAAAGTTATCAGCAAGAAAGTTAAAAAGATTAAAATAAGATTGGATGATCCTCAATCTCCAGAATTGTCCGCAGATAAAAAAACAATCATCTTTAGCGCAATTGACGGTAGATACCGAGACATTTTTAGTCTTAATTTGGAAACTAGAGAAATTAAAAACCTAACCAATGAAAACAGGTTTAATTATGCTCCCAGTTTATCCCCTGATGAGCAGACAATTATTTATGTAACCAATATTCACGGATTTAACAAGTTGTTTAAATTAAATCTGAACACTCAAGAAAAAACACAGTTGACTTTCGGACCCAGTAATGAAATCAGGCCAATCTATAGTCAAGACGGAAAAACAATTTGGTTCATCTCCGACCAAGATGCAGATAAAACTCGAAATCTTTATTCTTTAAATATTGAAACCGGAAAAATAAAACAGTGGACAAATGTAATTAATGGAATTGCAACCGTAACCACTACTGAAAATGAGGAAGTAATTTTTGGCGCTGTTGGTTACCGAGACTCTCGGCACGTCTTCACTAATAATGTATACGAAATGGATTTAGAACAAGTTAAGCCAGTTGATTTTGCCAATAAGTTAGTAACTGCAAAAAAAATACAGCCAGCCTCAAAGCCAGAACTAGAAACTGATAAAATTGATTTAAAAAAAGTAGAAAACTATAATCCCTGGAAAAACATCTATTTAGAGCAAGCAATGCTCTATGCGACTTTTGACAGCTATTATGGAATTTACGGATACGGCTATGCTTACTTAACCGATCTCACCAGAACTAAACATATTCAAGCTAGTATTTGGGCTCTCGGAAAAATTTACCAGAACAATCAGATTTCATTGTTCAATCTCTCTCCAAAAGTACAATGGGGAGTAACGCTATCAAAAGAAACCAGCTATTTTTACCCCTGGTATGTGAACTATGGATATAGTCTTCATGGCAAGCCCAGAATAGATCCTGTGCTTTACATGCTCATGTACAAACGAGTAAAATTCAGCACTATTGCTCAATACCCCCTTGATCTTTGTCACCGTTTAGAATTTTCTATAACCGGACAATCAGTAAAATATCTTCATCCTGACTGGAGCATGGATAGCCCTATTCGAGAAGAGTTTCTGAACAGATATATCAACGATGGTCAATTCGCAAGTTTTAATTTTTCTCTTGTTCGTGATACTGCCCTCTATACTCGGGTCGGTCCGTTCGCTAATGACATGTACAAGCTCAGTCTTGGGTGGAGTACTGGCGGCTACAACGCCCTTATTTCCGCAGAAGGAAGAAAATATATTAACCTTGGACTGGAATGGACACTAGCATTCAGAGGTTATGCCGGAGCTCAGTGGGGAAAAACAATCAACCCCTGGATTATCGGCGACCTCGGTGAACTGCGAGGCTACCAATGGATGCAGTTTATGGGAAACAGAATTTGGATTGTGAACGCAGAATTTAGATTTCCGCTGATAAAAAACTTCAATCTGCTGGGGATAATCTATCTCGGCGATATCCGCGCAGCTCTGTTTTGCGACTTAGCTCAAATCTGGTTTGATGAACGCAAGTTCAATGTGTTTAATCAGGATGAACTTAATCCCAGCACTGTTAAAGGTTCTGTGGGTGTTGATTTAACTTTAGGCACTGTACCTATTTTAGGTCAGCCTTTACATCTTTCTTTTGCTAAAAGAATGAGAAAAGTTAAATTTCTCCCCGAACTTGAAGATGATTGGCAAATAAAGTTATATTTCGGATACAGTTTTTAAGACATCAATCAAAAGTCAAGCAATTAAATTGCTTGACTTTTTTTCTTGTATTCTGCTATTATTAATTGTTAAGCTCTTTAATAATTTTCAGCTTACAATCAATCCACTGTAGTGGAAATATTTTATAGCGAGGCAAGACTATGAAAAAAATAATTTTAATAATTGGGATCCTATTATTTTGCTTTACACTTTCCACCTTACAGGCAAAAACAGTTAAATTCCTCAATAAAGATCTAGAAATATTACCTCTGAGTGAGATCAAGTCTGGAATGATTGGCTACGGCGAATCTGTGTTTAAAGGATTTGGCCGAGAACGTTTTGAAATAGAAATTGAATCCATTAATTTCTATTACAAAAACAAGTACATTATTTGGATTAAAGTTCAAGGAGGACCAGATAATATTATCAACCGCGCAGGAATAATTTCTGGAATGAGCGGCAGCCCAATTTACTTAAAAGACCCCAGGGATAACGAGTGGAAATTAATTGGTGCTTTGGCCTACAACTATCCCCTCCAGCCCCCTGAAGAAGCACAAGCAGGAATAACTCCAATTGAAGAAATGTTAAATCTAGAAAAATCTGCCAGTTATTACTACAAGCGACCAGCAAATGCAAAACCAGCGGATTTAGAAAAATTAACCATTCCTTTGCAATTTGTCGGTAACGAAAAAATGATTAAAAAGTTTAAGGCTCAACTCAAACAAAGAGCTACTTCAATTCAAGAAGCTGTCCCCCCTCAAACAATAACTTATTCTCAAATAAATTCACTGCAATCTTCAGGCTCTAAAAAATTGGAAGCCGGTGATGCTATCGCCGCTGTTCTTTCCTCTGGAGATCTCCCCTTAGCTGCAGTAGGAACAGTTACTGTCTCTAACTCCAACGGATTTTTGGCCTTCGGCCATCCATTCTTAGGCACAGGAATAAGCATGACTCCTGTATTTGGAGCAGAAATTGGAATGATTGTTCCTAATATAATGTCCAGTTTTAAACAGAGAAAAAGAATCACCGAACCTCAACTGGGAATTATCTTGGTTGATGATCGAGCAGGAGTTTTAGGTGTTTGGCAGAACAAAAACACAATGATTCCTGTAAAAGTAAACTTTGAAAAATACTATCCTAATGGGCTTAGAAAACAGGAAAAATGGGAAATAACTATAGCTAAAAATTCTCCTTACGACAGCTATTTACTTTCTAACAGTCTTATCCAGCCTATTGTTCTCGGAAGTCCTTATCTGGCAAGATTAGATTATGCTATTAGTACAACTTTTACTTACCGGGAAGCAGGGGCATGGAAAAAAGTTTCATTGTCATCTAAATTTTTCGCTGAAAAGGCAGTAGAATTAGCCAGATACATTGGCCAGCTTGAAGACCTATATAAGCTGCTCATAAGGGGCAAGAAGAATATCGTTGCTATTGAAATTGATATCAGTCTCAGACAAAAAACTAGTAAAACTCCTGCCCTTGCACTTGCAAATGTAGAAATTGAAGAAAAAAAAGTAGAGCCAGGAAAAGAAATTGTTCTCGGAATAATGTTAAATGACAAACAAAAAAACTACAGTCGCACTATTAAAATTCAAGCTCCAAAATTTCAAGGAAAAGTCAAAATAACTGTTCAGGATAATAATACGCGGTTAAATTCTTTAATTGCTAAAGCACTTAAAGAGCCGGAAAAAATAGACGAAGTTATAGAATTCATTAATTCCTCATTTGGACAAAAGAGCGTATTTGTTGAAATTCAGCATATAAAATCAATTACTGAAAATAAACAGACAAACAACAAGCAGTGGCAGGAAACTCTTAAAAAAAAGAATGAATTAATTAATACAGAAATAAGGAAACTGGAGCTACCTCAAGGAACAGAAGATTTTAATCTCCAGATATCTGCAGTTAAAACTGTAGAAATCAAAAAAGAAACTGAAGATTCTAAATCAAAGAAAAAATAAAAAAAGAGCCCGCATTTGTTTTAAATCAAATGCGGGTTTTTTTATATAAACCTAACAATTAACAATATACACAGCAGGAAAGCAACTCCCAACAAATATTTATAAACATCATAGTAATCTTGTTTCAACTCCTGAGACTTTGCTTCCTTTTCCAGAAATAAATTAAAGGATTCACTCAAATCTCGACCACTTTTAGAATGAATATACATTCCTCTGCTACTTTTAGCTACTGCTTTTAATGTTTCTTCCTCCAGCTGGCTATACATTACCCTTCCTTCTTCGTCTCGGAAATAAACAATATTTCCTTGCTCGTCCATTTCGTCAATAATCGGTCCTCCTTGCTTGGAGCCGATTCCAATAGTATAAATCGGGATTCCTCTTGTTCTTGCCCTGATTACGGCTTGACTAGTATTTTCTCCAAAATCTTCTCCGTCAGAAATTAAAATAAACACTCGTTTATGTTTTTTTCTTTCAAAAACGCCCGGGTGATCATCAATCAAATCCAGCATATCTAGTCCCGTAGTAATTGCTCTTCCGAGATTGGTTCCTTCGGGAGGAAAGTCTTTAACGTCTAAATAGTCAATGTGAAATAACAGTTCATTCAGATCATAAGTAAAAAAACAACGGTAGAAAGCTTTAAAGGCAAATGCAATTAAAGCCACCTGATTTTTATCCTCCCCCACATGTCTTTCTGTAAAATTTCTTAATTCTTCTTTAACTAATTCCAAACGAACAGTCTTTTTACTTCCCTGATAAACATCCAAAGCATTCATTGATCTCGAAAGATCAATTAAGCAAATTATATCCAGATGCGTTTCTATAATTACTCGCTTTTTGTAAGAAATTTGGGGTCTGGCCAGGGCCAAAACAACCAACACCAGTACTAATAAGGCAGCGCAATAAACTAATATTTCACCAGCTTGAGAAGAAAATCGGGAAACATCTTTAAGCTTGCTAGTTTTCCATTTGTTTTGAACTTTGAACTTGCTTATCAGCCCCCAAATAAATAGAATTAAAATCGGAAATAGTAAAAATAGAAAATTTAAAAACTCTGGCCTGGCAAATCTCATTATCCACTCCTTATCCTTTTTTCTTCTTTTTCTTGTCAGAAGATTTAGTGGAATCCTTTTTCTGTTCAGGAACAAGCACTTTTTCTTTTTCGCCTTCCCTGGATGACTGTCCTTTTTTAGCCTCTTTTTTCTTCATCTTCACTTTCTTCATTTTCTTTTTCTGCTCTCTAGCTGCTTGCTTGGATTTAGCGGCTTGCTGCATACGTTTTTTTAATTCTTGCTTGGATAATCGGAAAAATTCATAGTTATACTTAATATTCCAATCAGTTCCATCATTGAAGATTACAGCTTGAGCAGAATTTTCTCTAGCGCCTTCAATGAACTCATCAATTTTTTCAGAATCCGCTGCTTGTTCGCCAAGTTCAATAAATAATTCTACTCCCTTTTGCCAATACAATAATGCTTTAAGATTGTATAACTGATCTTTTCCATAATCAGAATTTGCTTCCTTTAATATCTTATCTGCGAGCTGTTCTGATAATTCATACTGTTCGGGCTGATAATATCCGGCATTGTACAAACACTGAACCCGCATTAAGCTAGCACGGATTGCCTCTTTTTTTACAAATGAGAATTGATTAAACAACAACCAGTTGCTTGACCGCTTTTCTGCTTTTTGAAAAAACGCTTCTGCAGAATTAAATTCTCCAATCTTGTATTCCTGCTTTGCTTTATTCAAGGCATTGTTAATATTGCCATAATGAACAAATGATAATCCGATGATTAAAATAACTGACACTCCTAATGCTTTAAATAATATTTTCATTGGATACTCTCCTTTGTTTTGTTTTAAATGTACAGTTTTTATACAACAAAAAAGAGACTTGTTGTATTCTTTTCATTTTACAACAAGTCCCTTAGAAAAGGCAAGTTTTTTAAACAAAATATAAGCATTAAAAGAGCTAAACCAATAAATGCAAAATAGTGATAAAAAGATTTATCCACAACATACTCATCTACAACAATGCGATTGTCTCCTATTAGTTGGTCAATGGCATTAACTGCTTGTTCAAATCCCCGCTCGCTATCTATTGAAAAATATCCTCCTCCAGAACTTTCTGCTTCCTGAGCTAATATTGCTCCTGATCCGTAATCACTGCTGTAATTAACTCCCAACACAAACACTCTTGCTCCTGATTTTTGTTCTTTAAAAAATTCTTCTGGGTTTCTTCCTCTGTTGCTCTGGCCATCAGTAAACAAAACAGTTATTTTCTCCTTGCTTCGACCATATTGCTGAAAATAATTATCAACTGCAAACAGAGCATCACCAGTAGCAGTTAATCCTTCGCCAGGAATAAGATCTCTGTAATAACCGACTTTTACTCCAAACAGCTTAATTAAACTAACAACTGCCTGATGATCATCATAATTTAATGGACTTACCAGATAAGGATTTTCAGAATAAACGAATAATCCAATACCGTCATTTTCTCTACTGTTAATAAATTTAACCACATATTTTATCTCCACATCTATTTTAAGTACAGAATCTTCGTTATAGTTGTAATTATAATCATATTCTTCACCTGCTTCTCGCCAGCGGTTAGTCATGCTTGAAGAAAAATCTAAAACAATCATTATCTCTTTAGCCAATATCTGCTTTTTGTTTTTCACCAGTGGCAATACTGGATTGAGCAAGGAAATAATCAACAATCCCATGCTTACAAAAAACAATCCGTTTAATAAATAGTCTAGCCATTGTTTCCTGGGCTTGAAAAAAGTAAGAGAAGAAACACCTAAGCTTGTCCTCCTCTTACTTTTTCTTTTTATCAATATTCCTAACAAAAGAACAACTATTAATATCCCCAACAAGAATGGTAAAAAATTCAAATCTCTAAAAATGATTTCCTTAAATTCTAAATCCTGAAAAGAAAGAATAAATTCAATTAGTTTATCCATTTCCTGCACCTTCTCCATGCTTCAATTATTTTCTCAATAAACTTTCGAAATAATTTTTCTGTCTTTACCTGCCAGCGAGTTGAGTTTATTGATCCTGCCCAACCAGCAATCATTTTATCAATTAAGTTGACAGCCTTTTTGAGAGATTTGGTGCTAACTTTTTTTGTGCTGTATCTGGCTTGATCGTATTGCTCCAGCATGTTCGCTAGTTTTACAATCCGAACATCTCCGGATTTAACTTCCTGTTTAATTTCGCTTGCGGTCATCGTGCTTGTTTTTATTCCAGCTCTAACTGTAATCAATCGCCGAATTGCTGAGCATAGCTTGTTAATAATAATCTCGTTATTTGAAAGATTGTTAATCCTGTTCAATTTCATTTGTTCAATCTCTAAAAGATCTCGCATAGAAAATTCTTTTTCTGTACTTCTGCTTATTATTAATCCAAAAAGATACCGACTGGGAATATATACTGTAATTCCTATTACTATCAATCCGAACACAAGGGCTAACCAATGCTGCACAAAGAAATTTCTAGAAATCTCTTTATTGTCCCGGGGTTGATAACTGGTTTCTGTTAGCATGCTTCTCACTCCTTCTACAAATTGGCTCACTGCCACCTCGTAAATTTCAACATCTTTCCGGGGTGCATCATCCTGTTCATAGCTCACCTTGAATCTAATTTTAAATCCTTCTTGTTCTTCTACTTCCGGAAAAAACAAAATTCCTTTTTCCTTTCCTTTTTCTGGATAAAATAGCTGATAAACTGCAATTAATTTCATTTCGTCGTTTTCCCAAGAAACTGGTGAAGAAATTTTTGTTTCTTCAATAATTAATTGTTCAGGTAGAAAAGAAACAATACTGTTTTTCGTCAAATCTCCGATTAAAATTTCGATTCCCCAATCCTTGGGGTAAATAATTTCCAATTTAAGATTAAACCTGTCTCCTACATAAATCGCTGTCTTGCTGGTTATCATCTTCACCCTTACAAACTCTTCGATTTTTAATTCTTCAGCTTGCTCCTCGGTATCTTGGGAAAAAACAATTAAACTTAATGACAAAATCATCAATATTATTAGCCAAGATTTTCTCATTTTAATTTCCCCCTTTTTCTAATCAAGAAAAATTTCATTGGTTTTCTCAAATCACTTTCTTGTCTGATAAAAATCGGTCTTACTCCAAATTCCATAAACGAGTTCTTTATAAAGCTACGCCTCTGCTCAAGTTCTTTTTCAAATTTTTTGCGGCTATTTGCAGACAATTTAACTTTAACATTTTTACCGCTTTCTATGTCCCGTAAACGCACATTCCCTTTAGTATTGAGCAAAAAATTGGGATTTTCATCTAGAACTACAGGAATTAAATCGTGACGTTCAGCAATTTTTTTTGCCTGTTCCCAAAAGAAAGAATTCTTCTTAGAACAGTCGGGATCGAGAAAGTCTGAAATAAGGAAAACCATTGAGTGTTCTTTGAAATATCTGCGAGACTTTTTCAAGCAAGGACCAATACTGGTTTTAGTTGTGCGTTTAGAAAATTTCCATATCTGATCTAAGAGATAGTAAACCCAGTCCTTGCTGTTCTTGGGAATTAATCGTTTATTCAGTTTGTTACTGAACGCAACCAATCCCACATTATCAAGAGTAATTGCTGCTGAAATTCCAATAAAAGCAGCAGCTTTAACTAATAATTCTCGCTTGCTCAAATTATCAAATCCGAATCTAACTGAGCCAGAAACATCTGCCAATATCCAAATAGTCATATATTTATACTCTCGAAACTGAATAACATCAATCTTGTCCGGTGAGCGAGCAAAAGCATGCCAGTCGATATTTCTAACATTGTCCCCAGGCTCATATTCCTTGTGAATCACAGGATTATATCCATCCCCCAAGAATGCACTTTCGTGAATTCCGGGAAATAATTCCTCGGATTGTCGTTTAGCAATAATTTCGATTTCGTAAATTCCTTTTAATAATTCCCTGGGCATATTCATGGAATTGGAACCTCCTCTAAAATTGCCTTAATAACTTCATCAGCAACATCACTTTCGAATTTCTTTTCCGCTCGAATTTCTCCAATAACATTATCAGTAAGAACTATTCGATGACGTATAATCGGAAAAGCAACCTGCCTAACATCATCTGGGCTGATAAACAAACGCCCATTTAAAAACGCTTGGGCTTTAGCAGCAGCACCAAAATGCTGCCAAGCACGATTAGAATCAACACCGTACTGAACCTTTTCCTGAACTGATTCTATATTGCTCTCGCGAGGAAGAGTAGCTTGAAGAATATTTGCAATATATTCTTTAATTTGAGGACTATGGCTGATCTGCTCTCTAACAATTTTTCTGGCATCCATAATTTTTTTAGCAGTTACCACCTTGTTCATTTCAATGTCTGTAAAATCGTGAAAAATTATTTTCTTTTTTTCTTCTTTGCTTAAATCAAATAAGCGCACTTTGAGCGTGTATCGATCTCTGTCTGCAGCAGGATCAGGAAAAACACCTCTGTCTTCCTTGGGATTATCAGTGGCGATAATAAAAAATGGCTGTTTAAGATGGTAAGTTGTTCCCTCAACAGTAACCTGCACTTCTTCAGCAGTTTCTAGAAGCCCGGATTTAGCCTCCGGAGTTCCTCTGTTTTTCTCATCAACCAATACAATATTTGAGAAAATAGGGCCTTGTTCAAATCTGAATTCGCCAGTCTTGGGATTAAAAATCCTTCCGCCAATAATATGCGTGGGTTTCATATCAGGAGTAAACTGAATTCGTTTGTAAGTAAGCTGATTGGAAATTTGAGACATTAGCGCCAATCCTTTAGCTGCTAAAGTTTTTCCGGTTCCGGGAACTGCTTCCAGCCAAATATGGCCGCAACCAGTTCTTTCTTCAATTTTTCCAGATGGACTACGAGGAATAGGAGCGAGTAAGCCAACCATAAACGCACGATAAATGTCCAAAGCAGTTTGGCCAATAATTAGTTTTCTCATGTTCCTGTCCACATCATCCAGAAATTTATAGCAATCATCAATCTTTTTCTTAAGCTTTGTTTCCATTTTGTCTCTCCTGTCATTATTTAATTTTAAAAGTTCAAGGGTAAAAACCCTTCTTTTTAGATTAGCAAGGTGTAAAATAAAAGTCAATCCCACACATAGGTTATGTGTGGG
>CAYVAX010000004.1:0-47952 GCA_964449235.1 uncultured Candidatus Saccharibacteria bacterium | reverse complement strand
TATGTACTTGTGGGTGACCTCCTTTATGGAGATCCCATCTACGTCGGTAGGAGACCTCCTGGCATTTGTCGGAGGTTTCTTACTTTTTTTTATTGACACCATTATCTGGTTTGCTATACTAAATTTACTAGTGGAATAAAGGTCATTTATTCTACGGATAAGTGGCTGGTGGACTAGCACCCACAAAAGACGTAGTGTCGGGGTTTGTACTTCCACCAGCCTCTTATCTTTTTATTATTCTTTACTCACATGGTAAAATATATACTATGAAGCGAGTTATTAAAATTTTAACTGTTTCAGCAGTTTTATTTTTTATCGTTTTAGTTCCGCGTTGTTTTGCGGATTCTTTGGATCAGCAGGAAACTTTTTATGTTGATTCCAATTACGATTCCACAAGCAGGACGAATGTTATAGCTGTGAATCGTTATGTCAGCGATCACGCTTATTTTTATATCGAACAAAAATGGTGGAATTCATTGAGTTCATATAAACGGATTAAGGCCGAGAAAGAAATTGTGGAATTAGCTGAAGAAGTTGATCAAGTTATTTATCCGCAATTAACGGATTTTTTTGGTTCAGTTTGGGATCGGGGGATTGATGGTGATTCTCGAATTACAATTTTAATTTCAGATTTAAAATCTAAAGCCGGGGGGTATTTTGACTCCTGCAATCAGTATCTAGATTCTCAATGCAAAGACTCCAATCAAAGAGAAATGATATATGTTAATGCTAATTATCTTTTTGATAGAAATATGAAAGCGTATATTGCTCATGAATTTCAGCACTTGATTAATTGGAATCAAAAAGAAAGATTGCACGGCAAGGAAGAGGATGTTTGGTTAAATGAGTTAAGGAGTGAATTTGTGCCCAGTTTGTTAGGGTATAACGAGCCTTATTCTGAAAGTGTTTTAGAGCAGCGAGTTAAAAATTTTTTAAATGATATCCATAATCCTTTAGGAGAATGGAAGGGAGAATCCGGTGATTACGGAGTAATAACTATGTTTGGACAATATTTAGCTAATCAATTTGGAAAAACATTATTTTCCTCAATAATAAGGAATGATTCTGTGGGGATTAAGAGTATAAATAGCGGGTTGCAGCAGCTGGGATATTCCGAAGACTTTGATCAGGCATTTACTAATTGGAGTTTAGCTAACTATTATAACAGCCTGGGGATGGGAAGGGGTAGTAAATATGGATATACCAATTCCAATCTCAAAGATATTCGTATTTCTCCTTTGACTTACAATATTTCTTCTTATGGTTTTGTTAGTTTTTCAGAAAGAGTTAATCATTGGTCGCCCCGCTGGTATTTGTTGAATAACAACCTGCCCGAGGATGGCAGATCAGTGGCTTTGAAAATAGAATTTCAAAGCGAAGATAGCAAATCAGATTTTACTATTCCGTATATGGTTAATTTCAAAGACGGTCATTATGAGTTGGGATTTATTAACTTAGAAAACCAAGCTGGAACTGCATATATATTTAACTTTTTCAAAAATATTGATTCTGTATTACTTGTTCCTGCCGATCATGGCAAAAAAACTAATTTTACAGACAATGATCCCTCTACCTTATTTACCTTAAAAGTATCTACAGTAATTATTAATCAACCAGTTATTAGCAGCATATCTCCTTCTCAAGGCTCGGTATCTGGGGGAGAGACAGTAGAAGTCCGGGGGGGAAATTTTAAACAAGACGTGGAAGTGTATTTTGGAGGAGAAAAATCTTCAAAAGTGGAATTTATTGATGATACCTATTTGAAAGTAAAGGTTCCTGCCCACCAAAGCGGAGCAGTTAATGTTTGGGTAAAAAATCCTGATGGCGAAGGAAGCGTTTTTGCTCAAGGATATCGGTATGTAATAAGTAGTACGATTGCTAATGGATCTTTAATTCGGGCTAAGGGCGATTATAAGGTATATATTATTCAAGGTGAATACAAGCGCCATATTTTAGACGGAAAGATTTTTGATTTTTACGGACATCTAAGCTGGGCGAATATTATTGAAGTAAGTCCTGAAGAAAGGGATTCATATATTACCAGTTCCTGGATTAGGGCAGTTGATGATAAAAAAGTTTACGAGGTTAATACTGATAGAAGCAAGCATTGGCTGAACATGACTGCGGGACAGTTTTTAGAATCCGGAAGAAGATGGCAAGGAGTGTTTGTGATTAATCGCCAGGAGAGAAATTTTTATCAAACAGGAGCAGATATTTTATATGAATAAGTTGAATAAAATTAAAGGGGATATTTGCTTAGCTCCCTATACCACATTTAAAATCGGTGGGGAAGCTAAGCATTTTTTTATGGCCAAATCAAAACAGGATTTAATAGATGCTCTTTCCTGGTCCCGGGAACAAAACCTTCCTTATTTCATTCTCGGAGGAGGAAGCAATGTTTTGATTTCTGACCGAGGATTTGACGGCCTGGTAATTTATATCCAAAATTCTGGATTTGAAATTAAAGACACTAATATTTCTGCGGGCGCAGGAGCATCACTCTCCCAGCTGGTTAAGGGGTCAATAAATGCAGGATTAACCGGATTGGAGTGGGCAGCAGGCATTCCAGGCACAGTTGGAGGAGCGGTTAGAGGAAATGCAGGCGCATTTGGGAGTTCAATGGCTGATATTGTCAGTGGTGTTGAGAGTTTAAAGCTGCCGGAATTAAAAGTTGTAAATTACAATTCAGGAAAATTAGATTTTGGGTACAAGCATAGTGTGTTTAAGAATTGCAGGGATATAATCTCAACAGTGGAATTAAGATTGGGAAAAGGAAATATAAAAGAAATCAAGAAGAAAATAGAGGAACACTTAAATTACCGAGAACAGCATCAGCCGTTAAATTATCCTTCTGCCGGTTGTATATTTAAAAATCCCCCTGGAAAATCTGCAGGGAGATTAATTGAACAAGCGGAGTTAAAAGGAGCTAAAATCGGGGGAGCAATGATTTCTAAAAAACATGCCAATTTTATTGTAAATTCAAACAATGCTAAAGCAGCGGACATTAAAAAATTAATCGATGTCTGCAAACAAAGGGTAAATACAAAATTTGCTGTCAATCTTAATGAGGAGATTGAATATGTTGGCAAATTTTGATATAATTAAAACTATGGAAATAAGAATTAAAACTACAAATATAGAATTAACTCCTGCGATTGAAGAGTACGTGAATAATAAAATTGGCAGTATTGATAAATTATTGGATGGCATGAAACAGGGGGCCATTAAAATGAAAGTGGAGATTGGTAAAACCACCCAACATCATCGCAAGGGCGATATTTTTAGAGCAGAGCTAAACTTAACTGTACCCGGCAAATTGTTAAGAACCGAGGCTGAAGAGTGGGATTTGCGGGTAGCTATTGATCAGGCCAAAAAAGATCTTGAGCGAAAAATTAGAAAATATCGAGGAAAGCAAAGAGCTAAGTACGAACGAGGAGCTCGCAAAGCTAAAAAACTGCTTAGAATATCTCCTTTAGCTTGGTTTAGAAAGGAGAAGAAATAAATTATGTCTGTTTTTTCTAAAATATTTGGTGATCCTAACGAAAAAGCGTTAAGGAAAATTCATCCCATTATTGATGAAATTAATCAGCTCGAAAAAAAATTCGAGCCTTTTTCTAATTCCGAGCTAAAAAAAATGACTGCAAAATTCAAGGTTCGGTTGAAAAAAGGAAAATCTCTTGACGATATTTTACCGGAAGTGTTTGCAGTTGTCCGGGAAGCAGCCAAACGGACCTTAAATCAGCGTCATTACGATGCTCAATTGATGGGAGGAATAGCTCTTCATCAGGGGAAAATAGCTGAAATGAAAACTGGAGAAGGAAAAACTCTGGCGGCTACTTTGCCCTTATACTTGAATGCGCTTATTGGAAAAGGAGTTCATTTAATTACAGTCAATGATTATTTAGCTCGCAGAGATACAGTTTGGATGGGCCAGGTATATCATTTCTTGGGCCTTAGCGTTGGTTGTATTAATCATCAGTCTGCATACATTTATGACCCCGAATATGTTCAGGAAGAAAATGAGTCCGAAGAAGATAAACTCAGAGATAAACTAGGAAGTTTTAAAGTGGTGGAAAAATATTTAAGACCTTCATCTCGAAAACAGGCCTATGAATGCGATATTATTTACGGGACCAACAATGAATTCGGATTTGATTATTTACGGGATAATATGGCTCATAGCTTGGATAAAATGGTTCAGAAAGGTCATTATTATGCAATCATTGATGAAGTAGATAGTGTGTTAGTAGATGAAGCTAGAACACCTTTAATTATTTCTGCGCCCGACGCAGAATCACCGCAACTTTATGAACAATTTTCTCGCATTGTTCCTCGACTGGAACAAGATGCTGATTACAAAATTGACGAAAAGGAAAAAGCAGTTACATTGACTAATCAGGGGATTGATAAAGTTGAAAAAATACTGGGAATAGAAAACATTTACAGTCAAGGAGGTGCTCGCTATGTTCATTATTTAGAACAATCACTTAAAGCCCGTGTTTTGTTTAAAAAAGACAAGGATTACGTAGTCAAAGACGGAGAGGTAATTATCGTTGACGAATTTACTGGGAGATTAATGCCCGGCCGGCGCTGGAGTGAGGGATTACATCAGGCCGTAGAAGCCAAGGAAAAGGTAAAAGTTAATCAGGAATCTCGAACATTGGCAACGATTACTTTCCAAAACTATTTTAAAATGTATAACAAGCTATCAGGAATGACAGGTACAGCTTTAACCTCTGCTGAAGAATTTGATGACGTTTATGATTTGGATGTGATCGTTATTCCTACTAACAAACCTTTAATCAGGCGCAGTCTGCCAGATAGGATTTACAAAAACGAACAGGGAAAGTTTAAAGCTATTATTAATGAAATCAAACAAAGAAACAAGAAAGGACAGCCAGTATTGATTGGAACAATTTCTATTGAGAAAAATGAGCTTTTAGGAGCAATGTTGCAAAAAGAAGGGATTCATTGCGAAATTTTAAACGCCAAGAATCACAAACGAGAGGGGGCGATTATTGCTCAAGCCGGGAAATTAGGAGCAGTAACTGTAGCTACGAATATGGCTGGTAGAGGGGTGGATATAATTTTGGGGGGTAATCCTCCAGATAAAAAAGAGGCAGAAAAAATTAAGCAATTAGGAGGGGTGCATGTTTTAGGAACAGAGCGCCATGAAGCAAGAAGAATTGATAACCAGCTCAGGGGTCGTTCTGGGCGACAGGGAGATCCGGGATCGAGCCAATTTTTTGTTTCTCTGGAAGATGAATTAATGCAGCGGTTTGGTTCTGAGCGAATTAAGAAAATGATGGAAACTCTTCGCGTACCTGAAGATCAACCCATTGAAAATAAATTAATTTCTAATGCTATTGAGCGGGCCCAGTCCAAAATTGAAGGAATTAATTTTGATATTCGAAAACATGTTCTGGAATACGACAATGTAATGAATAAACACCGGGAAAGAATCTATAAAAAAAGAAAAGAAATTCTATCTGCTGCTGATAAAGAAATTAACAACAAAATTAAACAATTACTAACTGACGAGGAATTAAAAAAATATCAAGAGAAGATTAAAGAACTAGAGCCGGATAAAATTAAAAAATTTGAAAAATTTATATTTCTAAATACTATTGATATGTTTTGGATGGCTCATTTGGACACAATGTCTCATTTAAAGCAGGGAGTAGGGCTGCGCGCTTATGGGCATAAAGATCCCTTAGTGGAGTATAAAAATGAAGGTCATCAATTATTTAAAAAACTTCTGGATGATATTGATAATGCAATTGCGGAAACTTTATTAAGGGCAGAGATTAATCCTCAGGTTGAACAAAAGCGTAAAATCATAGAAACTAAACCCAGGAAAAAAGTTGGTCGTAATGATCCTTGTCCGTGCGGAAAAATTAACCCGGAAACTGGCAAGCCCATGAAATATAAGAGATGTTGCGGAAGATAAAAAAACTAGCCTGTTCATTTAGAGAAAAGGCTAGTTATTAGCAATTATTGGCAAGAGAAGATAGCTATACCAAGGTCCACATAGAGCGAGCCACGGGTTTTCCCTCAAGGAACTTTCTCAATATTTTAATATCAGTTATACGGATTGGATCGTGATCTAAAGAAAAGAGACTTGCTTCAAAGTTTGGTATTCCAGAAGCAGGCGCAGAAGAAACTCGATAACCAAACTTCCTAAGCAAGGCTATTGCTTTTAGCATTTCTTTATTATAATCTCCCAAAATCGACGCTCTTTTGTTTCTATTCATGATATTCTCCTTTTTTGATTTAAAGAACTGTTGTGAATATAACATTAAAACCTAAAAATAGCAATTATGCAATATACATTAAAACGCGTGGGACAGGAAAGAAGTATAAGAAGTGCCATGGGCAATAAGGATGAAAATATGAGCAATTCAAAAGAAATCAAAGGAATAATATTTGATTTAGGCGGGGTTGTGATAGAGGAATTTGAATATGGTTTTTATGATGATGTCGCCAAGAGATTCGGGGTGTCGGCAAAAGACATAGACAGGGTTGCTGATTTTGAATGGGCGCCACTAGAAAAAGGCGAGGAGACAAATGAACATCTTTGGAAAAGGGTAGCCCGTAAGCTTGGGCTTGACGACAAGGCGGGTGAAACTATGGCTTCGATGTGGTTGGAATGTTACAAAAAGGAGGCAGATATTAAAGACGATGTTCTTGAGCTGGTAAAAAAGTTGCATAAAAAATATAAGTTAGGTGTGATATCTAACAGCCAGCAGGAACACAGCAAGATCAACAGGGAGCGATTGTCTAAATATTTTGATGCCTTTTTGCTTTCTGATGAGCTTGGCATGCGTAAGCCGCAACGAGAAATTTTCGAGCTTACATCAAAGAAAATGGAAATACCATTTGAGAACCTGCTATTTATAGACAATGATATGCGCTGGGTGAATGTTGCAAAAAAGTATGGACTGCAGGCGATATTATTTGAATCAGTAAAACAATTGGAAAAAGAGCTTGAAAAATTAGGAATCCGCATGGGGTAGGTAATAAGCAATAAAAGTGCCATGAAAGATAAAAATATGGTTAAATCTATGTACAATTCGTTGATGCAAGAATTACAAAGGCATGCCGACAAGAAACAGGCGGAGAGAGATTGCTATTATCATAAGTATCCGAGGTATAAGTCATATGGTATACGAATGAAGAAATTAGATACAATTTTACAGGGTTATCGGATGAGATTCGGGGAATTAAGTGAAAAAGAAATTTTTGAGCTGACAGAAAAACTGTACTCTTCTTGCATTGAAGAACAGGTATTATCTGGCAACTATATTCTTGCGATGCACGCTGATAAGATTACTCCTAAGAAATTCTCGTGGCTGGACAGGATACTTGGATACTTTGGCAGTTGGTCGACAATAGATGATTTTTGCATCAATGTGCTTCAACCAATATTGTTCAGATACCCTAAAGAAACGGTAAAATTACTTAAGAAATGGAATATATCAAAAAGTATGTGGAAACGGCGGGCAAGCGTCGTGGCGTTTGTAAGAAAGATTGGAGAAAGCGGGAAGTTTACAGATACGGTTCTGAAATTATGTAATAATTTATTGCAAGACAAGGAGGACTTGGTTCAAAAAGGAGCAGGCTGGGCGTTGAAGGATAACTTGAGAGGCGATGAGGAAAAAGTGCTTCGCTATGTGAAAGATTTGCGAAGAAAGGGTGTAAGATCTACGATAGCTTTATATGCAATCAGAGATTTAAAGGGCAAGGAGCGAGAAAAAGTCTTAAATATAATTCCTGAGGGGTAGGCAATAAGCAACAAAAGCGTTGTTGGCCTAAATATGGTCGTTAAATATAATAATTAATAATAATTAACATATGAGAAGCGCCAAGCTAAGCTTTGACTATCCAGTTGGTTAAAGTCCAACTAGTCCAAAGACTAACCATCAGGATTGTACCAATCCTCGTGTCCAGAATTGGCGACAATCTGGGCGTAGCCGAGGAAAGGGAAATATCAGGCCATAACGCAAGTGAAGGCTTTAAGCCACGAAAATATATTATCGCAGAGGTCAACCTCGTTCATATATGGGAAGACAACATTGCATTAAGCGTTTTAGTGAGCTTAATACAACTCTGCCGGGGTCTTAGGCCATGGCAAGATATGGCAAGGATAATCAAGGAACTTGGGAGACCTGTTTATGCTCCTCCGACGTTTGTTGGAGTAACCTCAAACAAGTTGAAGAAACAAGGGCGAGGGTATAGGCATAAACAGGAGTCTGAGCAGTCCATAGTACCCAACGTTGGCCTGTAATGGGTTTAGCATGGGAAAGGGACTGTCGATAATATTTAAGGGAAAGAGAAACAAGTGCCATACATAGATATGGAAAATATCACAGCTACAAAACTTACCCTTATTGCCAAAATTATTTGGTGAATATATTATTGGAGAGCCGTGTGCGGGAAATCCGCCTGCACGGTTTAACTAGGAGTTTCAAATTAATCATTAATTTAGAAATCTACTATGAAAGAAAAATTTAATAAAAAAACATTGGAAGACGTAAAATTTGATCGAGAAGCAGAAAAAAAGTATCGGCAGAAAATACGCAAAATACTGAGTGAGAAAATTTCTGAATCATTAGATGAGTTTGGATTTAAGAAAAAAGGACATTCATTATGGTCGTCTAAAATCGATGATTCCTGGCATATTATATATTTACAACGTTCGCAATTTAGCCATGAATATTATATCGAGGCCGGAATTTGTGAAGAAAAAGATATACCAAAAGGAAAAAAACCCGATATTATATTTTGTAAAGAACGGGAACGGATTGAAGGAATAATTTCGGATATAGAAAAAGAACGGACAGGAAAAGAAAAGAATGCCGAGGAATTAATAAAAAAGAAAGCAAACGATATTAATGCTGCACTTGATTTTGAAGTTCCTGGAGCAGAAGAGAAATACCCGGAAGAATATTTTGTTCCTTCGGTGGATTCTAAAGAAGCCGAGAATAAAATTGCCAAAATTCAAAAAGCTGTTAGCGAGTACGTGCCTTTATGGTTTAGAAAACAGTCTAGGTCGAATTCCCGTGGCCCAGACAAGAAATTGCAATAAACGTTGCGGTAGATAAAGAAAAAAGCAGGATTTACTATCCTGCTTTATGGTTTATTTCTTGTGGCAGAGAATTTCTCCGGATCGGGAAATATAACAAGCCTCATTGACGGGATGCGTAAAGATACAGACCAATATACTCCACAATCTGTGTAAAAAATTTTTCATTTTTTTACTCCCTATAAAGAACTAATTTTAATTTTAAAATATTGAAAAAAGTATGTCAAGAAAGGTTTATGTATGTAAACTCCTTGCTAAAAAACAGATTTTATTCTACACTACTAATATATGAGTCCGAAAACGCAAACAAAATCAAGCAATATTCGATTAACGGTTTTTTTAATTTTCTTATTAGCCATTTTGGCTGCTAGCTTAGACTATCCAGTAATTTGGGATAAAGGAGCGGATTTTGTTAATAAACATTTAGGATTGGGGGTTCCTCACTTTCATAAAACTCCTTTTCGGCTGGGATTAGATTTGCAGGGAGGAACCCATTTAATTTATGAAGCTGATCTTTCTCAGATTGAAGACAAGCAAGATTCAATGGAAGGAATTAGAGATGTTATTGAAAGGAGAGTTAATTTATTTGGAGTTACTGAACCCTTGGTTCAGATCAATAAAGTTAAGGAATCTTATCGTTTAATTGTAGAGTTGCCGGGGGTAAGGGACATTCATCAGGCAATTGAGATGATTGGCGAGACTCCTTTTTTAGAATTTAAAACTCAAAAAGATCAACAAGAAACTGAAAAAATCATTCAAGAGCAAAAAGAAGGAAAAAGCCAAGATATTGATCCTTATTTCGAACAGACAGAATTAACCGGCCGTTATCTTAAAGGGGCAAAGTTGGAATTTAACCAAAACACTTATGAGCCAAATGTAGCTTTAGAATTTAATGATCAAGGAAAAGAGCTTTTTGCTGAAATTACTAAAAAAGAAGTGGGAAACATGGTCGCTATTTATTTAGACGGATCTCCTATTAGCACGCCTGTAGTTCAAGAAGAAATTACTGGCGGCAAAGCGCAAATTACTGGTGATTTTACAGTTGAAGAAGCTAAAAGATTGGTTCAAAGGCTAAACGCAGGAGCATTGCCGGTTCCGATTACTTTAATTAGCCAACAAAGCATAGGTGCTTCTTTAGGAGAACGCTCTTTAACTAAAAGTTTAAGAGCAGCCCTGATTGGATTGATTGCCATTGGGTTGTTTATGATTATTTATTATCGTTTACCGGGATTATTAGCAGTTACTGCTTTAATCATTTATACTTGTTTTGTGTTGGCGATATTTAAATTAATTCCAGTTACCCTTACATTGGCAGGGATAGCTGGTTTTATTTTGTCTGTAGGAATGGCTGTTGATGCTAATATCCTTATATTTGAACGAATGAAAGAAGAATTACGGAACGGTAAAAGCTTAAAAGGAAGTATCCATGACGGATTCAAAAGAGCCTGGCCCTCTATTCGAGATGGCAACATCTCCACCCTTATTACAGCCACAATCCTATTTTACTTCGGGACAAGTATGATTAAAGGATTTGCATTAACTTTATTTTTTGGTGTATTAATTAGCATGCTCACTGCGATAATAATTACAAGAACATTCCTTCAGTTTTTTACAGGATCGAAAGTTGAAAAATGGAAGTGGCTTTATGGGTATAAATCTTTACAAGAATAAATTTTTATGGGGATCATAAAGTACAGGAAAATATTTTTTATAATTTCAACAATATTAGTATCCGCAAGCATCATTTGCTTACTTTTGTGGCAGCTTAACTTTAGCATTGATTTTACTGGCGGGAGCTTGTTAGAGATAAGATGGGTTGATCAAAAACCAGACAATCAGCAAGTTCAACAATCTTTAGAAAAAATGAATTTAGGGGAAATAAATATTCAAGCTACCAGTAATCAGGGGATGATTTTAAGAATGCAGGATATTAATGAGCAGACCCATCAAGATATTCTTAGCAATTTAAGGGATAACTTCGGGGAATTAGAAGAAAGTAGGTTTGAGTCTATTGGTCCGGTAATCGGGGCAGAATTAAAGAAAAAAGCAGTTTGGAGTATTATTATGGCTTTAATTGCTATCTTGCTATTTATTGCTTGGGCATTTAGAAAAATTTCTTTTCCAATTAAGTCTTATCGTTATGGGATTATTGCAATCATTGCTCTATTTCATGATGTTTTAATTGTGACTGGAATCTTTTCTTTTCTGGGTCATTTTTACGGAGTGGAGGTAGGCACCTCTTTTGTTGCTGCTTTATTAACAGTACTGGGTTATTCTGTTAATGACAGCATTGTTGTTTTTGACCGCATTCGAGAAAACCTTTTATCTTTTAAGGGCAAGAATGAGAAATTTTCAATTACAGTTGGCCAAAGCCTCAAACAAACAATTACACGTTCAGTTAACACCTCCTTAACCACCTTGTTGGTTTTATCAGCAATATTTTTATTTGGAGGAGTAACTATTAAGTTTTTTGCTCTGGCATTAATTGTTGGAATTATTTTAGGAACATATTCTTCTCTTTTCCTGGCTAGCCCTTTATTGGTGAGTTGGGAGAAAAAAACTTGACAACCTTTTTATATCGTGATATATTGAAGGGTGATAAACTAAAATTATATAACTCTAGATTATTAATATAATGCTCTCTGTTGGGAGAGAGAAACTAAAATGACTAACAGGAACATTCAATCCGAGCTTTCTAAGAGGGTAAATAAAGTTTTAGATAATTTACCCAAGGAACGCTTGAAAGATGTTGCTAGACGTAGATTTGGCCTCGATAATGGCCAGCGGGAAACCCTAGAGGCTATTGGGCAAAGCTATGGAATAACCCGGGAAAGAGTTCGTCAAATTGAATCCGATGCTCTAAAACTTTTAAGCACTAGTCACAACTTAGCTGTTCTTAAACCTGTTTTCGAATATTTTAATAAGATTTTTGAGAAACACAATCATTTAATTAGCGAACAAAGACTTTTAAACTATATCATCGACCACGCTAAGCCCCATCCTTTGCATTCAGCTACGATTATGGTTTTAACTCTAGGCAAACCTTATCGTTATTATCCCGAAGGTGACAAACTTCACCCTCATTGGATAACCAAAGAGAATGCTCGAAAAACAGTTGATAAGCTGGTTAACTACTTGATTGAATATTTGAATACGCGCAATGAAGTGTATAATCCTGATCATCTTTTAAATCATCTTTCTTCTAGATTTGCTAATTTGCCCAAAAATGTAGCTTTGAACGCCCTGGACGTTTCCAAGCATATTGATGAAAATGTTTTTGGAGAAGTGGGATTAACTGATTGGCCAGAAATTAACCCCCGGGGGATGCGAGATAAAGCCTATTTAGTGCTTAAAAAGGAAGGAAGCCCGTATCACTTTACAGATATTACCAAACTGATTAACAAAGCTAATTTTTCTTCTCAAAAAGCTTATCCCCAGACTGTTCATAACGAACTCATTAAAGACCAAAGATTTGTTTTGATTGGCCGGGGAATATATGCTCTTACAGAGTGGGGGTACAAACCAGGAATTGTTAAAGACGTGATTAAGCAAATTTTAGCTGAAAACAAGTTGCCTCTTTCTCGCAAAGAAATTGTTTCTGCTGTTCTTGAACAGCGCAAAGTTAAACCCAGCACTGTAATTATTAATCTCCAAAACAGTCCAGAATTCGAGAAGTTAGAAGATGGGAGGTATAGATTAAAATGATTAATGCTTTTAAAACAGCTTTAGATTTGATCCTCGGGTACTGGTGGATTATTACACCAGTTGCTCTTTTTTTTATTTTCAAAGAATTACGACTGGAATATGTACGCGCTAAATACATTAATTCTCGGGAATGGAGTTTGTTGGAAATAAAGATTCCTAAACAAGTAGAAAAAACTCCAAAAGCAATGGAGCAGATTTTTGCCGGTCTCCATGGTGTCCAGACTACTCCTAATTTTGTGGAAAAATGGTTTGAAGGCAAGAGAGTTCCTTGGTTTAGTTTAGAGATTTTAGGAATAGGAGGAGAATTGCGTTTTTTAATTAGGGCTGAAAAAAAGTTTAGAAATTTAGTTGAAGCTCAGGTTTATGCCCAATATCCGGACGCTGAAATCAATGAAGTTGAAGACTATGTTGCTAATTTGCCTTCTAAGATTCCCAGTGATAAATATGATGCCTGGGGCACAGAATTAGTATTAACTAAACCCGATGCTTATCCTATTAGAACTTACCCCTATTTTTTTGAAGAAGCTAAAAAAGAGGAAGAGCGCATTGATCCCTTAGCTTCACTTTCAGAAGTACTCAATTATTTAACTCCCAAAGAGCATCTTTGGGTTCAGATTTTAATTTCTCCAGCTGAAGAAGACTGGAAAGAAGAAGGGGAAAAATTAGTAGAAAAACTTATTGGAAAAAAGGTAAAAGCTACTAAAAAAGGAATGATGCTCGAAGAAGCTCACGGGTGGTTTGAAGCTCTTAAAGAAACTCTACATGAGCTTTTCTTTGGGCCCTTAGGGCCGTCGTCTTCAGGAAGAGAAGAGAAAAAAGAACAGTCCTTGGAAAGTTTAATGCAATATTTAAGTCCTGGGAAAAAAGAAGTAGTTTCTGCTATTGAAAAAAATATTTCCAAATTGGGATTTGCAACTCTGATTCGATTTGTTTACTGGGCAGAATCAGATATATTTTCAAAAGCAAATGTATCTGCAATCATTGGAGCATTCAAGCAGTTTAATACCCAGAACTTAAATGGCTTTAAACCCAATGGGAAAATTTCACCCAATATTGATTATTTTTTCAAAAATAGAAGGAATTTTATTCGCAAGACAAGGGTTCTGGATAATTACAAAAAAAGATATTTCCCACATCGTGAATTTAAAGGCCGGGGGTTTGTATTCAACACTGAAGAACTGGCAACAATATATCATATTCCAGGAGTAATGGTGGAAGCTCCGGTCATGCCCCGAGTAGAAGCTAAAAAAGGAGGCCCTCCCAGTGGTCTTCCTGTAGAATAATATGGAGGAAGATATAACTGTATTTGGAAAAACTAATTTTCGAAACAGACAAGTAAAATTTGGAATTAAAACCGATGATCGTCGGCGGCATTCATATATTGTCGGAAAGACCGGCATGGGGAAAACAGTATTGTTGGAAAATATGGCCATCCAAGACATTCAAAAAGGAAATGGAGTGGCGATTGTTGATCCCCACGGAGAATTTGCTGCTCGCATGCTTGATTTTGTTCCCAAAGAAAGAATGAATGATGTCATCTATTTTAATCCCGCGGATTTAAATTATCCAGTGGGATTTAACGTTATTGAACAAGTTGCTCCTGAATACCGGCATTTGATTGCTTCTGGAATTATGGGGGTGTTTAAGAAAATTTGGGCTGATCTCTGGAGCGCGCGCATGGAATATATTGCTCACAACACTATTTTAGCGCTCTTGGAATGTCCGGAATCAACTCTATTAGGCATGAATCGAATGTTGGCAGATCAAGATTATCGGAATGAAATAATTAAGAAGGTGCAGGATCCCACGATTAGATCCTTTTGGACTAATGAATTTGCTAAATTCCCGGACCGTTATCGGGAAGAAGCAGTAGCTCCGATTCAGAACAAGATCGGTCAGTTCATTTCCGCGCCTTTAATTAGAAATATTATTGGACAAGAGAAAACATCTTTTGATATTCGCAAGGTAATGGATGAAGGAAAAATTTTAATTGTCAATCTTTCCAAGGGATTGATTGGAGAAGATGCCAGTCATTTATTAGGAGCTTTAATTGTAACCCGCTTACAGTTAGCAGCAATGAGCAGAGTAGATGTTCCCGAAGATGAAAGAAAAGATTTTTATCTTTACGTTGATGAATTTCAGAACTTTGCTACCGAAGCGTTTGCAAATATTCTTTCTGAGGCCAGAAAATATCATCTTTGTTTAACCTTGGCCCATCAATATATTACCCAAATGGATGAAAAGGTAAGAGACGCTATTTTCGGAAATGTGGGCACAATTATTACGTTTAGAATCGGAGCAGCTGATGCTGAATTTTTGGAAAAGGAGTTTTTGCCGGAGTTTAATGCTGATGATTTAGTGAATTTAGCAAAATACAATATTTATTTAAAATTAATGATTGACGGAGTTGCTTCTCGATCATTTAGTGCAGCTACACTAGCTCCGTTTCCTAAGCCCGAAAAAACTTATACTGACAAAATCATTAAATTATCGCGGGAAAAACACGGAGTGGAAAGGAAGGGAATTGATAAGAAGATTGCAGAGTGGAGTCAGGCCGTAGAATTAGCAGCTATTGCCAAAAAAAAGCCTTATGAAGCTGTTTGTTCTAAGTGCGGTAAAAAAACCAGAGTTTCTTTTAAGCCCGACGGAGTAAGGCCGGTATACTGTTCTGATTGCCTGGAAAAAGTAAGAGCTGAACAGTCTAAAGATAAACCAGAAGAAGATAAAAACAATCAACAAAAAAAGCCAGAACAAAAAAAAGAAGATAAAACTCAAAAAAGAAAAGATGTGGACTTACCGGGATTAAGAAAGGTTTTGTCTGAGTCCCTAGACGATCAAGACAGCCAAGAAAAGAAATAAAAAAACAGCTTTTAAAAGCTTAAACAGAGTTTTTAAAAAAATTGATTAAAGAAGTAAAATAGACAAATTTTAAAGAGAAAAATCGACTTTTCTCTTTTTTAATTTTTATGTTATCATACAAACATCATGAGTAATCTAAAAAAATTAAAAAAAGTGCGATTGCAAAAATTAAAGAACTTAAAAAAAGCAGGAATGGATCCTTATCCGGCTGAAGCTCAACGCACCCATAGCAATCAGCAAGCATTGGATGATTTTAAAAATCTAACCAAGCAGGAGGTTGCATTAGTAGGGAGAATTCGTTCCATAAGAGAGCATGGTGGCTCTACGTTTTGTCATCTTGAAGACAAGAGCGCTCAAATTCAGATATATTTCAGGGAAAATAAGGTGGGCGAAAAGAAATATCAGCTGTTTTTAGATAATATTGATATCGGAGACTTTATAGAAGCAAAAGGATCGTTATTTAAAACCAAGCGCGGAGAAAAAACTTTAGAAGTTTCCAGCTGGCAAGTAATTTCTAAGTCTTTATTGCCTCTGCCTGAAGAATGGTATGGGCTGAAGGACGTTGAAGAGCGATACCGAAAAAGGTATTTAGATTTGATTTTAAATAAAGAAGTTAAGCAAAAATTTGAAAAAAGATCCCAGATAATTACTGCTATCAGAAGCTTTTTGGATAAAAATGACTTTTTAGAGGTAGAAACTCCAATGCTTCAAACCATGGCCGGGGGTGCAAAGGCAAAACCGTTTAAAACTCATCTTAATGCTTTAGATATGGACTTATATCTACGCATTGCTCCGGAATTGTATTTAAAAAGACTGTTGATTGGGGGATATGAAAAAGTGTATGAATTGGGCAGAAATTTTAGAAATGAGGGAATGGATCGTGAGCATAACCCCGAATTTACAATGCTGGAATTTTACGCAGCTTATTGGGATTATAAGCAAATGATGAAATTTACCGAGCAGTTATTAAATAACCTGGATAAAAAGATATTTAAAATGCCGTTTAAGGTTGTAGAATATAATAAGCTGGTTAAAAAAAATGACGAAAAAGAAGCATTTAGCAAGATTAAACATCCCACGTTTGTAATAAATCATCCTTTAGAAATTTCCCCTTTGTCTAAACAGTTAAGTGATAATTCTAAACAAGTAGCCCGGTTTCAATTAGTAGCTAATGGACTTGAGATTGCTAATGGGTTTTCAGAGTTAAATAATCCTGTTGAGCAGGAACAAAGGTTTAAGCAACAGGAAAAAGAACGCAAAAAAGGAGACCAGGAAGCTCATCAGCTTGACAAAGACTTTATTGAAGCCCTGGAATACGGGATGCCTCCAGCAGCAGGTATTGGGATCGGGGTTGATCGATTAGTGGTATTGTTAACCAATTCTAAAAATTTGCGGGAAGTAATTTTATTTCCCACGATGAAACCGAGATAAAGATAATATGATTTTAGCTATTCTAGGATATTTGTTATTAGCTGCTGTAGCTACGGTCATTATTTGGAAAGGAAGTAGCATTCTAGAACGGTCCAGCGAGAAACTTTCTAGCTATTACGGGCTCCCTCTAATTGTTCAGGGAGCAATTATTGCTGCTATAGGATAAAGCTTTCCCGAACTTTCCACTACTGTCATATCATCCCTAATTCACGGAAAATTCGAGCTAGGAGTAGCCGCCATTGTTGGATCGGCTATTTTTAATATCTTAATTATCCCTTCATTGGCTTGTTTATTTAGTAAAAAACCAATGCAGACAAATAGGGACTTAGTGTATAAGGAGGCCCAATTCTACATGCTTGCTGTGGCGGTGTTATTGTTGACGTTTTCGTTTGCGGTCATCTATTATCCTAGCAGCGATGGTGGTATTTTATTCGGAAAAATAACTCGCTTTCTTGCATTAATTCCTATTGCCTTTTACGTTGTATACATTTTTATTCAGTACCAGGACACAGCTGAATACAAACGCAAAACCGAAAAGGGCTCAATTAATATTTATAAGCAATGGGGACTTTTATTTTTAAGCTTGGGGGTTATTGTTATTGGAGTGGAGGGATTAATTCGGTCTGCAATTGGATTCGGAAACTTATTTAACACCCCTAGCTTTTTATGGGGATTAACAGTTATTGCGATTGGTACCAGTATCCCGGATTTATTTGTGAGCATAAAAGCGTCTCGAAAAGGAAAACACGTAGTGAGCTTAGCAAATGTTTTAGGGAGTAATACATTTGATTTACTAATTGCAATTCCGGCGGGAGTTTTGGTTGCCGGTTCTGCGATTATTAACTTTTCTTTAGCTGCTCCCATGATGGGGGTTCTGACCTTGGCTACGATTGTGTTGTTTACTTTTTTAAGAACCAAGATGGATATTAATAGAAAAGAAGCATGGATGCTTTTATTATTATACCTCATATTTGTTACCTGGATGATTTTAGAAACTTTTGGAGTGACTAATTTAATTCTATAGATCATAAGAAGATTTGATAAGTTGACATAATTATTAATGTATGCTATACTTACAGAGTAATTAGTACATTTACAAATAAATAAAGATAAGTTGTTTTTGTGTATCTATCCTGCTTCTATATTCAATATAGAAAATTTACCCAGGATAGAAAAACAAAGGAGGATATTTTGAAAGTTATACTAGTCAGGCATGGCGCGCAGGATCGTGATAGTGGCGGTCTTACTCCTGTAGGAGTTCAGCAAATCAAAGACTCAGCTGAAAAAATTAAATCCTTTCTACTTGTTCATGAAATTAGCCCAGTAGACATAGCTTTGATTAGTTCTCCTATGCTGCGGGCTAAACAGAGTGCAGATATTATCTCGAGATTGATAGGTATTGAGCTAGAGGCCGACGAAAAACTAGCTAGTAGATCTGTGCAGGCTGCTGAAATTGTGGAAAAATACATTTCCGAACATTCCCAGAGCAAACTGATTATCGTTGTAAGTCATCAGCCTCAACTGGAAGATATTCTTGAGCATTTTGAGAAAAAGTTTTGTCGATCCTTTCAAGTTTCAGGCATTGGACTGTTTAAGGGAGATGCGGTAGTAGTTGATTCCCAAGCAGTTGAAGTCAAAAAGATGTAGAATTATTGGGTCTGAGATAGGCGGCACCAGCCCGGAATGAATAATTTTCTCTAAGGTGCATAGAGGAAACAGTTATCAGAAAGGAGGAGAAATGATTTTTGGCGATATTCTGGTGTGTGCTTTCTGCCTTATTTTATGGATGATTGTATCTGGAGTTGTTGGCCTGGTTGGATCTGTAATTGGAATTGCTTTTTGGTTGGCTGCAGAGACGATAGAGATCCCAAGTTTTCTAAGTATACCCCTGGGGGCAATAAGTGCAATTGTAGTAATTATTGTTTTTGTTCTAAACTCAGAAATGATTCCTTCACACTTTTTAAGCGTGTTGTTCGCTATAATAGCTGGAGTTCTTTTATTGGTATTTTTCATTCGATCAGAAAGCTAAACTAAGTTAAGAGCCTGTGAATTAAGTTCACAGGCTCTATTTCTTTGCCTAAAAACTGTTTTACACAAGAGGTGCAAAATGGTAAAATTAAAATACATGCTGGATATTAACTTTATTAGAAAAAATTCAAAAAAGGTTAAACAGGGCGCTAAACATAAAGGAGTCGATATTGATGTTGACCGGCTTTTAAAATTAGATGAGCAGAGAAGGAGTTTAATTCAACAAGCAGAAGGACTGAAGGCGGAGAAAAATAAGCTCGGAGCTAAACAAAGAGATAAGGCTAAAAAAATTAAAGACAAGATTAAAAAAATTGAACCCAGGTTGAAAAAAATCGAAAATCAAGTTAATAATTTAATGATCCAAATTCCTAATTTGCCTTTAGAAAATATACCTATTGGCCAAAGCGAGGAGAAGAATGAGGTGATTACGGAAAAAGGCAAACCTGAGAAAGAAGGTAAGGGATATCTAGAAATAGCAGAAAAGTTAGACATTATTGATGTTAAAAGAGCAGCAAAGGTTTCTGGCACTCGTTTTGGGTATTTAAAAAAGGAGTTGGCTTTGTTGGAATTTGCTTTAATTCAGCTGGCACTTGATATTTTAACCAGGGAAGGATTTATTCCTATAATTCCACCAGTAATGATTAAACCTAAAATGATGCAGGCAATGGGGTATATACAGCAGGGAGGCGAAGAAATTTATCACATCCCCAAGGATGATTTGTATTTAGTAGGCACAGCTGAACAATCAATAGGGCCAATGCATGCCGATGAAATTTTTAATGAAAAAGATTTACCTAAAAGGTATGCAGCGTTTTCCAGCTGTTTTAGAAGGGAGGCAGGTTCTTATGGAAAAGACACCAAGGGGATTTTAAGGGTTCATCAGTTTGATAAACTGGAAATGTTTAGTTTTTGCAAACCTGAAAATTCTATCAAAGAACATCAACTATTTTTATCTCTGGAAGAAAAATTAATGCAGCTTCTCAAACTTCCTTATAGAGTTGTTCAAATGTGTACAGGAGACTTGTCATTTGTTTCTGCAAATACTTATGATATTGAAGCCTGGATGCCTGGCCAGGGGATCTACCAGGAAACTCATTCTACTTCAAATTGTACAGATTTTCAGGCTCGCCGCTTGAATATTCGTTATCGTTCCAAGCGAAATACAGAATTTGTACATACTGTTAATGGAACTGCGTTTGCAATTGGCCGGACTCTAATTGCAATTATTGAAAATTATCAGCAAAAAGATGGGAGTATAAAAATACCTTCAGCGTTAACTAAATATGTGGATATAAAAAAAATAAGTTAGATATGTATAAAACTTGGGTTGAAATAGACAAAAAAAGCTTACAAAGCAATATTAAACAGTTTCGGGAGTTGGTTGGCAATGATATTAAATTAATGTCTGTAGTAAAAGCCAATGCTTATGGGCATGGATTAATTGAAGTGGCCAAAATTGCTGTTCATTCCGGTGCTGATTGGCTAGGAATAGATTCGGTTGAGGAGGGAATAGCATTAAGGAAAGCGGGGATTAAAACCCCAATTTTAATATTAGGATATACTTTAGTTTCCAGATTAGAAGATGTCGTTAAATACGATTTGAGGCAGACAGTATATAATCAGAAAACGATTCAGGAATTAGGAGCTCAAGCCAAAAAACAGAACAAAAAAGTGAATGTGCACTTAAAAGTGGAAACAGGAACTTCTCGACAAGGACTAGATAAAGAAAAGCTTTTAGAATTGACTAAACTTATTGGTAAGTATCCTCAGGTTGAGATTGAAGGAATGCATACTCATTATGCAAATATTGAAGACACTACTGATCATAGCTATGCCCAAAAGCAACTGCAACGGTTTAAAAAAGCAGTTAGACTTTTAGAGGAAAATAATATTCAAGTTCCTGTAAAACATACTGCCTGCAGCGCTGCAATCATCTTGTTTCCAAAAACATATTTTGATTTAGTTCGACTGGGAATCAGCATGTATGGATTATGGTCGTCTAAAGAGACCTTTATTTCCGCTAGGGAAAAAAACAGAAAAATAAATTTAAAGCCAGCCTTATCTTGGAAAACCAAAATTGCTCAAGTAAAAAAAATACCCACAGGAACACCGGTGGGATATGGATTATCGGAACGAGTTTCTTCAAAATCAAAAATTGCCATTTTACCAGTAGGCTATTGGGATGGCTATGATCGAAAACTATCCGGGGTAGGAAATGTTTTAATTAACGGGAAAAGATGCAAGGTTTTAGGAAGGATTTGTATGAATATGACCATGATCGACATTAGCCACTTAAAAAATATTAACTCCGAAGACGAAGTCGTCCTTTTGGGAAGACAGGGAAAAGAAAAAATAACCGTAGAAGAATTAGCTCAAAAAATTGGAACCATAAACTATGAAGTTGTAACGCGGATTAATCCCTTAATTCCGCGAATAGTAATATGAGAAAGGGGCAAATAAGATATAGCAGGGGATATAGGCCGAATACCCGCCTGCGAGCGCGGAGAAATAAACAGGCAAACTTACGAAAACGCGGAGTAATTTTTCTCTGGGTTTTATTTTTATTACTAATACTATCCTATGTCATATTCCTTTCGCCAATTTTTAAAATTGAGCAAATAAAGATTTCTGGGAATGAAGTAGTAAGCAACCAAGAAATTATACAATCTCTGGATAAATTCCGATTTAAAAATTTATTGGGATTTTTTAATTATGATAATCTTTTTTTAGTTACTGAAAAGAGATTAAATCAAGCGATTATTGGTGATCTTCATCGAATATCGGAAATTAAGTTGAGCAAGCGTATTTTTAAAAAAACAGTAACTTTGACAGTTACTGAAAGAAAAGAAGCAGGAATATTTTGCAAGCAAAAATGTTACTATATTGATAACAGCGGAGTTATTTTCGAGACCGCTCCCGAGACTAGCGGAGTATTAATTTTAACTATTAAAGATGAAGCTCCTGGAGAAGTTCAGGAAGGAAAAAAGGTAATTGACCAACAGCTGATAGAGAAGTTTTTTAATGTTCAAAACTATTTGACTCAACGATTAAACCTTAAAGCTCTTGATTTTGTAATTAATTCCGACACCTTCAAGAACGTGAAAGTAAATACTAATGAAGGGTGGTACATTCTCTTTGATCAGTCTGGGGACTTTGAAAAACAACTCCAGGCATTGGAGTTGAGCTTGGCCCAGGCCGTTAAAGAAGACAGAACAAACCTGGAATACATTGATCTCCGGGTAGACAAACGAGTGTATTATAAATGAATCCTAGTTGATATAATAAACAAAGATAGAATTTCCGATCACTGCCACGGGTTCATATCTATAAAGCCACATATATTGATCAGTGGGCTCGTCAAATCCTTTAGCAGGAATTGCCCGGCTTTGCTGAAGAAAGGTTGCTGAAACAGCTAAATAGCTGTTTTTTGCTTTTTCAGGATCGTAATTGCTGTGCCATTCTTCATATTTATCTCCTAAATAGTAATTTACATCTGATCCTCCAAAATAATCCACCTTTATTTTCTCAACCCCGTTTTTATCTGCCCAGTTATTCAATCTTTTTAAGTCCTGGCCCCAGTCAAGATTAGAATCAGTTACATATTTGTATCCATTTTTTGCTCCTCCAACCAGTTCATTAAAGTGAGTGAGATAATAGGGGAATATAGAGATGGAAGAAAATGCATACCAGCCTAGTAGAATAGTCAATAGCAAGTAAAACCCAATAGCTATTTTTTTTGCTTTAATGTGGTTGGAAATGCGCTTAATTTGTCCGGAAATGAGAATGTAGGTAAACGGAAATGTAGGCAGGACATGGCGTACTCCAATATTTAAATTGCTGTTAATGCTTAATGCCCAGTAAACAGCAAGGAAGATTAGCATTGCATATTCTGTAAAATATTTTTTAATATGTGGCAGTATTTTTTTAGAATATTTACGGGGCCTAATCTGCCAAGCCAAGAACAAAAGAGCAATGATGGTTAGTATTTGAAGAGCCAGCGGAGTTTTGATGATATATACGATTGGGAAATACAATGGCCAGGCAATCGAAGCTACTTCTCCTAAAAAGAAAGTAGTATTTCCTCCTGCTGTCCTTTGAAAAACCATTAACAACCCTAAAGAATATTGAGAATAAGCTCTTAAAATTGGCTTATCCGCCATCCAAATTATTGTATTTGCTAGCGGCGGGATACTATGTGATCCTAGAATATGCTCAGTATCACCAACTTGTTTTTCAGGAGGATAGTTTAAAACATGATATTGATAAAGCGGGAAAATAACTAGATAGCCAATCACAAGAATAATAATGAATTTCCAGACATATTGCCAGAATCTTTTTTTGGCAACCACAATCCAGACTAAAAGTATTAAGCCCAGGAAGGGGATTAAGATAAATAAAGAAAATTTTACTAATTGAGCAATGCCAAATACAACACCAGCAATGATTAAGTTTTTCTTTTTTGGATTTTTTAACCAGCGGATAAAATAGTAGGTGGCAATGAAAAAAGCAGCAGCTGCTCCCACGTCAGTAGTTACATAACGGCCGTGAGCAATAAATGTAGGGGAAAAAGAGAACAAGAATAAAGGTAGCAAGGCAGTAATTGGCCCGAACAATTCCTTTGTCCAGCGGAAAATGTAATAGCCAAAGATCATCAAAATTAAAATCATCGGAATTCGTGACCAGAAAATCATTTTTTCGGTAGGGTTATTGGAACCGAAAATAAATTTCCAACCCATTGACCATTGACCATTGACGTCTTGTTTCCAAGCTTTAAATTGTTTGTCAAAGTTTAAATCCATGAGCAATAAAGGAACAGCGGAGAGATCTTTTAATAATGGCGGATGCTCGGGATTTAAACGATAATCTTGTTCGTGCATGTATCCATAACCAGAGGGAACATGCGCTAATTCATCCATAGTCAGGGAGTCTCCTTTCATACTCAAAATTGATACTATCAGCATGAATATGAGTAGTAAGCACGCAATACTATTGACAAAATATTTTGATTGTGTTATCATTGAATTAGGATCCTAAATAAGGATTACTTTAACAAAGGAGGGATGAATGAAAGAAATCAAGATTAAGAAAGTGATTTCTACCAGTAAACCTCGGCGATTACGGTTTTATACCCTTCCCGTTCTCAAGAGAGACAAAAAGGGTAGGATAGTCAGAGACAAAGGAAAAGTTAAATTTGTCACTGACAAGGATGGAAAACCAGAGAAGGAGCCGGTTACTTGTTACGCCTGTAACAAGCCCGTGAAGAAAGGGTCGTTTGTGAAAACAGTTGAAGCAATTGTTTTTATTGAACTTACTCCTTCCATGGGTGTTTTAAACACAAAGCACCTCCCCGTCCATATTAATTGTATTGTAATCTCAAATAGTAATCTCAAATAAATGAGATTGGGAAGCCCTTGGCTTAACAAAATAGCTGGAGGCTTTGTTTTTTTTAAAAATATCAACTGATTCATTTAAAAGGAATCGGTTTTAAATACTCCAAATTCTTGTTGGGATTTAATTTCTCCTTTGGGAAATTTTTGTTTCAATTCTCTGAATATTTCAAGATTATATTGTAAGGGAATAATTACTGACCTTTCTGCAAATTCGGTGTGTTCGATCTTCTCGGGTAACAAATATTTTGTTTGTTGATTTCGCTGCTGGGTATTTTCAATAAACATTACAGTTTGGGCGGGCATGGGAATACCGTTTATTAGAACACCGGACTGATTAACAATTACATATTTATTAACCCCTGAAGGCAAATCGTTTAAATAATTTCCGATTTTAACATAACTGCTTGCAAACGCATTTTTTACATCTGGTTGTCTAGCCCAGTTTATAAAATATTTATCGAATTGGGCGTAACTACACCCCAAGATCACTAATATACAAAAAGCAGTAAATAAACCTTTGTTTAGCTTGTTGAAGCTTACAAATTTAAATAATTGTTTAAACAGAAAATAGGCTCCAATAGCTGCGAAAATATAGCAAACCGGAATAACTCCAATAGCTCGAAGAGCATGCGGAAGGCCTTCATAAGTTAAAATTGCTGGCAAAAGCATAGCTGCAAACCAAACTAACAGCAACCAGTAATTGCTAGATTTGTATTTTATTGCTCGCGCAATACAAATGATTAGTCCTAAGATAAAGAATATTCCAATTGGCCAGAGTAGCTGAGGAGAGCCGGAAAAATTATGCCGCCAATTAAAATCTCCAGCAATATTAAACATTCCTATGGTTTTAATTGTGCTGGAGATCAAAGCTTCAAATGGGTGTTCTTGAGTAAATATCGAAACTCCACCTGCTCGACCCATAAAATCTCCAGGGTTATTCAAGAAATAGATACCCATTGGCAAGGCAGCGATTAGTACTGCAATTATCCACAAATCATATTGCCAAAATCTTTTTTTAAAATAGACAAACCAGGGACGACGATCAATCTTATACTCGCGAACAAATCTTATAACAATAGCAACTAAGGGAACTATTAAAAGGAGTACAGCCATTCGAAAAGCAATATAGGTGTGGAAGCCAAGACCGAAAAATATACCTGAAAGAAACAGGCAAATAATTGCAATTACATCTTTATTCTTAATGGCGTTCATCCCCTTATACAGCAAGTAAAAAGACCAAACCAGAAGTAGAGGAACTAAAATTGCCCGAAAAGCAATTCTAGAAAAATTAATATGCCAGAAACTGATTGCTAGAAAAAAAGAAGATAGTAGGCCGATAATTGAAGATTTAAACAGTTCCTTGGCTAATAAATACAATCCTAATACAGTTAAGATTCCTGCTAAAGCGCTAATCAGCTTAAGGCTCCAAATATGAATACCGACAAAACCAAAACAAACAGCAATTAAGTTGATAAATAATCCTTCTCGTCCGTTATTTTCTGGATAAAATAACTTGTAATTTTTTGCGGTTAAGGCCTGAATAGCATTATTGCCATTAATTGCTTCGTCAGGATAAACGCCTGGCGGGACAGAGTTTAAGTGCCAAAGCCTAAAGAAGCTGGCAATAACCAAGATTAGAATAATAAATAAGATTAGTTGATATTTTTTCATTCTATATTTAGCTTACCATACTTATAGTTTTAGTTCTATGGTTATTGTGTATGTTTTTAAATTATGATATATTAAAGGAGACATGGTTATGAAACCAAAAGAAAGGCCTAAAATTCATAAAGAAATCAACGAGTTAGAGCAAAAATTGGCAAAGAAGAGGCAGGAACTTGGCAAGAAAAAAGAAACTCGACCTGAGCGGGAGATTCTTAAAGAATTTATTAAAGAAAAAACAGAACATATTCAATCTCCTGAAGGAAAAGCTCAAAAGACAACTCTTCCGCCAAAGAAAGTTTTAACTAAAAAGGCCAAACAGATAAAGGAAGAGAAAAAAGAAAGGCAAATTCAATTGTTAACTGATTTGGCATTTGAAAAAGGAGTGATTCATGCTGCAGAAGTAGCTAGAAAACTAGACGACGCTTATATCCTTGACGAGTTTCATGACTCCTTGGTCGATGAGCTATATAACTATCTTATAGAACAAGGTAAATTAAAGCAGTTATAAAAATGGATTTAAATCAATTCATTTTACCCATAATCTATATTATCAGCGCAGCAATAGCTGTGGTTTTTGTATTAATTATTGTTCAAAATAAGTTTTTAAAGGGGAGGATTGTTCGAGCTTTAAATATGAAGCTTTTTTTGGTTAAAGTTCCCCGGGAAGGAGGAAAAGACGAACAAAAAAATTCTCAAAAACCACAAAAAGAAAAAATCGCAGTTGCTGAACAATTTTTATCTAGCTTGTCTCAAATTAAAACTCAAACCTGGTGGCAAAAACTTCGTTACGGCCCTTTGCATATAGTGTTTGAATTAGCAGTTCCGCACACAGGAGAGGAGATTTATTTTTACGTAGCTGTTCCTTGCGGATTTGAAGATTTTATTGAAAAACAAATTCATGGTTTTTATCCTGATGCTTCTGTGGAATTAATTGAGGATTATAATATTTTTGGTCCCAGAACAGTTTCTTCTGGCGGGTCTTTGGGCTTGTCCAAAAACAATATTTTACCTATTAGAACTTATCAGAAATTAGAAGCAGATCCTCTGGGAACAATAACTAATGCTTTAAGCAAAATAGTTGGGGATCGCGAAGGAGGTGCCATACAGATAATTTTAAGGCCAGCAAAAAAGGGGTGGAATCAGCTTGGAATTAAAACTGCAAAATCAATGGCAGGAGGAGAAACCTTTGGTGCCGCACTGGGCAAGCAATCTAAATTATCTCAGACAAGAGAACTGCTAGAACCTTCTAGTGATAAGAAAAAAGAAACTGAAAAACCAAAAACAGTTTCACCTGTAGATGAAGAAACAATCAAGGCCTTAAAAGAAAAAGCTTCCAAGCCGGGGTTTGAGGTTAATGTTCGATTTTTAACTTCTGCAGAAACAGAAGAGAGAAGTAAGCAATTGCTTTCCCATATTAAAGGAAGCTTTGATCAATTTGATTCTCCGTCTTTAAATTCGTTCAAGTTCCATTCTAAAAGAAAAAAGAATTTAAAAAAACTTATTTACAACTTCTCATTTAGATTATTTGACGAAAAGAAAAAAATAATTTTGAATAGCGAAGAATTAACCAGCATTTTTCATTTTCCACTTTCCAGCTTAGAAACTCCACGCATAAAATGGTTAAAAGCCAAACCTGCACCTGCACCTGCAAATTTACCAGAAGAGGGATTGATTTTAGGAAAAAATATTTACCGGGGAGAAGAACGAACAGTAAGAATTAAAAAGGATGATCGCCGCCGCCACTTCTATATCATCGGACAAACTGGTACTGGTAAGTCTGTATTTTTACAGAATATGATCAGGCAGGATATAGAGTCTGGCGAAGGAGTAGCAGTACTGGATCCTCATGGAGACTTAGTGGAAAAAGTTTTAGAATTTGTTCCCAAAAAAAGAGTAGAAGATGTTATTTATCTCAACCCTCCAGACTTAGAAAGACCATTAGGTTTAAATATGCTGGAATATGATCCTGAGCGCCCCGAACAGAAAAGTTTTGCAGTTAATGAAATGATTAATATTTTTGATAAACTTTATGATTTAAAAACAACCGGTGGTCCAATATTTGAGCAATATGCCAGAAACGCAATGTTGTTAATTATGGATGACCCTAGTTCAGGTTCAACCTTATTAGAAGTTCCTAAAGTTTTAGCGGATGCTGAATTTAGGAGGTATAAGCTGGAGAAATGCAAGGATATTACAGTTAAAGATTTTTGGGAGAAAGAGGCTGAAAAAGCAGGCGGGGAAGCAGCATTGGCGAATATGGTTCCATATATCACCAGTAAAATGAATATGTTCTTGTCCAATGATATTATGCGGCCAATTATTTGTCAGCAAAAAAGCTCATTTGATTTTAGAAAAGTAATGGATGAGAGAAAGATACTTTTAGTAAATTTGACTAAAGGAAAGTTAGGTGCTCCCAATAGTTCCTTATTAGGCCTGATTATTACTGGAAAACTATTAATGTCTGCTCTCTCTCGAATAGATATCCCCGAAGACAAAAGAACAGACTTCCATTTACATATGGACGAATTTCAAAATTTTACCACCGAGAGTATTTCTACAATTCTGGCTGAGGCTAGAAAGTACAAATTATGTTTAACTATTGCCCATCAATTTATTGGACAATTAGAAGATAAAATTAAAAATGCTGTATTTGGAAATGTGGGATCAATGAGCTCATTCCGAATTGGAGCTGAAGATGCAGAATTTATAGTCAAACAATATGAGCCAGTCTTTTCTCAGCAGGATTTAATTAATATTGATAATTTTAATACGTATGTAAAACTGTTAATTGATGGTCACACCAGCCGGCCGTTCAACATGGAAACTTTCCCGCCCGAAAAAGGAGATACTAAAATTGTTAAAATGGCCAAAGAACTTTCTCGCACTAAATACGGCAGAGACCGGGAATTAGTGGAAAAAGAGATTATGGAACGATCTAAAATTACCAAAGAGAAGGAAGAAGGAAAGCATTTTCTGCCTGAAGAACCCAATCGCTAATTTGATTATTTATAAAGAATATGGTATAATTAAGTGTTAATTAATAGAGGATACAAATATGGAAGTAATGGAAAAGCCAAAAACAAAAAAACAATCCAAAGAGGTTCAAAAACAACCAGAACATGAACTGGAATTAGAACACAACCCCGAACCCTTGAGGGGAGAGGCTTTTGAAGATTGGTTGAGGAGAATCGGAGGACCATTTGTTCGGGTTGAACTTTTGAAAAAGTGCCCTAAATGTGGTGGCACTATTTTTGAACAAGAAAAGCATGCTTGTAAGCCCACTAGCAAGCAGCAAGAACAGATGCCACTGATAATAGACAAGAATGCCACCTTTATAGCCAATAAAGAAAATGTCGGAAACTATTTTAACGAAGAAATGATTGAGGAGGGTTTAAAATCAGACTTAAAAGAATGGCAGGAAAATGCTCAATATATTAAGGAAAGAGACGAATATCAGCTTAAAAAAGAGCTATTTGAAACACCTGCTAAATATTTAAAGATTATTACAAAAGAACTTGAAGATAAAAATGGTAAAATAGTTGCTGATCGCAGATTTGGAAACAGCGTTGAAAAATGGATCAAGGAATCCAGGCAAAAGCCAAAAACAGAAAAAAAAGAACCTGACAAGGCAGAGGAAAAAGCAGAAGAAAGAAGAGAACCTACTGTAGGCGATGAAGTGATATGGGAGAGTGGGGGCGAAGCCCAATGGAAGGAGCCTAAAAAAATTACTAGAATGGAAGAATACAAAGGGCAAAAATTTGCATTTTTTAAGGGTTCGGAAACTGGTATTCCTGTCGATCAATTAATATTAGAGAAGCCAGAAGAGAAGCTAAAACAGGAAGCAAAGAAAGAAAAGGGTCAGCCTACGGCTGAAAAGAAACTTTCAACCTTAGACGAACGAATAGAACAAAAACAAAAAGAGTTGGAAGAAGTGGAAATAGACTATAATATTTACTATAGTCCTCGAGTAGAGAGTTTATTTGGTTTGGCGTATAAATTTCGAAGGAAAAATTTAAAAAAAGAATTAAAGGGACTGAGAAAAGAAGCTAAAAAAGAAAAAGTCAACACAGAGAAAGCTAAACCGGAAAAGCAAGCTGATGCTAAAAGTTATTTGGAACATATTCGAAAAACTGACAATTTGTTTACAGAGATGACAAAAACCAGGGGAAAGGTGAAAAGGGGAGAAGTAGATAAGTTAGAGTATGAGAACAAGAAAAAACAATGGAGAGCTGCTTACAACAAAACAATAGAAATGGAAGGTGAACTAACCTATAGAGAAGTTGAAAAAGTAATTAAAAAAAGAGAAAAAGATCGCAAAAAATCAAAAATAATGGCAGAGATAAAGAAAAAATGGAAACATCTTTGGGATTTAATTGTTGATAAATTTGGAAAGGAAATTGTGAATGAAGTTACTGAAGACGCAATTAATGAACAACTTAAGGTTGTAAACAAGAAATTAAAAAATATTTCTAAAAAAATTAAACAAGCCGAGGTTATAGACAGGTCGAAATTAGAGAAAAAGGAAAAGAACTTAGAAAAAGACAAGAAAAGATTGAAAAAATTAAAAAAGAAATTTAAATAATGCTTAGCATGAACAAAGAAAAACCAATAATAGATAAGGAAAAAGAATTAACTCTTGAAAATGTTAAAGAGTATTTTGAAAATGAAGCAAAAGCATATTCAGAAAAAAGCCGCGAAAAGATTACTGATTCTCTGCTTCATTTCAAGCTTATTGAAAGATGGAAGGAAGTAAATGGTTATGAGAAATGCGAAACCATAAAGGGAAAAGAAAAAAAAGAGAAAATCCCAGGATTGCTGGATAAATTTGAGCAAGGGGATTATGAGCCTTGCTCATGTTATATTGAAGAAATATTAGGGGGCGGAGGAGCAGAGCAAGAAACTAACAGTTATGATTTGATTAATCACAAAGAGTATGGCTCGCATACTTTTAAAAACAGAGAAGACGATATTAAATCTCCAGAATATCAACAACAAAAGGATCGTTTAAGGAAGTTAGCTGACTTTTTAGCTGGAGAATTGCATAAAAAAAGAAAGGCGGAATTAAATGAAAATTTATCTCCGAATGAAATTTTAAATGTTTTAGAACATATTGCTAATCAATCTGGTAAAAACTTGGAAGATGTAAGCAGAGAGCTTGAAAAGGGTAATTATAAAAAAATATTAGAATACTTAGATCGTCAAATTTATCAACAGCTCTTGATTAGAAAAAATGATACCGAGAAAAAACCAAGAAAGAAGCTTCGGGATGAAAGAATGTTTGAATTGCGCAGGAAAAGACGGTATTTTTTAAATTTAAAAATCAAAAACAAATAGTTTATGAGTCAAATTTTCCTCGGATTTCAACTAATTGGCAAAGCCTTAGTGCAAGATTTGAGCGTATGGTGGTTTCTAGCGCCAATTTTTATTTTATGGATAGGAATGGAGATTTATTTGGGGCAGTATAAAAAAGAAAAAATAGGATGGAATAGTATATTAGCAAATGGTATTTCCTTTTCCTGGGTAAATATTGCCTCTTTTAGAGTTTTATTCTTAGAAGGATCTGGGGTTGAAGATTTTCCTTTAAGAACAATAATTTTAGGACTGCTTTTTATTTACGGAATGTTTATAATCTATGCTGCTTTTACTCATAAACTTTCTCAAACCTTTGGTCTGTGGTTGGGGGGACCGACTACTATTTATTTTCTTTCCACAGTTTCTGTTCTCTGGGGGCAGGGGCTTTTAGATATTAATAAGTGGGTATTATTGGACTTTGTTGTTTTATACTTAATAATCAAACTTATCTTTTGGCTTATCAAAAGAAAGCTTGGTGTTCCAGGGGAGGTAGAAGCGATTACTAAAGGGGAAAGCCCCTTAGAAGATAATAATTAAAAAGAATAAATTTATGTTTAAACGTTCAGATACAATTTCTATTTTAGTTTTAGGTGAAATCGTAGCAATATTTGCTATTTTCACTATTAAAAATTTAGGATATTTTAAAGATCCTTATTGGGGCTTATTGGTTATTGTTCCTCTATTAGCTCTGATTGCTCTGTTTATAACCAGCATAATCGGAAAAAAGTTTTCAGCAATATTTCAATTTGGTAAATTTGCTTCTGTAGGATTTGCCAATACAGCAGTAGATTTTGGAATATTAAATTTACTGCTTTTACTTTTTGGAATTGTTGGTGGTGTTTGGTATTCTATCTTCAAGGGAGTTTCATTTACAGTTGCAGTAATTCACAGCTATGCCTGGAACAAGCTTTGGACATTCAAACGTAAAAAAACTGAACAGGTTGGAGGAGAGTTTATTCAGTTTGTAGTGGTTAGCTTGATTGGGCTGGGTATTAATGTTGGGATTGCAAGCTTGATTGTGAATTACATTTCATTTCCTGCTACAATTTCTCCAACTCTTTGGGCAAATATTGGAGCAGCTGCGGCGGTAGCAATTTCTATGATTTGGAATTTCCTTGGTTATAAATTCATAGTGTTTAAAAAATAATTTTATGGCTTTGGTTTTGTATCGCAAATATCGACCTCAGAAATTTTCTGATGTTGTCGGACAACAGCATATTGTTCAAACTGTAACCAGCGCTATTTCTTCTGGGAAAATTTCTCATGCTTATTTATTCGCCGGTCCCCGAGGTACCGGGAAAACAACTATTGCCCGCTTGTTAGCAAAAGCAGTTAATTGCGAGGACGGTAAAGATTATGAGCCTTGTGGCAAATGTTCTCCTTGCAGGGAATTTAATCAGGGGCAAACCCTAGATTTAGTAGAAATAGATGCTGCTTCCAATCGCGGCATCGAAGAGATTCGAGAACTTCGGGATGGAATAAGATTCAGTCCTGCTAGAAACAAATACAAAGTTTTTATTATCGATGAGGTTCACATGCTTACTACTCACGCATTTAATGCCCTGCTAAAAACATTAGAAGAACCGCCAGCTCATGCTATTTTTATCCTTGCTACCACTGAAGTTTATAAAGTTTTACCTACAATTCTTTCTCGAACCCAGCGATTTGATTTTAAAAAATTGAATTTAAAAGAAATTGTTGAACGTCTTGGTAAAATAATCAAGCAGGAAGGGATAAAAGCAGAAAAAGGAAGTTTGCAATTGATTGCAATTAATGCCGATGGTTCTATGCGGGATGCGGAAAGCATGCTTGGGCAGGTAATTACTTATGCCGGCTCAAACAAACAGATTACCTTAGATGAAGTTAAGCAAGTGCTAGGGATTGTGGATATTAGTTTGGCAATGAAATTTGTAGATATTATTCTTAAAAAAGATGCTTCCCAGGCACTGAGTTTTATAAATGGTTTAGTTGAAAAAGGACACGATTTACGGCAATTTGTTAATTCTCTGGTAAAATATTTGCGTAAACTTTTATTTATTAAAATCGATAAAAGTCTTTCTTCTTTAATTAGTGAAGAATTAACCAGGGAACAATTAAAAGTGGTTGAAAAACAAGCTGATAGGTTTTCTTTAAATGATTTATCCAGAATAATCGAGGTGTTTATAGATGCGGGCAGGGAAGTAAGATATGCTTCTTTGCCTCAAATTCCTTTGGAATTGGCAGTAGTAGAAGTAATAAAATTAAAAATGTAAAAAAGAGGCTGAAAGTCAGCCTCTTTGTAATTTTAGTTATTTTTTGGAATTCTGTGAATGTTCCTGCTTTTGCATCTAGGACATTGTTTTTTATGGGGAAAATTAGGAGTTTCCCATTTATATCCGCAAGCGTAACAGAGGAATTTTCTCATTTTAATTTCCTATTATGCTTGTTTTTTGATTGGAAAATATCAAATGAAAAGGAAAGTCCGATCATAACCCCATCTATCCTTTTGAAATTTTGGGAAAAAATCGCTAAATCCAGAAAAACTTTATTCTTCATCCTTTCAGTTATATTCATAGGAATTTTTATTGGCGAGAATTTGAAGTAAAAATCCAAATACGCCTGTTGATAGTGATAATATCCTTCTTTGATTACATAAAAATCAGTTTTCAATTTCCCGTCTTCGGTCATTGTCCAATAGGGATATCCATACTTAACCCATTTAGTTTTATTTTTCCAGAAGACAGCAATTCCTGCACCAAAATCTAAAAAACGAATATTTTTGTATTTCAACAAAGCAATGTCAAATCCTAATAAATTTAGTCCCGGACCATCTTCTCGGTGATATAAGCCGGTCATGGTTGCGTTTATGAATAAGGAAGGTTTTAATTTTGTTTTTTCTGCAAAAAGCGGAGAACTGAATATCATGATCGTTAAGCAAAAGATCAAGATTTTTTTCATTTCATTTAATCCTTTCTGTATTTAAAAGTGAATATTAATAAAGGGGTTGCTATTAATAAATTAAGCGCATAAGCAACGACGAGAAAAAAGTCTCCTTGCTCTAAACCATAAATTAGCCAGGCCAGAGAAGCAAAGACCAAGGAAGTGCACATTGCCAGGGAAAGATCTTTAGCTTTTTTGCGTTTGATAATTTTGTAAACTTGGTGGGCATTTCCGGCTACAAGCGGAAGAGAAGAAACCAAAGCAATCCAGCCTAAAATACTGGTTGGCAAATTCATAATATTCCTCCTTTGTCAAAGTTCTATATTAACAATTAAATGTAGCAAATAAGAGGTGCTTGGTCAATATTATATGTAAAAAACTTCAGCGTTTATTGATTTGTACCCCAAAAAGTGGACCCAAAATGTCCACTTTTTGGGGTACAAATCATCTCCGCAGTTTTTGGTATTGACCCCTCTCGGTCACTAGCCCATAGTGGCTGGCTACTCCGGCAAAGAGTCAACTTAACAAACAAAGCCCTTTTAAGCTAAAGGGCCTTGTTTTTTTATATTTAAGATAACTCTACTTTTAATTTCCTGATCCAGCTCCAGCAGCATTTCCGGGATTAAAATTTGGAAGAGAAAGCTCAGAAGGGGAGCCAATTTGTTCCAAAGCATTAAATAGTCCAAACTTTGCATTTTGTTGAGCAGTAGCATTCATGTTTTGATAAGCATTCTGGATAGCATTTCTGGCTTGTTCTGGCCCAATAACTGCATCTTCTTCTGCTTGTTCGGGAAGAGTGTCAGCCCATGAATCCACAGTAGAAAGAGCTGAATTTATAATATCCTTATACTGCTCCTCCTCTTCTTCTGCTAATTCTCCTGGAAGTCTTTTAGCTTCTTCAAGTGCTTTCATGGCCTTAAATAGTCCAGTGTATTGGGTATGCTCCTCTGACGCTTGAATGCTGTCGAGCAAAGTATTAATGTCTTGACCAATATGGGCTTGTGCATTAGCATCTATAGGTCTGTGAAATATTGATTCATAGAGCTCAGTAAGAATCTCTTCATCAACTGTGCAAGAATTTTCTGCCCTTGCTGACTCTCCAAAAGATCCGCTTATAATTAATCCCGCTAATAGTCCTATCCCTGCAAAAATTGCAAAGGAAAGGTAGAAAAGTTTTTTAGAAATAAACATAATAATGATAGAGATTATTTATTTTATTATATCGACCTTTTATCTCCGCGTCTTTAATTGTATCTTATGCCTGTTAGAAGTCAAGTTTGCTCTCTCTAGTTACTATTATATAAAGGCTGGCTAACTCGGTCTGGAACCCCTGTTTTGAGGGTAAGCCAAGGGTTTTTCCGAGTGTTTAATTAACCCGTCTCGGTCGGCTGCGAGGATTGGACTATATTCAGATCTTTTTTAGTGTTTATATTTAAGTTTTAGTGTTGTAATTATTAGGGCAGATAGCAAAACTAAGGCATTAGCTGCAATAATAACAATATCAGATTCATAAATGCCATATATTAACCAAGTAAAAGCCGTAACAATAATTAACAAAAAAGTTCCAAGAGAAACGTCTCTTAGTTTTCTTGTTTTTAAAGATTTAATTACTTGAGGGATGAACTGTATCGCAGTTAATACTACGGCTGCCCATCCAACAATTAATCTAATTAACCAAGGCACTCTTCTATGTTACTAAAAAACCAACCTCTTGGCAAGGATGGTAACATCTATATCCTCATTATATAAAAAAATCGCCAAAATGGCGATTTTTTACCCGTCTCGGTCACTATCACATAAAGGCTGCCGGGCAGGGATTCGAACCCCGATTTTCAGGACCAAAACCTGGCGTCCTACCGTTAGACGACCCGGCAATAAGTATAATATACTATAAGTTGTGGAATTTTACAACCTTTATTGACTGAAATTATTTAAAATGCTATTGTATAAAGAATATTAATTAAAGAAATGAATTCGTAATAAATTTACGGAGAAAATAATATGGGAGTTCCTAAAATAGGGGAAAGTAAAAACAAAGATAAGATGCATTATACAGTAGGAGCGGTAATCAAAAAAGGTAATAAATATCTTTTAATTGACCGCATTGATTCTCCATTGGGATTTGCAGGAATTGCTGGTCATATTAATCAAGATGAAACTCCTGAACAGGCTCTTTTACGTAAAGTAAGCAAGGAAAGCAGTTTAAAACTTAAAAATCATTCTTTATTATTTAAAGAAGAGGTGGAATGGAATTTGTGCAGAGCGGGAATTTGATCACATTACTGGTATGTTTATGATTGTGAAGTTGAAGGAACAGCGGAAAATAATCCCGAGGCTTCAAAGTCTATTGGGTGGTATCCTGCAGACGAAATTAAGAGGTTGAACTTAGAGCCGGTATGGGAATATGGGTTTAAGAAAATGAAGGTTCTTTAAACAATAAAAAATATGCTAACTTATACCTTCAAAGCTTTTTAACAATTTACAGGAGGAGCAAAATGAGTCCGCAAAGAATTTTGGACGAGTTATTGAATACAGAATTTCAAAATGTAAAACAAAAATATGGCCGAATAACAATTAAATGGGAAATCCCTACTGAAAAGTCGTCCTTTTTAACGCGATTGTTAAAGGTATTAGGGATTAAAAAGAAATATAATTTTAAGCAAACATCGGCTTGGGTTGTATATTTTCCAGCTTGGGAAGTATACGAACCTGTGATTTATTTGAATAAATCAATTAAAAGCAGATTATTGGCAGATCAAGAAGTTCTCAGAGAGCTTCTAAGGCACGAATGCCTGCATCTTTCTTTAGGAGAGAAAAGAGGAGTAAAAGAGTTTAATAAACAAGCCCGAAAAAGAAAAATTCTTCCCGAGCGCTGATTTCTGCGGATTATACGTATAGACCAAAACTATTCAAGCGTCAAAAAACAATGGCGCTTTTTTATTGAAGATGATATTATGAATTTATAAAATTAAAGTTAAATAAATCATGAAAAATATAGGAAAATTATTATTATCTATTATTATCTGTCAGCTGGCAGGAGTAATCGGATCATTTTTTACTGCCAAATCGGTTTCTACTTGGTATCAAACCCTTAATAAGCCTGGTTTTACTCCACCAGGATGGCTATTTGCTCCGGTCTGGATTTGCTTGTATTTTTTAATGGCGATCGCGCTGTTTTTAATCTTGAACAAAAAGGATAAAAAAGGTTTAATTCTGTTTATTGCCCAGCTTGTTTTTAATGCTTTTTGGTCTATTGCTTTTTTTGGCATTCAATCTCCGGTTTTAGGGCTAATAATAATTGTTATTCTCTGGGTTTTAATCTTATTAACGATTATTAGATTTTTCAAAATCTCAAAACTTGCTGGCTGGCTGTTGATCCCGTATATTCTCTGGGTTAGCTTTGCCAGTATTCTGAATTTTAGTATTTGGATTTTGAATTTACCTTATTAATAATGCGAATTTGGGATATCTCTCCAAAAAAATTATGCCGGAAACATTTAATTGCTGAGCACGGAGAATTACATGCGCTGTGGTCGATTATTGTGAACGACAAAAAAGGATTTAGCAAACATCCGGAAACAATGCGTTGGAGAGGAAGATTGAAGGCGTTATATTTGCGCCATGAGAAATTAGCGGCCGAGATGGAAAGAAGGGGGTACAATCATAATTCTCCAATAGATAGAAAAAATATTAGCGGAAAAAAAATTCAAAATACTTATATTGATAATCCAAAGAAGCAAAAACAAATCTTAACAAATAAGCCCTGTGACTGTCTTCTTTGAAAATCATGTCATTTATTAATTTTAAGTTACACCTTGCTTTATTGTTTAGCCTTTATTATCATCGCAATAGTGGCGATTGCAATCATGGGAAGTTAGTACTATGCCTTGTATAAAATGTAAAAACGGAAAATGGCGTTTAGGCTCAAGCAAGTGCATGTATAAGAGTAAAGCTTCTTGTGAAAGAGCATATAAAGCCTATCGCGCTAAAAAATATTCCCAAAATAGTGATCATGGGAAATAAAAAAGGGGGACAAATTAAAGATCCTAAAATAGTTGTTGATACTAATTTATTAGTAGCTGCATTTTTTAACAAAAAAAGCAGTTCTTTTAAGATTTTAGAAATGGCGGAAAAGGGGAGAGTAAGATTACTTTGGACAAAACCAATTAGAAGTGAGGCCCGGTCAATTTTAGGAAATATTAAACAAGCAGTAAAATCGAAAATGGGCAATCATGAAATTTTAAAAAATATTTTTAAAAAGGAAAACAAGATTAATAATCCTCCGAAATTAGATGTAGTTAAGGAAGATTCTGAAGATAATAAATTTTTAAGTTGCGCTTTAAAGGGAGGAGCGAAAATGATTGTTTCCAATGATCAGCACCTTTTGAAGATAGGGGAGTTTAGAGGAATCGTGATTTTAACCTCCACAGAAGCAGTTAAAAAATTGCAGACAATAAATTAATAGCTGTACATGAAGGTATTTGTAAGAGCAAAACCAAACGCAAAAGTTGAAAAGGTAAAAAAAATTGACAAAAATCATTTTGATGTTTTTGTTAAACAGCCTCCAGTAAACGGAAAAGCCAACCAGGCAATTATTAATATTCTGGCTGAATATTTTAAGGCTTCTCCTTCCAGAGTTAAAATTATTTCCGGTCATAAGTCAAAACAAAAAATTATTGAAATCAAATAATGAGTAGAAAGTCTAGAACAATAAAAGTCTATTGTCAGAAATGCGATACCTTGCTGTATAAATATCACAAAAGCGGATCAGGGCACTTGTTAAAGTGTTATTGCAGCAGAATAAAGGAGGATTATACCAACAGGGACTTAAAATGCCCTAATTGCAGAGAAAAGTTTGCCAGAGAAGCGATGATCCGTGGTAAACCTGCTTATAAAATTATTCAGGGCAAAGTCTATGTTCGAGATTAAAAATTATGAACAGTAACATTAAATTTATTTGGCTTTTTGATTATAAAAAGCCAATTTTTGTGTAAAAATTCTAAATTTGCTACAATTAAATTAATAACAGCGAATAATGAAAATATCTAAAAAATTACCACAATTTAAAAATAAAAGAACCCTAATTGTGATTACTGGCAAGCAAGAGGGTAAATTTTATCTTGCTTACAAGGGAATAATTGAAAAATTAACCTATTTTAAATTTACCAAGCCTAAATATTCTGACCGTGAAGGACATTTTGTGACTAAAGGAGGGGCAGGGAAGTATAAAACAGGTTCCGTTTACGAGCCTAAAAAGGAAAAACTTAGAATTGAATTAATTAAACGCTTACAGGAAAAATTAAAAACCATCTTAAAAAGAAGAAAAATAGATAGCATATATATTGCATGTCCGGAATATTTGAAAAACCGAATTAAGGATGCATTTCCTAGCTCTGCAAGCAAAAAAATAGATTTAGTTATTTTCGGAGATTATTGCCATTCTCATGTATATAAATTGCTGGAAAAAATTAAAGAAAAAATTGGATTTAAAAATAAACCTGTACGACCGGCTAAAAAGTCAGCAAGAAAAATTATTTGTAAATCTAAAAAAGCAAGAAAAGTTATAAAAGGAAAGCCTTAACAGTTTCTCTTAGAGAACACTTAAAAAACTATTATGTACAAAATTGCAAAAGATCGTTTTGGAAAATGGTCATTAATATTTCTTGTAGACTTTTTCTTATGGTTGGCAGTTTTTTATTTATTTACAGAATTAGGGCAAACAGGCGGTCAGGGATTTTTTAGCAATCCCTTGCTGGCAATCCCAGCCTTATTTGTTGGAATTACTGGTATAGCTGCTTTTTTTATTGGAGGAATAAGTATTATTAAATACAAACATCTGAATAAATCTGAAATAATATAAATAATTCATATTAGCTTAATGAAAAAAGAAGCAATTTTGTGGAAAAAAATTAAACATAAGAAAGTAAGATGTAATATCTGTAATCATCATTGTATTATCCAACCTAGCGGTGTTGGTATTTGCGGGGTAAAGAAAAACGAAAATGGAACTCTATACTCCCTTGTTTACGGAAAAGCGATTGCTGTTGGAATTGATCCTGTTGAGAAAAAACCATTCTTTCATTTTATGCCTGGAACTAAGAGTTTTTCGATTGCAACTGTGGGCTGCAATTTCAAATGCCTGCATTGTCAAAATGCGGATATTTCGCAAAATCCGAATATTATCGGAGAAGACTTAATGCCGGAACAAGTGGTTAAAAAAGCTTTGGATAGTAATTGCGCAAGCATTGCTTATACCTACACCGAGCCCACAATTTTCATTGAATATGCTCTGGACACAATGAAGCTGGCTAAAAAAAAGAAATTAAAAAATGTTTGGATTTCCAACGGATATATGAGCAAGCAGGCCCTGGATGAAATTAGTCCATATCTGGACGCAATCAATGTTGATTTAAAGAGCTTTAGTGAACAATTTTATCTTGAAGTTTGTGGCGCAAGATTAAAGCCGGTATTAGATAACTTGAAAGATATAAAAAAGAGAGGAATCTGGCTGGAAGTGACCACACTTTTAATTCCCGGCAAAAATGATTCTTCTGAAGAAATAAAGAAGATCGCTAAATTCATAAATAAAGAGCTGGGCTCAGAAACTCCCTGGCATATCTCTCGTTTTTTTCCTGCCTATAAAATGATAAATTTACCGCCAACAGGAGTGGATATAATTCGTAAAGCAGTAGAGCTTGGCAAAAAAGCAGGGTTAAAATATGTTTACAGCGGAAATATTCCCGGAGACAGCTATGAAGATACCTGTTGTCCAAAATGCGGTGCAAAAATGATCGATCGCACGGGATATTCTTTAGAAAGGTTTGACGACAAGGGAAAATGTAGCAAATGTGGAACAAATTTAAATTTAATTTTATGAAATTAAAATTTCCAGAAAATTTTTATTGGGGTACAGCCACTTCTGCTTATCAAATAGAAGGGGGGATTAAGAATGACTGGTCTGTAGAGGGTGGAAAATATGATGCTGGAATTGCCTGCGACCACTACAATCGCTATCAACAGGACTTTGATTTTGCCAGGGGAATGAATAATAATGCTCATCGGTTTTCAATTGAATGGGCACGGATTGAACCCAGGCAAGGAAAATTCGACCAAAAAGAAATTGAACATTACCGAAACGTGATTAAAGCGTTAAAAGATAGGGGATTAGAGCCATTTATTACTATTTGGCACTGGACACTGCCTGATTGGTTGGCTAAAAAAGGAGGGTTGGTTAATAAAAAATTTCCAGAATATTTTGAACGCTATGCCAAGAAAATAGTGAATGAATATAGCGATTCAGTTAGATTTTGGATTGTTCTGAATGAACCCTTGATACCTTTAAATTATGGATATCTGGTAGGTGATTTTCCGCCATTTAAAAAGTTTGCCATTAATAAATACATCAAAGGGCTTTTTAATCTTGTAAAAGCCCACAAGAAAGTTTATACTGCAATTCATAAAATAAATCCCAATGCTCAAGCGAGTATCAGCCAAATGGTAAACTATTTTGAACCTGCTCGTAAATGGTGCCCAGTAGAGATAGTGTTCAGTAAGCTGGCTTGTTTTTTTACCAACGACTATTTTTATTCAAGAATCAAAAACCATATTGACTTTGTTGGATTCAGCTATTATCACCACGATCGAATTGTTTGGTATCCTCCATTTAAAAAGAATTTGAATAAGCAAGTATCCGATATGGGCTGGGAAATATATCCCCAAGGGATTTACAAGATTTTAAAGCATTTAAAAAAATGGAAAAAACCCATATATATTACCGAAAACGGACTAGCTGATGCTGACGATAAATATCGAGCCGAGTTCATAAAAAATCATTTGAAATGGGTTCATAAAGCAATAAAGGAAGGAATAGATATTCGCGGATACTTTTACTGGTCATTAATTGATAATTATGAATGGGGGAGGGGGAAAACTGGATTTGAACCCCGGTTCGGATTAATAGAAGTTGATTACGAAGATGATCTACAGAGAAAACCGCGACCAAGCAGTAAACTTTATGCTAAAATTTGCAAACATAATATTCTGGAAATATGAATTTATTACAAAAAGCAATATTAGCTACAATCGCATATTATGATACATTTAATTATCCATTAACTTCCTTTGAAATCTTTAAATATTTGATAAATCCGTTTCATATTGCCAGCTTCTATTCCCAGCCTTCAAAAAAATATTTGAGCACTCGTTCGGTAGAATTGGATAGATTTAGTAAAATCAGCTTGATTAATGTTAGAAAAAATTTAGAAACCAGAGAATTGATGAAATTTATACAAGAAGAAAACGGCTTCTATTTCCTTAAAAAAAGAAAAGAGATTGTTCGAATTCGCATTAATCGTCAAAAAATCGCTGACCAAAAATGGAAAAAAGCTAAAAAAATTATTCGCTGGCTGCAAATTATTCCTTATGTACGCATGGTTATGGTCAGCGGCTCTATGACATTAAATAATACTCGAGAAAAAAGCGATATCGATGTTTTGATTGTGGCTAAATCCGGGAGGATTTGGTTAACCCGATTTTTAGTTACTGGATTTTTGCAATTAATTGGCAGGCGCAGGCATGATAAAAAAACTAAAGATCGCATTTGTCTCAACCACTATATCACGAACGAGTCTTTGGGAATAAAGTTTCACAGTCTGTACAATGCTCAGACATATGCCCACTTAATACCAGTTTTGGAATTAAATCCGGGAATATTTAATAACTTCCAGCGAGCTAATAAATGGATTAAAGATTATTTAGTTTTTTGGCCTTCGTTTGTAAGCATTAGAGAATCAGGAAATAAACAATTTAAATCGCTGAAAACAAACTCCTTTTTAATCGCGCTTGCAAACACAGGAGAATTTTGTTTGAATAACTGGTTGGGGAATTTGTTAGACAAATGCCTGGGGAAATTACAGAAAAAAATGATTGAAAAAGACCCCCTGACTTATCAGGAGGGAGGGAGAGTGACCATAGACAATACCCAGCTGGAATTTCATCCCAATTCCCCAGAAAGAAAAGCCCTTGACAAGTATAATCATATTATGGTAGAATTAGGTGTTAGTGAATTGGGTCATGAAAAAGACTCAGGACTGTTTTAGGTCTTTAACAATTTATATATCCAACATTAGGAGGCAAAATTGAGCAAGAAAAGATACAGTATTAGAAATCCAAAATCTTTTAGACATGGAGCAAGGAAAAATGCCGGTAGAGTTAATAAGATTGATTCTAAGATTATTGATCAAAAAATTAAAGAAAAGAAAGCAGATATTAGAAATTTTATTGAAAAATCGGTTTCCGATGGAATACTAGAAAGGTATCAAATAGTCAGAGAGACAAGGAGGTCTCTTTGGATTCAATGTAGAGTTATTAACAGAATAAATCCCGTAGAATTAAGGTTCTTTTTTTGGACAGAGAATAATAAGCCTAAAGATCAAGCCAATTCCAATATTGCAAGTTTCTTTATTAAGCTTGGCGAAGGGGTTAAAGAAAAGAAAAGAAAGGCTTTAAAATATTTACAAGGCATTCAGAGAGGATCAGCAACAGAAGATTTAACCGCAGAAGCGCTGGGAACGTTGAAATCGAGTGAAGAAGAAATTTACTATTTCCGGCCAGCTAAAATTTCTGAAGACAGAGATCAGGGAAAAGATTTTATAGTCGGAACATTAAAGAACGGGATAAAAATAGAGGTTCCTATTCAGGTTAAAAGTTCCAAAAAAGACTTAAACGAACATCAAAAAAAACATCCTCAGATTCCTGGATTGTATCGGGAATTCGAGGGAGGCATAGATAACCAGATAGAAATTATTAAACAGAAAATTATTAAGATTATCCGAGCTTATAAACAGAATAAAATTATCTTTGTTTAAAAGACACAAGTTCAAAAGGAGGTTTTAAGTGTTATTCAGGAAGAAGAGAGCGATTGTTCTTGATACCAATATTCTGCTTTACTGGGCAGGAAAGTTTAAAGGATTTCTCAAGTATTTGAAAAAAATTAAAGGAGAAGTCTTTATTCCCTGGGCAGTACAAGTAGAATTATCTACAATGGCCTATAAGAGCAAGACTAAAGATGAAAAATGGCGAACAGCAACTCCAAAGGAAAAAGAAGAATTAAAGAGACAGGCAAAAAAAAGAATACTCTCAAAAAAAGAGCTCAATCTCAGAGAAAGAAACCAGCTAGCAGTACGGGCTTATCCTTTTGCTCAAGAACAAGCTGAAAAGGGAAATTGGAAGCTGGTTGGCAGAGATGAGGAAATAGAATTTTACCGCAAAGGAATTGCAGAAATTGAAAAAAAATTCAAAGATCAGATACAAAAATATTAGCAACCTGTCTGTTGTTAGCAGATAAGCAGAATTTCAAAGAAGTAGTATTATTCACTAGAGACAAGGGGTTACAAGCAGCAGCAAAAAGATTCTCAATCCAGATCGAGAAAGCGCTCTCAAATGTTATTTAAACAATAAAGAACTTGGTAAAAAAGCCAGGTTCTTTTTTTTAATACATACATCTCTTGACAAAAATTTCAAGAAGAGTAAAATATAAATAAGGTTAGCAGTATTTAGTTTAGATTGCTAATATTAACTAAGCATAAATTAGCTGTATGGCAATTAGAAATTAATTCTTAATTTCTAATTTTTATACAGCCAATTATTAACTATATGACTCTTAAACCATTATCAAATCGAGTAGTTTTAGAACCAATTTCTGAAGAAGAAAAAACAAAATCCGGAATTGTTCTTCCGGAAACTGCTGATAAAGAAAAACCAGAACAGGGCAAGGTAATTGCTGTTGGACCAGGAAGACTTTTGACCAGCGGCAAGCGAGCGCCAATGGGCGTAAAAGTCGGGGATAGGGTAGTGTTTAAGAAATACGGTCCGGATGAAGTAAAAATTGAAAAAAAAGAGTATTTAGTTGTTTCTGAAGAAGATATTTTAGCAATAATTAAATAATATACATTGTTTAAATTTGCGAATTTTTATCCAAATTTCTTAGGGTATTTATTCGTAAATTGGAACACACTATACTATGGCTAAACAAATTAAATTTGATGAGCAGGCTCGTCAAGAGCTGAAGGCAGGCGTTGATGAATTAGCTAACGCAGTGAGAGTGACCCTGGGTCCCAAAGGCCGCAATGTGGTTTTAGACCAGGGGTTTGGTGCTCCCACAGTAACTAATGACGGGGTTACTATTGCCAAAGAGATTGAAGTTGAAGATAAATTTCAAAATATGGGAGTAGAATTGGTTAAAGAGGTTGCTGAAAAAACAAATGATGTTGCCGGTGACGGAACTACCACTGCTGTCGTTCTTGCGCAGGCAATTATTGATCAGGGGCTAAAAACAGTTACTGCTGGCAACAACCCTTTAACTATTAAAAGAGGAATAGATAAGGCGGTAAACGCAACCATTAAAGCGTTAAACAAAATTAAAAAAACAATTAAAGATAAAAAGGAAATAGCTCAAGTAGCTGCTCTTTCCAGCCAAGATGAAGAAGTGGGAGATTTAATTGCTGATGTGGTGGAAGAAGTTGGCAAGGACGGAGTAATTACTGTTGAAGAGTCTCAGACTTTTGGAGTGGATAAAGAGCTTGTAGAAGGAATGCAATTTGATAAGGGATATGTTTCTCCATATATGATAACCAATACCGAGAGAATGGAAGCAGAATACAAAGAGCCATACATTTTGATAACTGATCAAAAAATTTCTGCAATCAATGATATTTTGCCTCTGCTTGAGCAGTTAAATAAAGGCGGTAAAAAGGATTTGGTAATTATTGCAGAAGAAGTAGAAGGAGAGGCGTTGGCAACCCTGGTGGTTAATAAATTGCGGGGGACATTTAATGCTTTAGCGGTTAAGGCTCCGGGGTTTGGTGATCGCCGCAAAGAAATGCTGGAAGACATTGCTACTGTTACTGGCGGAAAAGTGATTTCTGAAGAAGCAGGACTGAAAATAGAGAGCGCAGAATTAAATATGCTTGGTGAAGCTGATAAGGTTGTAGCTACCAAAGAAAATACCACTATTGTAGGCGGGAAAGGAAACAAGGCAGAAATTGATGAACGAATTAAACAACTTAAAGTTCAAATTGAAAAAAGTGATTCTGATTTTGACAAAGAAAAATTGCAAGAAAGATTGGCAAAACTTTCCGGCGGGGTAGCAGTGATTAAAGTAGGAGCAGCCACTGAAACTGAAATGAAATACAAAAAATTGAAGATTGAAGATGCTTTGAATGCCACTCGAGCAGCAATAGAAGAAGGGATTGTTCCTGGTGGTGGAGCTGCCCTGGTTAAAGCTGTTTACTCTATAGATGAATTTATTGAAAAAGATCTTTCAGATGAGGAAAAAATAGGGGTGAAAATTGTTGAACGGGCGTTAGATGCTCCTCTAAGGCAGATCGCTCAAAATGCCGGAATCAAGGATATCTCAATTATGGTTCAGGATATTAAAAAAGGAGATAATCTGGGTTATGATTTTTCCAAAATTGATGCTAAAAATCTAAAAAAGGCAAGAGTGAATATGATAGAAGCAGGCATTGTTGATCCCTTGAAAGTAACTCGAAGCGCTTTACAAAATGCAGCTTCTATGGCTTCTGTATTTTTAACCACAGAAACTGCAGTAGCTGATCTTCCCGATAAAGATGAAGGAGATAAAAAAGGTGGAGGAATGCCTGGAGGAATGCCTGGAGGAATGCCTGGAGGAATGGGAATGTAAATTTAAAATTCGCAATACAACAATCAAAAGAACCTACTTACGCTTTGCGGGAAGTAGGTTCTTAATTTTTATTTAAAAATATTTTTTTGCCTGCATGCCATTGTTTGTAAATATCTTTTGCGTCTCCGCTGACAAAATTATATCCACTGAGATTATGAACCTTGTAAGCTACAATTCGTGATCGGTCGGAGTTAATTTTATTTAGAAACAAGCATATTTCTTTAGGACTCTCAAAAATTGGCAATAGATTTTCTTTGGTTTTTCCGGATAATATATCCCATTTTTTTGTTTTTTGTGCTGGTAAATGAAAAATACATGCGTGCTTTTGGGAGAGCGATAATAGAGATGCAAAATTAATGCCGGGTAATCATTGTCGGATAATAGTGCTATAGCTGCGAGAGCATATTTAATGCATTGTCCATATTCTCTCTGGTGAGTATATTTAAATGAACGGCAGGTTTCTGTAGGCTTAAACTCTAAATGAGTTTTGAGATAATATGCTGCTTCTTCAGGCGTTCTTATCAATTTTATAACTTTCAAATACTTAAAGTTAGCACATGTTTTGTAATCGAAATTTTTGGTAAAAACATTTGTAATACAGAAAAAACAAAAGAAAAAACATGTTAAAATTAGTAAATATATTTTTTTCAATGTACATTACCCCCAGAACAAGATTTTAGATTAATATACATGTTGATAAAATCAAGCGAATTGTTTATTATATAACCAGGGAGAGGTCGCATAGTGGCCTAGTGCGCGTGTTTGGAGTACACGTAGGGTTTAACCGCCCTCGAGGGTTCGAATCCCTCCCTCTCCGC
>CAYVAX010000003.1:0-51872 GCA_964449235.1 uncultured Candidatus Saccharibacteria bacterium | reverse complement strand
CAGGCCTGGAAACAAAGAAGGGAAGAAAAAGAACGAAAAGCTTACGAACCTGCTATTGGTGCTTGGCGGGATAGGTTCAATAAATATCTAAGCTTGGGAAAAGATAAAACTTTTTATGAGCAACGCGCTCATGATTTTGCCGTTGATAAAGAAAGGTCAAATTTAAGAAAGCAGGATCTTGGCAAAGATGCTTTAGTTGATCAAGTAAAAGCTGCTCGAAAATCAAATAATATGGACAAACTTAAAGCCGGGATGCTAGAATTAGCATCTCGAGCTGACGAGAACGGGATCTTTGAAGATACAGAATTGGGAGCAAAATACAAACACGAGACCAGCCCGAAAGCTGCACAACAATTTATTAAAAACTCCATTTCCGACGAAAAAGAGGCAATTAGTTTTGCAGCCAGATTTGGAAACGCTGCTAAGGCTGCTGGGCTTCCTCAATACAGTGACTTGGTAAGTTATGACCCTCAGAAAAAAATGATGAATTGGACTTTAGAGTCTAGGCTTGGGGAAAAAGGAGGAGAGAAAATAATGAAGACTAGCCCGGAAGCAAGATGGAAAACAATGCATCCTCGAATTTTCTTTAATGAACGTAATGGCAAGCCAGTGCAAGTGTCTAATTCCTTTAAAACAATCCTTCAAAACTTAGAAAGAGAAGATGTTAAGCAGGTAGTAGAAAACATGTCTACGTTTAACAAAAAACGCCTCATTGAAGGAGAAAATCAAATTCAACAAGCAATTGATGAAGTGAGGGGTAAGGATCCTGGACAGGCAAATATTGCTCAACAATGGATTGGAGAAATTAAAAAATCTCTTACTGGCAAAGGGGGAGGTAAATCAGAAACTAAGGTCATAACCGAGCCCAGCGAAAAAGAATTTAAAGAATCCAGAAAAAAACACAAACCAGGAGAATTTGGTTAAACTTAAATAACTTAATTAAAAATGACTATCAAAATCGCACAATTAACTTCCGAGCAATTAAGCGATTCGGGGATATTGGAAAAAATTAAGGCAATCGCTAATGACATTGCTATTCATAATCAAATGTCTTCTGCTTGGAGTTTGGTTAAAAAAATAGAACGGCAAACTCGAAGTTTAATTGATTCTTCTCCGGAGATATATAAGCAATATCAAAGAATTATTGCACAATTAAAATTCACTGCTATTCCCTATTTAACTGACGAACAGTTATTACAATTAATCCAAAGCCATTATTTAAAAGCACTTAAAAAAGGAATAGATGTTGAACAAAAAACAAAGGATTATTTAGCAGTTAAATCTGTATTCACCTGGGATCAATTCCGAAGAGAAGTTATTACCCGCCTTAAAGAAAACCAGGAAAAAATCGATAAAAAAACAGTCAGCCAATGGCTTAATGATTATGACAACCAATTCGGAGCAAGAAAAAACAGCAGCCTTGAAAGAACTAAATTCATCAGCAAAAGCTCAGCAGATATTGATGAAAAAGAAAAAAGATTTCTTTCTTCTTTATTGACCTTTTATGATTACATAAAAATCAGCCCTCCATTGCCATATTTGAATGTAAGCGAAGTCAGTTTAAAAGAATATTTTAAAGGCCTGGGAGTGCCTTTGCCTGAAGAGGAGGGAAAGAAAAAAATAAAGCTTCCGGCCAGGCAAGAAAAGAAAAAGGATCAAAAGAAATTAGAGGAAATAACTAAAAAAAAGGAGAAAGAAAAAGAAGAGCAAAAAAAAGAAAAAGAGATTCCAGAAAAAAAATCAAAAACAAACAAAGAAAAACCGGATTTCTTTTCTCCCTGGAGAAAAAAAATATCTCCATATGAGAAAGAACGAGAGCTTCACCCTTCTTTGCCTAAAAAAGAAAAGATTAAAACCGAGCCCGTTAAAAAATCACAACCTAAACAAAAACCTGCACCTGAACCTGAACCCGAGGCCAAGCCTAAAACAGCTAAAATCCCCCCTCATGAAATAAGAACAATGAAAGAGGACATTGAGAAAGCAAAGAAAAGGCCTATTCCTGAAGCACCAAAGCCAAAAACTCGCAAGGACAATGTAATTGATTTGTCAGATAAAGAATAATTATTTAAAAAAGACAATAGATAATGCAATTTCAGGTTCCACAATATTTGGATATTAAAGATAAGGTTATTGGCCCTTTTACTTTAAAACAATTCATTGTTTTGCTTATTGGGGGAGTAATCCTTTTTATCCTCTTTGAAATTTTAAAAACAGCTGTATTTATCTTAGTAGCAATTCCAGTTGCTTTAATCACTGTTTTAATTGCTTTTTATAGAGTAAATCACCAATCATTTGGACAAATGATTCTTAATGTTTTTGGATTTATAACCAAGCCCAATGTTTACGCCTGGAAAAAGAAACGTCCTAAAACACCTGAGCAGGAACCAATACCTCAAATAATTAAAAAGGCAGAGCCAGAAAAATCAGAATCTGCAGAAAAGGCCCCCAAGGCAAATGAGCTCGAAGAAGTTCAATGGAAAACAGGGCTATAATCAAATAAATATTACTTATGGATATTAAATCTGTTACTCCCAGTCAAAAATTTGTTGAAGTTAAAGAAATTAAAGATAATATCGCTATTTTAAAAAATGGCGGCTTAAAAGCAATAAGCATTGCTTCCAGTGTTAATTTCGAACTTAAAAGTGCTGATGAGCAAAAAGCAATTATCGGCCGTTTTCAGAGTTTTCTTAACTCTTTGGATTTTCCAATTCAAATTTTAGTTAGTTCCCGGGCATTAAACATTGACAGTTATCTAGAGCAAATCCGGCAATTAGCTAAAGTTCAGGAAAACGAACTTCTTCACGCTCAAACTTTGGAATATATTGACTTTATTGAACGCTTTGTTGAGCTTACAGATATTATGAATAAATCTTTTTATATCGTCCTTTCATATAATCCTACGGGAATTAAACAGGAAAAAATTACTGACAAAATCAAGCAAGTTATTCAACCGTTAATAAAGTCTAAAAAAACTGAACCCGGAATTTCTCAAGAAAAATTCAAGCAATACAAAGACCAGTTAATGCAAAGAGTAAGTCATGTAAGTACGGGATTGAAAAGCTTGGGAATTAAAACTACTCTTTTAAATAACAAACAGATAACTCGATTATTTTACGAATTCTATAACCCCAGCAATTAAATTTTATGCCTTTGTCAAAACATAAAAAAAATAACTCCAAATTAGAAAATGTTGAAGAAGCTCAAATAACTACTGGCCCAGCAGGATTGCACAATGTTATTGCTCCTTCTGCTCTTAAAATTTCTTCAAATAACATACAACTAGGAAAGAAATTTGCTCGCACTTTATTCATTGTCAATTATCCGCGTTATCTTAATGTTAATTGGTTAAGCCCGATTATTAATTTCCCTAAATCTGTAGATATTTCAATGTTCATTCATCCTACAGATACAGGAGCATTATTAAAAAAATTAAAGAAAAAGCTTACTCAAATTGAATCTCAAATTGCTGTAGAGCAGGAAAAAGGGAAAGTGCGAAATCCAATGCTGGAAACTGCGCGTAATGATATTGAGTCCCTGCGAGACAAATTAATCCAGGGAACAGAAAAATTTTTCAAATACTCTTTATATATCACAATCTATGGAGAATCCCTTAAAGAAGTTGATGAAACAGAAGATGAAATTACTTCCATGCTTGACGCTCGAATGATTAATACAAAAGTAGCTCTTTTCCAGCAAGCCGACGGCCTAAGTTCCACTTTTCCACTAGGAGAAGATAAACTGTTTGTCACCAACTCTATGAATTCCGCTCCTCTTTCTACTTCTTTTCCGTTTGTCTCTTCGAGCTTAAGTTCTAATAAGGGGATTCTTTACGGAATTAATCGTCATAACAACAGCTTAATTTTGTTTGATAGATTTTCTTTAGAAAATGCTAATTGTTGTGTTTTTGGAAAAGCTGGCTCAGGTAAAAGCTATTTTCAAAAAGTAGAAATTCTTCGCTCATTAATGTTTGGAACAGATGTAATTGCTATTGATCCTGAAAATGAATACCAATATTTATCAGAAACAGTTGGCGGAGGACATTTTAAAATATCTTTAAACTCTCCTGACCATATTAACCCCTTTGACTTAACTAGGCCCGGCCCAGAAGAGTCTCCTGAAGATATTTTGCGCGGAAACATTATTGAGCTTACTGGACTCTTAAAAATTATTTTTGGAGAATTAACTGCTGAAGAAGAATCCATTTTAGACAAAGCCCTAACTGAAACTTATGCTTCCCGGGATATTACTCCTGATGCTGATTTCAGCAAGGTTACCCCTCCTTTGCTTTCAGACTTGAAAACAATTTTAGAAGGAATGGAGGGAGGAGAATCAATGGCTAAGAAGCTAGGCAAGTATACTGAAGGAAGTTTTTCAGGATTTCTTAACAGGCCTACAAATATTGATATTACAGGCAAGAAATTGGTGGTGTTCAGTATTAGAGACATGGAAGAAGAATTGCGACCAGTAGCAATGTATTTAATCCTCCATTATATCTGGAACCTGATCCGCTCTGAACTTAAAAAACGCTTATTGATCGTTGACGAAGCCTGGTGGTTAATGAAATATGAATCTGGAGCTTCTTTTCTTCACGGAATTGCCAAACGCTGCCGAAAATATTATTTAGGCCTAACTACAATTACCCAAGATATCCCTGATTTTATGCAATCTCCTTATGGAAAGCCGATTGTTACTAATTCTTCCATGCAAGTATTATTTAAACAATCGCCGGCAACTATTGATGTTGTTAAAAAAACTTTTAATTTAACTGATGAAGAAAAATATTTATTATTAGAATCAGAAGTAGGAGAAGGAATCTTTTTTGCCGGACTTAAGCATGTTGCTATTAAAGTAGTTGCTTCCTATACTGAAGACCAAATTATTACTTCCAACCCTGAACAATTACTTGAAATTGAAAAAGCTAAACAAGAATTCGCTAAAGCTGAAAGTAATAATCATGAATAAAGAAACGAAATTTGAAAGTGAACTCAACCAGGCAAGAAATTTGGATAAGAAAAAAAAGGGTTCAGCTCCGAAGCCAAAAGAAAGAGAGTTTAATATAAATACAGCAGAGTGGATTATTGTTCTTTTAGCTGCAATTATTGTTGATATTGTAGACTTATTAGACTTAACTGGCTTTGGAGCAATTATTGCCCGCATTGTTGATATTCCAATGCTCCTGGGGCTTTGGGCATTTATCGAGATTAAACTTCAGCAATTGCCTAATCCCCGAAGAGATCCTGTGTATGTGTTGTTTGCTGCCTTTATTGGCGAGCTTTCTCCAATAGGAATGATTGGATTTTGGACCCTTTATATCATCTACCTCTGGCTGAGAAGAAAAAAAATTGGTCGCGCCGCTATTGCTCACGGAGCTAAGAAGGTGCGAAAAAAAGGAATTACTAAAAAATTAAGCAAACTTAAAAAATGAGGAAAATAGCTTTTATTACTACAATTTTCTTTTTCCTGTCCGTCCCTTTGGCTCTTTGGAGCCAACTAGGGAGTGTCCCGCTTATTGAAGAAACTATTTATCAAGATCCCAGTGACAGTGAAGAAAATATTACTTTAAATAGTGTTGATCTCTATTGGTCAGCAGACAGTTATGTCCCCTTTGGCTATCAGGGGAGGGCATTGCCGGTTAAAGGAAGCTCTATAATCGTGGAAGTGGACCTAGATATTACTGGCGGAAACTCTCAAAACTTAAAATATAGCTGGTTTTTAGATGATGTTTTTCAAGAAGCTAAGTCTGGATACGGCCAAGACCGCTTGCAATTCTACATTCGCAGAGGAAATCATGCTTCCCATGATGTGCTTGTAAAAATATTCAATGAAAGCCGTTCATTTTATCTGGAAAGGTCAATGTCTATTCCAGTTACTGCTCCCGAACTAGTAATTTACAAACGAGATAATTCCGAAGTTAATTTGCCATACTTTGCTTCTGCTAAAAGTTTTAAAGTTCAATCTGAAAAAGAGTTTTCTTTTTCAGCTATTCCATACTTCTTTAATATTAACAGTGTCCGAGATTTAGAATTTGAATGGAGCTTAGGAGAAAAATCAGTTGAAGAATCTTCCTTAACTGCAAATATTTTTGGCTTAAAGATTGTTAATAAGGAGGTAGAAGGAACACTTAAAGAAAAATTAAAAGTGAGTGCGACTAATAAACAAGAGCGGGATCAGCGAATTCAAAAAGTGATAAATATAGAAATATACTAATAACTATATACATGAAAAAGATTTTAATAATAACCATTTTATTTCTCCTGTTTGTTGGTTTCTCTGCTCAGGCTTATGAAACCATAATTGAAGATTATCCAGAATTGCCTGCTTGCGAACATGGAGATTGCAAGCCTGGAGATGAAGACTTTGGATTGCCGCAATTCATCAAATACATCTTTATATTCTCCCTGGGAATTGTAGGTATAACTGGATTTTTAGCAATGATCATTGCTGGATTTGAGCTAGTTACAGCTACTGGGAATCCGCAAAAAGCAGCTCAGGCAAAAGAACGAATTACTTCTGCTTTATTGGGGCTGTTGTTGTTGCTGGGAAGCTGGCTAATCCTCCATTATATCAACCCGGATTTATTAAAGTTAGGGATAACTTTGCCCTGGTAATATATTAATCACTATTATACATGAACACTTATCTTAAAAAAATCTTAATAATTTTAATAATCATCCTTATTCTGGGATTAATCTCTTTGCTGGTTTACAATTTTATTTTCAAACATCAGGGAAAAGAAGGGGAAGAAGGAAAAGAAGGAAAATTTCCCGAAGGCGAGCAAGGAGAATTTGAACCCGGCCAAGAAGAGAAGACTTCTGCTCCCAGTCCAGAATTAAAACTTAATGCTATTAGCACGGAAAAAGTACTGGGACCAACTTTATCTGCTGACCAAACAAAAGTCGTTTACTACAGCCAGTATAACGGGAATGTCTGGCAATCATCTTTTGACGGTTCAGGTTTAACTCTAAGAACGGAAATTAACCTTCAAAATCTAAAAGATATTATCTGGTCTCCGGATAAAAGTAAAGTAATAACTATTACTCAAAACAATCAAGGGGCTGTGAAAAAACAGATATATGATTATAGCAGCAAAGAGACATTTTCTTTTGGGGATCACATCAAGAGTATTGCTTGGTCTCCAGACGGAACTAGGATTGCTTATCAATATACTAACGATAATAGTGATGCTAATAATATCAGCATTGCTAATCCTGATGGGAGTAACTGGCAAAACATTTTAGACGTTAGAATGAAGAATGTAAATTTAGACTGGACTCCTTCTGGAATAGCATTTTATGAAAAGCCTTCTGGCTTGACTGAAAGCTCCTTTTTCTTAGTTAATCCCTTGACTAAAAGCCTTGCTAAGGTTTTATCCGGCGTTTATGGGTTAAGTGTAAAATGGTCTCCTCAGGGGGATAAGCTTCTTTATTCTAAAACTAATAAAGGAGGAGATAGTATCAGTTTATATGTAGCCCTAAAAAACGGGAGCAATGAAACTAGCTTGGCAATGTCTGGATTTGCAGAAAAATGTGTCTGGTCTCAAGATAATCGTACTGTTTTCTGCGCTGTTTCTAAAAATATAGATCAGGCAAATATTTTGCCCGACGATTTTTATAAAGGAACGTTTGTAAGCGATGATGAGTTTTGGAAAATAAACTTGGAAACTGGAGAAAAAACTATTCTGTTAGAACCCTGGGAAAAAGATGCAGCTGAAACTTATGATGCTGTAAATTTATTTCTTTCGCCATTAGAAGATTACCTCTTCTTTATAAACAAACAGGATGGACTGCTATACAGTATTGAGCTATAAGATATTTAAAAACATTGTATTTTAAAAACCCTCTGAAAAAGAGGGTTTTTAAATTAATTCATGTAATTGTTTTCAATTATTCTTGTTTAAAATAAGCATCAACCCCGTAATCACCCAAAACATTACTGCTAAATCATTTTTCCAGTAAGTAGTATCTACTAATCCGTGGATTAAAGTATAGCTCATTAGAAAAATCAATCCCAAATTCAAATTATTTAATTCCAAGTTTCTTAGCCCTGTTTTAAAAAACCAAATTAACAGCCAGATAAATCCTATAAACCCAACAATCCCAGTTTGGAGCAGGAAGGCTAAGAAAACGTTATGTGGCTGAGGAACGCCCCATTGAGGATAAGGAGGGAAATAATTTCCAAGTGTTCCCGGGCCAATTCCTAAAATTGGATTTTGTGTATATATACTCAATACTTTTTCCCAAATAATTAGGCGCGCTCCCAAAGAAGAGCTTTTAGCGTTTACAGAAAACAACCCCAAAACCGATACAAATATCACCGCAGCAATCAATATCCCCCAGGCTGCTTTTCTATGAGATTTAAAGATTTTAACCAGCAAGCCTATGCTTACTGCCAGAATAATGCTAATCCCAGCACCATAGGACTGAGTATGCCATAGAGAAATAAGAATTATTGCACTCAAAATCCAGGGGATTATTTTAAAAAATAAATTAGTTTTGTTTTTATTGTAAATCCTATTTTGAATAATAATCCAAACTCCAATAATTAATGCTGGGGCTAAATACATTCCCAAGTAATTAGGAGAGTTATATACCGCCTGTAAGCGATTAACCGCATCCAGCTTGCCTGAAATTAAATAAATTAAAGAAATAATTGCCATTGTTGATCCTGACAGGAACAAGCTGTAAATAACGTATTTAGCCTTGTTAGCATTTTTAATGACTGCGATGAATACAATAAAAAACAGCAGAGGATCAACAAACCAGGCCTTCCAAATCCCTGCACTAACTTTTAAATCTGAAGAAAGAACAGTAGATAAGCTAACTCCAATAAATATTAAAAGGATTGGTAAAAGTATTTTTCTGCACTGTATGCTTTTTTGTTTTTTTTGAAATAATCTTGAGATTAGCCAGGTAATAAACAAGATGTATATACTTATTTCCAAAACTGTAGTTGGAATTGTAAATAATTTAAACCTTAATAAATATAACGGTAAACAAAATGTTATTAAATATACTCCCAAAGTTAACAATTTTGTCATAATTCTTCAATTACTTTTTTATTAACATCAATAATTCCTGTTTTTTAATTCCTTTAACTGCGTACAGGACACACAAATAAACAATTATTCCTAATAAAACTAGAAATAGCAAGTTTAGAGTTTGAAAATAGTAAATTGCTGCTCCCATTGTTATGCCTGCAAATAATGCTTTGAAAATAATTTTAAATGAGGGGAAATAAGAAATGGTTTTCCAAATTAAGATGAGCATTAAAACTGTAACCAATAATTCTGTAAACACAGTAGTCCATGCTGCTCCTAAATAGGAATATTTAGGAATAAAAATTAAATTTGCAACAATATTAAACACCATTCCTGCAAAAAATATCCAAGCCCCTATTTTTTGCTTATTCAAAGCTACAATTGTCTGGCCAAATAAACTGCCTAAGAAAATAATTCCAATAGCAAAGCTTAAAATCTTTAATACCGACCCCGAAGCAATAAATTCTTTTCCTCCAATTAAAACTGCAATTGGCGACGCTAAAAGAAAAAGTCCAATTATTACAGGGACAATAAATATTAATAATGTGTCCAGTCCTTTTTGAAAAACTTGTTTGAATTTTTTTTGATCTCTAAAAGCATGTTTAGAAAGTAAAGGCATGATTAATCCTACAAACATGCTTGGGAAAAAAATCAATCCTTCTAATACCTTATAGGCGATATTATACACTCCTACGTCTGAAATAGGACTAGCTGAAGACCTGTTTATGATTCCCAAAGAAAGAAATACGCTATCAATTTTAAAATAAATCAAGGTTAAAACAATTGAAACTGCAATTGGAAAAGCAGTTTTAATTAACTTTTTCCAATAATAAAAATCAAAGCTTAATCTTACAGGAATATATTTTCTAGCAAAATATATATTAAGGATAAAAATAAAAAAACAGCCTGCAATCAAGGCTAATAAAATAGCAATTAATCCTAAATTGAAATGAATGAAAATAATCACCAAGCACAACTGAACTCCTCTCCCAATTACCTCTGCTAGCGCTGGACGGTCAGTATGTAAATACTTTTGAAATATTCCCATTAATGCTTGGGAAGCAGAAAGAAGTAAAAAAGCAATTGCTCCAATGCCAACCCCGATCTTAACTATGTGTGGATAAGGAAAAAACCAAACAGCACCAAAAGCAATTCCTAAGGAAATTATTAATATCACTACTCTTAAACTAAATATATTGCTGGCAATCTTTTTTTCATCAGCATTAGGACGAGAAATTTCTCTAACCATTAAAGAGTAAAGGCCAAAATCAGCTAAAACATTGAAGATAGATAAAAAGGCCAAGATTAAGGAATAACTTCCAAATCCTTCTTGGCCTAAATAGCGAGCAATAAACCCAATACTTATCAAGGAAAGAGCAACCCCAATTATTTTTCCTATCGTGGAAATTGCTGTATTGTAAGCAATCTTAGCAGTTAATCCCATAATAAATTTTATTCATAAGGGTTTATAACCACTCTTCTGACCGGTTCTTGCCCAATACTTTCCGTAGCTACCTCCTTATTTTCTGCTAACTCTAAATGAATAATTCTTCGTTCATAAGAAGACATTGGCTGAAGCATAACTGATTTCTTATTTTCAACTACTTGCTCGGCTAATTCTTTAGCCAGTCCTTTTAAAAATTCCTCTCTTTGCTCTCTGTAATTATTAATATCTAATAAAAACAAGGGTGGTTCAGGAATTTTCTTAGCTATTAATATTCTTAAAATCTTTTGGAGATCTTTAAGATTGGAACCGCTTTGACCGATAAGCCTATTGGCTCGCTTGACTTGGACATTGATCATTAATGCTGAAGATTTTTTCTGTTTTTCAACTTCCACAATCGCATCCTTAAAAGTCATTTTTTTAAATAACTCTTGGGTTATTTTTTTGATAATTTTCTTTTTACTCATCACGATGAACCAGCCAATATTCTCCAATACCAAATAAAGTGCTCACTGCCCAATATAAGGGGAGACCGGCTGGTAATTTTAATGCAATAAAGATAGTAATTAAAGGCATGAAATAAGTCATCTGGCGGCCCATGGTTTTCTGCATGCTTGCCATTTTATTTCCACCAGTAGATTTAGAAGGAGAGCTGGATTTAAACATTAATTTACTCTGAATAAATTGGAATATTCCGGCTAAAACTGCTAATACCACATTTGCCTTTGATAAATCTATTATACCCAAAAAGGAGGGATCTATAAAACCAGGATTTTTAACAAATGAATACAGTAAATCCAAATTGCCAGAATCAGTTACGCCCATAAATGCCCGGTAAAGAGCAATCAAAATTGGCAATTGGACAATTAAAGGCAAACATCCAGAAGCAGGATTAACTTTATTTTTTTTATAAACCTCCATTAGTTTTCGGGATTGTTCTTGTTTGTCGTCTTTGTACTTCTTTTGAAGCTCTTTTATCTTTGGCTGAAGAGTCTCCATTGATTTCCGGGACTTGATTCCTTTTTTGGAAAGAGGAAATAATACAAATCGGATTAACAGTGTAATTAAAATAATCGCTATCCCAAAATCATGTCCAGGAATAGCATTATATAAAATTACCAATAAATTAAATAAAGGCTTATAGAGAATTTGATTAAAGATCGTAGAAATTATTTCCATATTTTTTAAACAGGATCGTATCCTCCAGAATTAAAGGGATGACATTTTAATATTCGCTTTATACCTTTTGAAGATCCTTTTATAACTCCATATTTTTTAATTGCTTGATGGCTATAGACTGAACAAGTGGGATAAAATCGGCAACCAGATCCCGGAATTAGATAATGCAAAACAGGGGACAAAACTTTTTTATAAATCTTAATTGTAGTTAATAATACTGACTTCACTAATTACTTTACTTGTTTAAATAAATTATCTACGCTTTGTTTAATCTCCAAATAATTTTTATCAATCACTTTGGGTTTAGCAACCACAATTATATCAAGCCCGGATTCAATCTTGTCTAAGTTTTGCTTAATGACTTCTGTTAACCTTCTTTTTATTTTATTTCTAAGAGTTGCTTTTTTTGATATTTTTGTACCGACAACAAAGCCGACCCTATTAATTCCTAAATTATTCTTTTTAACCTTTAAAAAAAACAATTCATCATTAATGGTTTTTCCATTTTTAAAAACTAACTTGAAATCATTTTTTTTTCGAAGTCTATTTTTCCTGGGAAGCATAAATTAAACTGTTAAACGTTTTCTACCTTTTTTTCTGCGTTGATTTAAAATTCGTTTCCCAGATTTTGTTTTTTTTCGTTTAATAAATCCGTGAGTTCTTTTTCTTTTTTTCTTTTTTGGTTTGTAAGTTATAGCTTTGCCCATGATTTTTGAAATTAATTTGATTTTTTATTACTTTTAGATTAACATTAAGTGAAGGCTGGGGTCAACTTTTATGCTTATCCCCAGTCAGTCCACAATTTTTTAACAAAATTAAGCTATTGACTTATTTTTAATTAAAGATTACTTTTGTAATAGTATGACTAATCAAGAACTCTGGCAAACTGCTTTAGGTGAAATAGAACTTTCTATTTCTGAAGCAAATTATATCACCTGGTTTAAGAACACAGACATCCTTTTCAAGAAAAAAGGAGAGGTTACAATTAGCGTGCCTAATGCTTTTACTAGAGAGTGGTTGGAAAATAAATATAATAAGTTAATTCTTAAAGCTCTGCGAAATATTTCCAAGGAGATTAAAGAAGTAAACTATACTATTAAGTCCAGGCAGGAAGTTAAACCCAGTAAACAGACAAAGAAAAAAGATTCAAAAGAAAAAATTAAAACTCAACTTCCTAAAGAACAGCTTGATTTAGATCAAATAGAAATAGATAAAGAAACCAACTTAAATTCCCGTTACTCTTTTAATAATTTTGTTATCGCATCTTTTAATGAACTAGCACATGCGGCTGCACAATCAGTAGTAAAAAAGCCTGCTCATACTTATAATCCACTTTTTATTTACGGCGGAGTAGGTACAGGAAAAACACATCTTTTACAAGCAATTGGAAATGAATTATTTGGAAATAAAAAACAGAAAAAGAAAGTTATTTATGTTTCTTCGGAAAAATTTACTGATGATGTTATTTCCGCTATTTCTAGTAATGAAATGGATAAATTAAAAAATCATTACCGAAAGGTAGATACATTAATAATTGATGATATTCAATTTTTAGCAGGTAAAGAAAAAACTCAAGAAGAATTCTTTCATACTTTTAATACTCTTTATGAGAACAATAAACAAATTATTTTAAGTAGTGATCGGCCACCTAAAGCAATTCCTACCATCGAAGAACGATTAAGATCGAGATTTGAAGGAGGAATGATTGCTGATATTGGATGGCCGGATTTTGAAACCAGGGTTGTAATTTTAAAAACAAAGTTAAAGGAATTGGATTTGGAATTACCTGACGACATCTTAAATTATGTTGCTTCTAATATCCAAAAAAATATTCGGGAATTAGAAGGAGCGTTAAATAGAGTGATTGCGTTTATAAGATTAAATAATACTGTTCCTGATAAAAAACAAGTAGTAAAAATTCTTAAAACTATTATTTCCAATCCTCAAAAAAGAACTACACATAAACAAATTATAAAAGCAGTAGCTGATTTTTATGACATTGATTTTAAGGATTTAACTAATAGAAGTAGAAAAAAAGAAATTGTAAAACCCAGACAGATTGCAATGTACTTATTACGTAAAGAATTAAAAAGTTCTTATCCTTTTATTGGATCAAAACTAGGAGGAAGAGACCATACTACTGCTATTTACGCTTGTGAAAAAGTAGAAAAAGAAAAAGAGAATAATACTGACTTTGAAGAAGAATTGAATTTAATCTGTCAACGTCTATACAATAACATTTCATAACTTGTTAATAAGTTTATTTAAAAATTGTGGAGAAACAGGTAGTAATTTTAAGTTAATTCAATAACTATAATTTTATCCTATTTTATTACCAATCTTCTACACAATATCTCCTCAATTTCTTATCTATAAAAGTATGGTTAGCTAAGCTAAATTATTAGCTTTTCCCCAGAAATTTAATCCTTAATAATAATAATATTTATTTAAATTTAAGAAACTAATAATTATTATTCTTCAAAAATATGGAAATAACTGCTTTACAAAAAAACTTAAAAAAAGGAATTAATATTATTCAAAATATTATTGGAAAAAATTTAACTCTTCCAATTTTAAATAATATTTTATTAAAAATAGAAAATAAACAACTTAAATTAGTAGCCACTAATTTAGAAATTGCAATTCTTCACTGGAGTCCCTGTAAAGTGAAAAAAGATGGAGAAATTACTATACCTGCAAAATTATTTAGTGATCTGGTGAATAATCTTCCAGATAAAAAAGTAGAAATAAAAAGTAATAAAAATAACTCTCTTCAGATAAAATGCGAAAATTTTAAATCTAGCATTAAAGGAGTTGGAGCTAAAGAATTTCCTATTGTTCCTAAAATAAAAAGTAAGCCAATATTAAAAATAAAAGCTGATAAATTAAATAAAGCTTTAAGCCAAATAATAAACTTTAGTTCTGTTTCTGATATTCGGCCGGAAATTTCAGGAGTGCTAATTGATATTAATCCTAAGCAAATTAAATTTGTAACTACAGATAGTTTTCGATTAGGTGAAAAAACTATTTTAATTGGTAAAAATAAGAAAGAAATAAGTTTATCTTCTGATAAAAAAGCAAAATTTAAAAAATCAATTATTGTACCCTCAAGAACAATACAGGAATTAATGAGAATTCTTAGCGAGGAAGAGGATACAATAGTAGAAATGTCAGTTGAGCAAAATCAAATATTATTCAAAACTTCTAATTCTCAAATTATTTCTCGATTAATTGAAGGGTCTTATCCTAATTATAAACAACTTATTTCTGATAAATTTGAAACTAGTTTAAAAGTAGATACAGATAAATTTTTAAAGGCAGTTAAAGTTACCAGTTTATTTAGCAGTAGAATTAATGATATAAGGTTAAAGGTTATTCCTAAAAAATCTTTAATTAAAATTTATGCTCAAGATACGGAAACTGGAGAAAATGTTTCAGAATTAAAATCAGAAATAAAAGGAAAAGAAGTAGAAATTATTTTCAATCATAAATATCTTTTAGATGGTTTAAATGGTATTAATAGTAATAAAGTAAGTTTAGGATTAAATGGAGAAACTAATCCTGGAATATTAACGCCTGTAGATGATTCCAAATTTATTTATGTAATAATGCCAATTAAATTGTAATATGCTTCCAATTAAATCTCTTATTTCCAAATTTCTTAAACGTAAGGAAATAAAGCAACAACTAGAAGCAGTAAAAGTTTGTGAAATAACTAATCGAATATTAAAAGAGGCTTTTGATACAGATCAGGCAAAAGCCGCTTTTTTTAAAAATTCAATTATTCAAATAAATTGTGCAAATTCTGTATTATCCAATGAAATCCAACTTCGCAAACAAGGAATTAAAAATAGAATAAATAAAGAATTAGAAGAATCAGTAGTAAAAGATATTGTTAGTAAAGTAAGATGATTAATATTTGAATATTGTAATCACATCTTCTTGCCGAGCACCATATTGATCGTATACTCTAACTGTAATTTGATATTCTCCTTGTTCAAGATCATCAGGAATAGAATAATATACTTGATAGGGTTTAGTTCTGTCTGTTCCTATTAATTTATTATCAAAAAAGAAATCAATTTGTTTAAATCCTAGAGGAGCTTCAGCTGAAGCTCTTATTTTAATTGTATTATCTTTTATTTTCTCATTATTTTTTGGATATTCTATTTTAATTTCAGGCCAGGTTTTTTCACTATGAACATCATCATATTCTTGAGGAGGAGGCGTATTGTATTCTTCCTTTCTTTCTGAAGAAAGAGCCCATTTAATGACTGGAGGTTCCCAGTTGTTAAATTGAGGATCATTTCGACTATTTCCATCTCCTTGGGGGTTGTTTTTATTTAGATAATATAAAATACAATGGACTTCTCGATAAACTTTTTCAATAATTAATTCCGGAGGAGTGTATTCTGTAGCTAATTTATCAGAAACTTTATCTACTTCTGCTGTAATTTCATTAGCAAAATTTCCATTTAAAATAGGTTTGTCAGTTTCAATTTCTCGAGGTTCAGTAAAATATTCAATTTCTTTTGGTAATTTAAACTCATTTTTAATTTCCGTTTGTTGATTATTTTCTGATTTTATTTTATAAGCCTGGGTCATAAATTTATTCCAAATAGGGGCAGCAACAGCTGCTCCTGATCCTCGAGGCATAGAAACAGGGTGATTGTTTCCCGCCCAAACACCTACTGTTAAAGAAGGGGTATATCCTACAGTCCAACCATCTCGATATTCTTGAGTAGTACCAGTTTTAGCAGCTGCAGGTCGTTCTCCTAAATAAAGGCTGGAATATTCACCAAACATTGGTGCTCGTGCTTGGTTATCGGATAAAATATCAGTTACTAATCTTACTATTTGTTCATCTAAAACTCTAGTTGACTGTTTCTTATATTCTTCTAAAACTTCTCCTTCTTGATTTTCTATTTTAATAATTGATACTGGAGTAGGATAATTTTTTACTCCTTCAGCTGCTAAGACCGAAAATGCAAAAGTTTCTTCCAATAAAGTTACTTCTCCTCCACCGAGAACTAAAGATAGACCATAACGTGAGCGATCTTTTAAAGTTGTGATTCCTAAATCCTCGGCCGTGTTTATAGTTTCATTAACCCCTGCTAAATACAATACTTTTACTGCTGGAATATTAAGTGATTGCGCCAATGCTTTTCGAAAAGTTACTGGTCCTCTAAATTTTTCATCATAATTTCTAGGCTTATAACTCTTAATTTCAGAAGTACTAAATTCAGTTTCTAAATCAAAAATTATTGTTTCTGGAGTATATCCTTTTTTAAATGCAGTAGCATATGCAAAAGGTTTAAATGAAGATCCAGGCTGACGTAATCTAATACTTACATTCACATTGGGATCAAATAAACAGGTTTTTCCAGAAATGCAATTTTCAGGAGTTGGTTCTCCAAAATAGTCTTTAGATCCGACCATAGCTAAAATTTGGTTGCTGTTAGGATCTATAGCTACTAAAGAAGCGTTATGAGCGTTGTGATTTTTTCTATTTTTCTCTGCAATTTCAGAAACTACTTGTTCAGCTAATTCTTGAAGCTCCCAATCAATAGTGGTATACACCTTTAATCCTTTTTTCTCAATAAAATTTCTTCCATATCGTTCATCTAAATATTCTCGAACATACATTACAAAATGAGGCGCTTTTATTCCTTGAGTTTTAGCTGCGAATTCTAGTTTCTCTTGTTTCGCCTGTTCTGCTTGTCCAGAATTAATATATCCAAATTCTACCATTCGATCTAAAATATGTTCTTGCCTGGCTTTTAATTGTTCAGGGCGAGAACCATAAGGAGAATAATAGCTGGGGGCCTTAGGTAATGCTGCTAATAATGCTGATTCTGCTAATGTTAGCTCTTGAGTGTGTTTATTGAAAAAAGTCGTTGCTGCTGCTTCTACGCCATAAGCATTGGATCCGTAAGGAACCTGGTTTAAATAGAAATCTAGAATTTGATCCTTAGAATATTTAATTTCTAGCTCAATAGCTAAAATTGCTTCTTTAATTTTTCTGGTTAATGTTCTTTCTGGAGAGAGAATCGCGTTTTTAATAAATTGTTGGGTAATTGTTGATCCTCCCTGTAAAATTCGCTGCCCTTTTATATTCGCCCAGAACGCTCTCAAAATTCCTTTGAAATCAAGTCCGAAATGATGATAAAAATTATCATCCTCAATAACAATGGTGGCGTCTTTCATGTATTGAGGAATTTCTTCAAAGTCTACTACTGTTCTTTTTTCTTCTCCGTGGATGTCATAAAGCAAAATTTCACCTGTGCGGTCATAAATTTTTGTGGATTGTACAACCTGTCTTTGGGCAAGCTTATCTGGGTTGGGAAGATCTTTGGAGTAGTAAGCAAAAACGATTAATACTCCAATACAGCCGATGATAAATAGCCAGAGGGCAATAACAAATAGTCGCTTTAGCCAGCGCCTTTTTTGTTTATGTTTTCTGGTGTATAACGCTAATTTTATTTTTGTCCAGAAATTAGGTTTTCGATGTCTAGCCATATTATTATTCTAAAACAAATATACTTACTTGAAAACCTTGACAAAAAATGTCAGTGTGGTATAATTTATAATGTAGTCCTTATGGATATTAGAAATATTAGAGTGCCCTATATCCACAAATGAATATTAAAATTTTATCCTAAGAGTGATATTTAAACTGCTCTTTTCGTACTCACTAGACTTTAGTAAAATTTAGGTTAACACGGAAAAGACACCTCCTTTCTACCTCCTGCTAAAGTCTGGCAGGATTAAGAATAAGATAATGGCGCTGGTTTTAACTACAACTGGCGTTTTTTATTGTAAATTATTACAATAATTATTGTAAATTATTACAATAAAACGTTATAATAAAAGAAGGGTCATAAATTTAATCAAAAACCGAGTATTAATTTAATTATATTTTATTAAATTCATAGACAAAAATAGTTAAAATGATTAAAATCATTATTCTAATAACGGAAATTATGATATATTATAAACATGAGCAAAGTTATTACAAATCAAAAATTAATAGATAAAGCTTTAGAAAAAGGGGTAGAAAAAATCTATCCTAACAAGAAAGCATTAGAAAAAAAAATAAAATCCGGAAAAAAAATTCGGGTTTATTGTGGATTTGACCCTACCTCCCCTAATCTTCATTTAGGAAATGCAATTCAAATTAGAAAGTTAGCTCAATTTCAACAATTAGGTCACGAAATCATTTTTCTAGTCGGAGATTTTACTGCCTTGATTGGTGATCCTACAGATAAAGCTGCAGTTAGAAAGAAATTAACTGAACAAGAAGTGGAGAAAAACTTAAAGAATTACAAAAAACAAGCTGGTAAAATTTTAAATTTCTCTGGTAAAAATCCTGCCAAGCTGAAGAGAAATAGTGAATGGAATAAAAAATTAAGTTCATTAAGTGTAATTGATTTGGCATTTAATTTTACTATTCAGCAATTCTTAGCTCGGGATATGTTCCAAAAAAGAATTAAAAAAGACAAACCAATTGTATTAGCTGAATTTCTTTACCCCTTATTCCAGGCCTATGACAGCGTTGCTATGGATATAGATTTGGAAGTGGGAGGAAATGACCAAACCTTTAATATGCTCAGAGGAAGAGATTTAATAGATAAACTCAAGAATAAAGAAAAATTTGTTGTGACTACTAAGATATTAGAAGATTCTACTGGAAAGAAAATGGGCAAAACAGAAGGAAATGTTATTAATTTAAATGAAACTCCTAAAGAAATGTATGGAAAAGTTATGTCCTGGCCAGACTCATTAATTTTTTTAGGACTTGAACTCTGCACAGATCTATCTTTGAAAGAAATTGAGAAAATTAAGAAACAGAAAAATAATCCTCGCGATGATAAAGCTAAATTGGCTCGAGAAATTGTTTCAATTTATCATTCTAAAACTGTCGCAGAAAAGACCGAAAAAGAATTTAATCGTGTTTTTAAACAGAAAAAAACTCCTTCAGAGATTAAGACCTTTTCCCGGAACGAGCTAAAAGGAATTTCTGATACAGCTACAATATTAACTGCAACTGACCTTGCTTCTTCTAAAACAGAGGCAAAAAGATTAATAATCCAGGGAGCAGTAAAAATAGATAATAAAGTTATTAAAGATTGGAAACAAAAAATTCCTTTAAAAAAAGGAATGGTTATCCAGGCAGGGAAAAGAAGATTTAGAAAAATTGTTTAATTATTTACTGAATAAATAATTAATGATTTCTTTGGCTACTGGCTGGCTTTTACCATAATTCGGAAAGTGATGTGGCCATAAGCCAGGAGAACTGTTTACTTCGATTATTTTTCCATTAGTTTTAGTTATTGGCCTGCTAATATCTTTTAAAATTATATCCACTCCTCCAATTTTTAGTCCTAAAGCATGTATTGCTTTCAGGGCTATTTTTTTGTTTTCAGGATGTACTTTATGAGTTACATCTATAACTGTTCCTCCGCTGGAGAAATTAGCGTTTTCTCTTAGTTTTATTTTTTTATTTTCAGGGCTGATTGATTTTAAAAATAATTCTTGTTTTTTAAGAGTATGTTTTAATTCCCAGTCAATTTTTATTGGTTTTAAATAAGGGGTGTCTTTTTTCTTAAGCTTCCCTCTTTTCTTATTGGTAATATTTATAAGTTCTCTTAAACTGTGCTTACCATCTCCTTTAATAGATGGAGGCACTCTTTTTATTGCTGCTAAAAACTTATTTTCGAGAACCATTAATCTATAATCATTTCCTGGGATAAATTTTTCAACTATTAAACTGGGATATTTTAATAAAAGTTTATTGCAAGTTTTTTTAAGATTAATATATTTTTCTATTTTCACAATAACATCTTTTCCCTGAGTGCCAGAAGATGGTTTTACTACCCAGGGAGGGTTAATTGGAAGATTGTTTAACTGCTTAATGTTTTTGATTTTTTGAGACTGAGGAAGAGGGAATTTTAATATTTTTAATAAATCATTCGTCAGATATTTATATAAACAAAAGTCGCAGCTTGCTTTAGAATTAAAAAACCCTTGTTCACATCCAAACCATTTTTTGTTTTTACTTTTTGCAAATCGTAAAAATATAATATCACGCTGGTTTTTTCTTGGTCGTAACAAGAGCTCACAGTTAATTTTTTTCTCTAAAGCAGATTTTGCTAGTAAATAGATATTTCGATGATCGTAGATGTCTTCTAAAGATATTGGCTGTTTGGGGTTATTGATAAAGTAGATCATTATCCTTTTGCTAAAAAATTAGGAGCAAATATTTTTTTGAACTTTATGAATTTTATAGGTTTTAGATGAAATGTTTTATAGACTGCTTCTGCAATTGTTTGCGCCCATGGATTTAATTGCTGATAATTTTCTAGAACCTTTCCCAGGGTTAAAATTCTACATAATCTTCTGTTGGGACTAAGGTGAGATTTTTTAATTAAAATTCCGCCAGTTATTAAAAATTCAGTTTTTCGTTTAAGATGCTGAAGCTTATAACCCGATCTCAAAAATTTTATTTTTCCATTTCTATCAAGCTCGTAAATACCCGGCTTGACTGTTTTTCCGATTCTGGTCCATCGACCAGTTAAGTTGTGTAGAATCATCTGTGCTCCTCGTTTTGGTTTTCTCATTAAATCGTTAATATTTTTTATATCCATAGCATAATCAATATTTAAATGCTCTAAGATATGAAATCCTAAAATTGATGGCTCTTTATTTTTAGCCTGGACCATGGGCAATACTGGGAATGATCCTAATAAGCGGGGATTGGTTTCAGTAACGTAAAGTTTATTGGTATCTTTGTTCATTATAAAATCCAGGCCGAAAATTCCTTTGTAGTTGTTTTGTTTAAAATAGTTTCCGACTTTTTCCACAATACGATAAGCTTGGTTTTCAATTTCTTTTGGAAATTTTGAAAAACTCCAATCATGCCCGCAAAATAGTCCCGAGCCTTTTGCGGGGTTATAAAGTTGGGGGATGTCCAGTATCTGATATTGTAAATTCGTAGATAAGATTCCGTGTTTAGTAACGCATCCGGTAATACTTGGAGATGGGCCCTCAATAAATTTGGCCACAATTACTTCTGGTGCTGGTTTTTCTTCTTTTTCGCCTAAATAAGTTTGATGGGTAGGATGCTTTAATTTTTTGTATGCTTTATCAAAGTCTTCTTTGGTGTTAATAAAAAAAGTTCCTTTTCCTCCTCCTTTGGTTGGATGCTGGATTACAAAGGGAAGTCCGTAGCTATTAATTAAATGACCATAATGAAGTTTGTCCAGGCTGGTAACTTTCCCTGGAGGAGCAGGAACATCAATTTTTTCTAAGATTTCTCTGAATTTAATTTTATTTTCAAATAGCTTTTTACCAAATTTAAAGCGAGGGATAAGTAAATTCCAGTTATTTTTTTCACAGTGCCTTTCCATTCTTGAAGAGGGCTTATAAACTAAAATATTTACGTTCTTGAATTTCTTTAAATATTTTTTTATTTTAGGATGTTTTAAAATCGTGGTTGCGTTTCTTGGCTTTCTAATGTGCTTTCTTCCTAAGCCTTTTTCAATAGTTTGGACGTTTAGATCCTTTTTTATCAGCTCTCCGTCCAAACTTCTTCTTAAAGTCAAGATTCGATAATCGGAAACAAAATCTTCCGGACCCAACCGATGAAAAGGATAAACTCCTGCTCCAAAAATTGGGAACTTGACATTGCGCTTAAAGAATTTTTTTAATGTTTTTGAATCTTGAATAACCATTATTTTTTAATTAATATATTTTTTGCAGGATCAACTAAGAATTTTTTTAAATCTTTTCTGCCGATGATTACATCGTATTTCATTTTTCTACGATCTGCAATAAATGCCTCTGTAGAAACTCTTTTTTTATCTAAAAGAAAGGAAAGGTCAATGATCGGTCTTTCCTTTTTCCCTAAAGAACTTCTCACTTTTTTATGCTTAATAGCGTCAGTAATCCCTATTTTTTTAACTAATGATTTACAAATGCTGGTTCGATAAGCACCTGTGTCCACTTTTGCGATTACTTCGCATTTTTCTCCTTGCTTGTCTATCAACTGTATTTTTTCTTTAATTCCAATGATTTTTCTTCCGGAAAGTTCTTCCAGCTCTTCTTCTATCTGTCCACCGAACAAATCCTGTGATAAACGGATTGCCTGCCTTGTTGATTTTACATTCAACCCTTCTACTTTCTTCAGTCGTGAATATAGAGGAGTTAAATTAGCAACTTGAATAGAGAGGCCAGCGCGGGCATTTAATTCTAAGATTACAGGGCCTTTTTCTCGGTCTAAACCAATATCTACGCCTAAGAAACCAATGCCCGTAGCTTTTTGAGACTCAATTGCTAATTCTAATAATGTTTTCCATTTAGGGATTTTTATCCCCAATAAGGAAATTCGAGTTCCTGGAAGATATTTAATTAACTTTCCATGCCAAACAGCAGCAATAGTTAATCCTGTGGCCATATCAATTCCTACTCCCACTCCTCCTAAGTGCAGATTAGACCTTCCCTGTGATTCTTTAGTGGGTAATCGCAATTCAGCCATAATTGGCACAGAGTTGTATACAATAATACGAATATCAGGAACTCCTCGGAAAGCATAAGGTTTAAACATTCTTAATAATTTTAACCGTTCTTCGAAAATAGCAATATCTGGAACTTGATTTCTAGAGTATTTACCATCTAAAATATTTAAAACATAATCATCAAGATCAGGAATGGTTATTTTAGAACGATCAGCTTGAACCCAAACCGGAGCATCCTTAGGGTCTTTTTTCTTTATCTTACCGTAAACAATTAAAATTCCTTCTCCGCCCATTCCGCGATTAGGTTTTAATACAAAGCTTTTTGGTAAAGTTGACCAATTAAAATTGTTTAATTCTGCCCTTTTGCTTATAACAGCGTAAGTTTTAGCTACTGGCAGGGAATGTTTAACTAAAAATCGCTTATTTAACAATTTATTATCTGCAATACGAATAGCCCTCCGGGAATTAGAGGGCTTTATATATTTTAGATTTCGCTTATTAATTCCTAACAGCTGCTGGTAGTTCTTAAGTGATTTGAACATGCAGTTATTTTTTAGTTTTCTTTATCTGTTTTGCAACCTCTTTAAATCTAATATATTCGGTTAATCTTAATCCTGTCCAGCGACCAAGCAATAAGTTTATAACAATTGCTCCTCCGATGACAATTAAGGGGTAATTAAGCGCGAATTGTTGAAAACCAACCCAGGTGATTAAATAATAGCAGATTGTTGCCAGGATTAGAGTTTCTAAAGTTAGAATAATTGCTACTCGGTTATCTCTATGGATTTGTGTGGCAATGAATTTTTCTGAGAGGATGACCAAAATTAGCACTGGGAATACTGCAACCTGGACAAATCCAATTTTATCGAAATGGATAGCAATTAAAAACAGGACATAAATCGAGATAGTAATTGTTATTAATGTAAGTGCCATCCGAGGCAAGTATAAAAGTCGGATTTTTCTTAAAATAAATCTCATTCCAGTTCCCACAATTAATGTAAGTAAAAAGACTACTGTTCCATATTTAATTCCAGTAGCCAAAAAAGCAAAAGTAATGATTAAAGGGACGTATAAACCAAAGGCTTTAATTCCAATAACTTGACGGGCAAAGCTAATAACGGTTGCTACTACCGGAAGCATTAGAAAAAACACCAGAGAGAGCTCTGGTACGCCCTGAGCGGTCATGTAGTCGACAATTAAAGGCATAATTATATTGAATGTGCGCAGCAGATTGCTGCTGCTAAAGCATCAGCAGCATCGTCAGGCTTAGGAATCTTTTTTAAATTTAAAATCATCTTAACCATTTTCTGGACTTGCTTTTTCTCTGCTCGGCCATAGCCGGTTACAGCTTGTTTTATCTGCAAGGGAGTATATTCCAAAATCGGAATTTTTGATTTTGCTGCTGTTAATAAAATTACTCCTCGAGCCTGACTGACACTAATTGCTGTTTTTAAATTTTTAAAAAAGAAAAGATCTTCTACAGCTACCCTTTCAGGCTTATACTTCTTAATTATCTGGCGTAATTGATTTTCGAGCTCAGCTAGTCTTTGAGGGTTTTTTAAAGTTTTAGGCGTTTGTATGCAACCATATCCGATTAATTTTAATTTTTGGTTGTTATTAATGACTCCGAACCCTATTCTTGCAGTCCCGGGGTCAATGCCTAAAATTACCATGGACTAAAAGTTTACATTAGAATAAATCTGTTCTACGTCTTGATGCTCTTGAAGCTGTTCAAAAAGTTTCTTTAACTGTTGCTTCACTTTTTGGTTGTTTAATTCTGTAGTATATTTTGCTATCCATTCACCGTTTTTTTTATTAAATAAATATTTAACACTTCCGGATTCAGCAAGCTTGCTGTCAAAATTGTTTAAAATATTTTTTATTTCCGCCAAAGTCCGATTCTTATTATCGGTCATAGTTTTGATAATCAGAGGAGTAGCATTGGGACCATAAGCTTCATAATTCATTTCTTCTAATTGTCCTTCTTCTCCTTTTCCTGATCCTTTTTGAATTGCTTTTTCAATATTATCATTGGGCATGTTTATAGACTTAGCTTTTTCAATAGCCATTCTTAAATCCGGATTGGTTTCGGGATCATTTCCTTTGCGGGCAGCCACAGATATCATCTTTGCTATTTTGCTAAAGATTTTACCTTTCTTTTTGTCAGTTGCTTTCTTCTTATGTTTAATTTTTGACCATTTTGAATGCCCTGACATATATTTGTATTTTCTCAAAACATAGCTTAAAAGTCAAGAATTATTACGGCTTCTAAGCTTTAAAATTCCGATAATGAATATGGCAGTTGCGATTGCTGCAAGAATAAGGATAAATTTACTATTGCTATTAGTTGAATTTTCTAAGTCTGCAAGGTTATAGTATTTTTGTTCAGAGTCAAGCTTTTTAGGGGGGCTTTGTTGTTTAGATTGACTATTTGCAGAGGTGGATTGAGCTGTTTTTTGAGAATTAATTTTTTCTTGCTCAATCCCGCTGCTATTTGAAAATCCAGGCGTGGGTACGCTATAGACAAATCCTTGCGGACTTTTAGCCAAAGACTTTCCTTGTTCAGTTTGTTGATAACTGATTTCTTGAAATACATTTTTGTCTGGAAGGAGCAATCTTACTTGATCACTGTCATTGTTTAAAGCAATCTTTGTTGTTTTGCGAGAAAATACCGAATATCCTTTTGGAGGGATTAAGCTATTTTCGGGGATCATAAAGGGGTTGCTTCCCTCGGGTTCATCGTCTAAAAACCAGCCAGAAAGATCAATAGCTTGATCAAGATTATTATATATCTCAATCCATTCTTGTTCGGAGTCTTTTCCCTCAGGATCAGGAATAAACTCATTGATCATTATTTCTTTAGGATAAATATTGACTTTGATTGTGTCTGTGTCTGAATAAGAATTGTCAGAAATAGTTAATGAGACCAAAAATTCTCCTGGATGAGCATATTTGTGTTCAGTTACTGCCTGATTGCTAATTTCTCCATCTCCTAGATTCCATTGATAATTTAAAAGATCATTATTGGGGTCATAACAGCGAGAAGCATTAAGAATGATTATTTGATCAACAAATCCAACAATATCATTGCCGGCATTGGCAATTGGTGGCTGGTTTTCAGCTTCAGAATTGTCTTGCTCAGATCGTTGAAATTGCTCAGGCTCCACGAATTCTTGCAGGGCGCTGTTTTCATCTTTAGGCGTGCCGTGAGGGTCTAAGCTTGTTTGCCAGCTATCGCCAGTTCTTTCCATGGTTTGTTTTGTGGAATTATCTCCAGCAATCCATTGCTGGCTGCAATTAATTTCGTCAATTAAATTTTGATTATTATCTTTAAGTTGAAGATGTTCTCCAGAATTAGACAACGCTCCTGTATAGATTTGATCTCCAGGAATATTGGGCACAGAATTGTCATCAGTTCTTTCTATAAGAAAATATCCCTGAGCAGGAATATTGCCTTCCAATCTTATACTCGGAGTTCCATCTTTCGATTCCAAAATCCAACCATCTAAATTTGTTTGTTGGTCAGCATAAAGCTCAATCCATTCATCATTAGCAGAATTTTCTGTACCCATCCAACAAATTTCATTAATAACCACAGTTGCGTTTGTGGTTAAGGGGAGTAATAGGAGATATATTAAGAGGAAGTAAATTATTTTTTTCATAAAAAAAGAAGGGTTAATCCCTCCCGAATATTAACTCTATTAAGTTATTTAATTTATACTAAACGATCTTGAGGGGGTTCAATTTTTAAATGCTCGTAAGCACGCCTGGTTGCAATTCTTCCTTTGGGTGTGCGGGATAAAAGGCCAGTACACATTAAATACGGCTCGTAAATATCACTGACTGCATCTTTTTCTTCAGAAGCAGCAGCGGCAATAGAGCTTAATCCCACTGGACCGCCATTAAATTTTTCAATAATCACTTTCAGAATATTTCTGTCTGCTTGTTCTAATCCCAATTCGTCTATCTCTAGCATTTTTAGAGCTTGCTCGGCAATCTCTTTAGTGATTACTCCCTGCCCTTTTATTTGAGCATAATCCCTTGTTCGTTTTAATAATCGATTAGCAACTCGAGGAGTAAATCTTGCTCGTTTAGCAATTTTTTTAATTCCCAAAGGATCTGTTTTTATTCCCAATATTTTACTTGAACGTTGAATAATTTGTTCAATGTCTTTGGTGCTGTAGAAGTTTAATTGGTAAGTGGCCCCAAATCGGTTTCTTAACGGAGAAGAAAGAAGCCCCACTCTGGTAGTAGCAGCGATTAATGTAAATCGGGGGAGATTCAATTGCAGGGTTCTTGCTGAAGGGCCTTTGCCGATAATGATATCCAGCTTATATTCTTCCATTGCCGGATAAAGAACTTCTTCAATAAGCTTATTTAATCGGTGAGCTTCGTCGAAGAATAGGATATCTCCTTCTTCCAGATTACTTAAAATTGAAGCTAAATCGCCAACTTTTTCAATTGCCGGTCCGGAAGTGGTTTTAATATTTGAGTTTAATTCTTTGGCGATGATATGGGCTAGAGTAGTATTGTGGTTTATAAAGCCGTTTGCAAAAAAAGTATGATTTGAGGGAATAGAAAAATCAACAGTATGGGCAAATCCTTTTTCTATTTGTTCAATCTTATCCCAAAAAATACCGGGGTCACTTATTTTTTTCACTTGTTCAGCTTTTTTTTGAATTTCATTTATAGCGCTTTTTATAAATTTAAGACATTTATGTATTTCTGTTTGAGATACTTGCTTGCGGTTAGATTCACGATACCCTTTTTTATCTAATTGTTTTCTAAGTGTTATTAATTGCCTTCTAAGTTTTTTTATTTTTTCCCTTGCATATGGAACTAAATCTTTATTTGTATTAACTTTTGCTTTAAAGTTTTTTTGTGCATATTTTTTTCTGGAAGAAATAAAACCGATTTCTTTGTTAAAAATATCTACATCTCCGCCAGTAATATATAGTCGCCAGTAACTTTTTTTGTTTGACTTGCTAAAATCTTCATAAATTCTTGAAACAATGCCGAAATTTAATAAAATAATTTGAATTTCTTTAATAAGCTGTTTTGAAGCAGACGAAACATCGATTTGTCTGCAATCCGGCCTAATATGACCATCGCATTCGAAATAAGCGCTTAAAAACTCTTTTACAATGTCTTTAGGAGCAACTTTGATAGATGACGGAATTTTTTTATTTGCTGCTACAGAGAAAGGGATATCTATGCTTGCAAGAAACTGTCTGAATTTTAAATTTGTAACTCTAATAACCGGGCATTTGGTCTTCCATTTTTTTATTGTTGGCTTCTGTCCAAAAACCTTGAACCATAATTTTTGGAAATCTTTTAAAATTTCTTTTTCATTATTATAGAAAGCTACAGCGCCTCTACTACCTTTAGAACTTATATATCCGTCTCCGATTAAATAACCACACAGTCTAGCCAGTTCAGGAGTCATTTTATTCGGTATTTTATAAGCACCGTAGTCATACTTGTTCATTTCTTTAATTTTGAAATTGAATTCAGGCAGTTTAATTTTTGTTCCAAAATAATTCTGCCCTCTTTGAATAGCGGCATAGTCGTTTTTCTTGATGTCTTTGAGCTCTCTAAACTCTTTCTCTCCTTTTCTGTTTAGAACAACTATAGGGTGATTTGAAGTTCCCTCTAATTCATATCCTTGATGAGTTCGGATTTTGATTGTTCTACTTTTTCCATTATTGTAAAAATGAGAAGTTTTTTGAGGCCCTGGATTAGAATAAACTTCCATCTGTTTTTTTTGAAAACCTTTCTTTTTTAAATTTCCAACCTGGCCAAGAGGAATTATGCCCTGCTCTGAGAATATTATACTATTTTGGTTAATGCATTTACCTAATCCCGAGCCACCATAAAAAAGCAGGTGGTCAGTAACTTCACCTCGCTGTTTAGCAGCCTCAATTAATATCTTGAGGCTCTTTTTTATTTTATTCTGTCCAATATATTCGTCAAAATTTAGAGGACGGAGACTGGTGTCTAAATTTTGATCCTCTTGTTGCTTTCGGGGGTCAGTATTCATAAACTGTTGACAAATTTAAACCAGTTTGCTATAATGTAATGTTAACAATTAATTCCTTTCTATTTATCTGTAGGCAATAAGGTTACCGCGTATTCATTTTATTTGGTATCCTTTGGAATTTTTTTTAGCTTCGGGTATCTTGGTCCTGTCCTTGTTGGCAGTTTAACTGTGATATTCCTCAGAAAAATTCTAGACTCTTGGTTCCCAAGCCAAAGTTTTATTGTCTACAGATTAATAGACGGGAATTTTTTATTCTAATAATCCCAAAATTCTTTCTACTTCCTTTATGGTTGTGATTTTATTTAAGATCTTGAAAATAGCATCTTGCTTAATAGTGATCATTCCTTGTTTAATTGCTGCCTGTTTGATTTCTGTGATTGAAGGAGCTTTGATAATAACTTCTTCCATTTTTTCATCAATAACAAATAATTCAATTACTGCAATTCGCCCTTTATATCCAGTAAAATTACATTTTTTACAACCCTTACCCTCTTTTAGAAGAGTTAAATTCTGATCTATGTTCGGATATTTATTTTTAATATTCTTGGGAACAGTTTTTAAGGTTTGTTTTAAACGATTAATTTCTGTTGAGCTTGGTTTGTGTTTTTGAGCACAATTTTCACATATTCTCCGCACCAATCTTTGAGCAATCACCAGATTGAGAGCAGAAGGAATTAATTTTGCATTAACCTTCATATCAATCAGGCGGGGAATTGCTCCGGCAGCATCATTGGTATGCAGAGTGGTAAACACTAAATGGCCGGTTAAAGCAGCATGAATTGCTGTTTCTGCAGTTTCATTATCCCTAACCTCTCCCAAAAGGATAACATCTGGATCCTGGCGTAAAATAGCTCTTAAACCGCTAGCAAAAGTATATTCTTTATCTGGCTTGATTTGAGTTTGCTCAATACCTTGTAAATGATACTCAATTGGATTTTCTAAGGTAATTATTTTGATTTCCGGATTGTTAACACGCTTAACAAAGGCATATAAGGTGGTGGTTTTACCTGAACCTGTAGGTCCGGTATTTACAATCATTCCATGGGGTTTTTTTAATTGCTTATTAATTATCTCCAGGGCATATTTTTCCAGTCCCAGGTCTTTTAATTCTAAACCAATAGTGTTTGGGTTTAAAATCCTCAGTACAATATTCTCTCCATAAGCGCTGGGGATAATTGAAGTTCGAATTTCAATTTCCTGATTGTCGATTACAATTGAAAATCGTCCATCTTGAGGAGTGTCATGAACATTAATTTTCAATTCTGATAATACTTTTATTCGGGAAAGGATATTATGGTATAGATTGCTGGGAATTTGAGTTACATCTTGAAGGATTCCATCAATCCTGAACCTTAATCGGACTTCTTTTTCTTTGGTTTCAAGATGAACATCAGAGGATTCAGTTTTTAATGCTCCTGCTAAAATTACTTCAATCATCTCTGTAGTAGTCATCTTAGAAATTGCCTCAAATTTATTTTGAATGTCCTTAAAAGTGTCTATTTCTTTTTGGAATTCTTTTAATCTTTCAGAGGTAATTTCTACTTGCCTGCTTATTTCTTTCCGTTTTTCTGTTTCCTGTTTAAATCTTTTCCAGGCAGTTTCCAGGCTTGATTGTGAAACTAAAAACAGCTTAAAAGAAAATCCTTTCTTTTTTAAATCATCTAAAGCTTTTTTTGCTTGCTTGCTTTTAGGATCATTAGCTGCTATTTTTAGCGAACGTCCAAATTTTTGGAGAATGCACAGGTTTGCCTTTTTAGCTTGATCCAGGGGAATAATTTGCAATCCTGAAGGGTTGATAGGAACCGTGGCTAAGTCCAAATACGGAATCCCCAATTCAGATGCTTTTTGTTTGGTTTTTTCTTCTTCTTCCTCGCGGCGGATTTTTCTTAATTTTGCCTCCGTTTTATTTTTCCGATTGTCTTTTTTTATACTCATAACTTAATTTTAGCTTATTTCTCTGCAATTATCAAATCTCGCAGTTGTTTTTCTGTTTTTTCTAGATTATTACTGTTGACTTTAAAATTAACTGCATTATTCGCATTTATTTTTTCACCAAACTCAAGGGAAATCTTTTTAATGATTTTAAAGCTTGAAGAATAAATTGTTCCTTCAATTGCATTATTATGATTCCAAATTAGAAAACTTGTTTTCATGTTTGGAAAATGAGCTTTAATTTCTTCTAAGGATTGAATGGCGTGATCGGGCCGGGTATTAGTTTGCTGAAAGTCTTTTTCCTGTATTTTCCCCCATACTAATTTATTTTTCCTATCTTGAGAAAGTTGATGAAGTATTCTTCCCCATAGACGTAAGAAATTAATTGATTTTGTTTTGTAAAAATAACGAATGATTTTTTGTTGATCACCTCCACGGTTGATTAATATCGCAGCATTATTAAATGTTCGAGGATTTGTTCCTGGATATTGAAAATTATTAGTAGCGTCTATTAATCCTGCGAGAATTTGGGTGGCAATGGCCTTGTCCAGTAAGTTTCTGTCTATAAAATGAATTAAATTCATTACTATTTCTGAAACTGAACTGGAGGTAATATCTGTTAAATTTATTTCCCCAAAATTCTCATTATCAGGATGATTATCTATATTCACCACCGGAGTTTCAATAAATAATTCCGGATTATATTCAAAAATTTTTCCTAATCTTTCATAATCCCGGCTTTTAATGATAAAAACGAGATCAAAAGGATGATTTCGCTTAATTTCAAAATCATTTTCTTTAATTTCATTTTTTCCTCCCAGGTAAATATGCAAAAGCCCCTCATCTTTTTGGTAATAAAGATTGTTAATATGATTTTGAGGATTTTTTACAGTTAAAACAAACTCCCTTTCTTTAAGCTGGTGGTAAGAAAGGGGATTTGTTTTTGAATATTCGTTTAGAAATTTAAATTTTTCAGGTAAGCTTTCAGGGATAATAGCCTGAATGTTCTTATTCAGCTTTTTGATAGTATTAGCAAGAGCTAAAGCGCTTCCAAGAGCATCTCCGCAAGCGTTTTCTGGGGTAGCTATAAGGATTTTATTGCTTTTGTTAATTAACCTTGCTATTTGTTGTTTTGTTCCGTCCATTTTAAGTAATGTACATTAAAATTATCTATCTATTTTAATTTAAAATTAGAAAAAGGTCAACTGTAAAATTGTGAATAACTATATTTAATGCTTAAATTGCTAAATTTTTGTTTTTAGGTTAAAAATCTGCTACTATTAAAGTTGATGATTGAGATGATTACTGCCAATGAGGCTGAAACTAAAAAAGTCGCCTCTTTATTAGCCAAGGAAATTCAACAAAAACGTTTGAATATCAAGGAAGCGTTGGTTATTGGCTTAGAAGGGGAATTAGGAAGCGGGAAAACTAACTTTGTTCAGGGATTTGCTCAAGAATTAGGGATTAAGCAACGGTTAACCAGTCCTACATTTGTCCTGCTTAAAGGTTACAAAATTAGCATTCCTCAGCTTAACTACCTTTACCATATTGATTGTTATCGCCTGGATAAACCTAAACATTTAAAAGATCTGGACTTTGAACAGATAATTGATAATCCCAAGAATGTATTGTTAATCGAATGGGCAGAAAAAGTTAAATCTCTGCTTCCTAAAAATACTATTTGGATTAAATTTGAAGTTGTTGCCAACAATCAAAGGAAAATAACTATTAACTATTAATACATGAAACGGCTTGTTTTAATTGATGCTAATGCTTTAGTTCATCGCGGTTTCCACGCCTTGCCACCATTAAAAACTGAGCAGGGGAAATTAGTGAACGCTGTATATGGATTCACCTCTATTTTATTGAAGATTTTAAAAGATTTAAAACCAGACTACATTATTACTGCATTTGATCTTGCCAAGCCCACTTTTCGCCATTTAGAATATGAGGAGTATAAGGCGACGCGGCCAAAAACGCCAGAAGAGCTTATTCATCAATTCCCGATTGTAAAACAGATGGTAAAAGCATTCAACATCCCTATTTTTGAAAAAGAAGGATTTGAAGCCGATGATATTATTGGAACAATAACCAAAAAAACAGGCAAGCAGATTGAAGATGTAATTGTTACTGGTGATTTAGACACCTTGCAATTAGTTGATGATCATACCAAGGTGTATACTTTGAAAAAAGGAATAACCGATACTGTGATTTACGATCCTCAAAAAGTTAAACAAAGATATGGCTTGAAACCAGAGCAGTTGTTAGATTTTAAAGGATTAAAAGGAGATCCTTCAGATAATATTCCCGGAGTTCCAGGAGTAGGAGAAAAAACAGCCATTGATCTTTTAAAAGAATTTAAGACTATAAATAATTTATATGCCCAGCTAAAAAAAGAAGATCCAAAACATATTTCTGAAGGACTGAAAAAGAAATTGTTGGATAATAAAGATCAAGCAATGTTTAGCAAAAAATTAGCTACAATCAAATGTGATGTGCCCTTAAAGTTTGATTTAAAAAAATGTCGAACAGAAGACTATGACACTAAAAAAGTAATTAAACTCTTTCAAAAATTAAATTTTAAGAGTTTAATAAACAGGTTACCCAGTCGGCAACTGTCTGCAATTTAAGATTTAAAATATATTATGGAACAAAGGCTAAAACAGATCCAAGACGCTTATCGGCAAGGAATTTTTCCTGGAGCTATTTATGAATTAGAAAAAAAATTATTACCGGTTTTGAAAAAAATGGAAACAAGAGGAATCAAGTTAGACATTGCTTTTTTAAAAAAGCTTTCTAAAAAAATATCTCACCGCCTTCAGGAATTAGAAAAAGAGATATATAAATTGGCAGATACAAAATTTAATATTAATTCTTCCCAGCAACTTTCTCAGATTTTATTTAAAAAATTAAAGATTTCCACGCAAGGTCTTAAAAAAACTCCTGGAGGGGTAATCTCTACTGCTGCTTCTGAGCTTCAGAAATTAAAATCAAAGCACAATATAATTGAACTGATTTTAAAGTATCGGGAATTAATGAAATTAAAGACTACCTACATTGATCCTCTTCCGGACCAAGTTGATAATCAACAAAGAATACACACCAACTATCATCAACTAGGAACTAGCACTGGGCGCATTTCTTCTTCTGACCCTAACTTGCAAAACATTCCTGTGCGGGGAGAATGGGGCAAAGAAATCAGAAAATGCTTTATTGCTAAAAAAGGAAATCAACTTCTTTCTGCTGATTATTCACAAATCGAACTTCGGATTGCTGCTTATTTAGCTGAAGATAGGAAAATGATCAATGCTTTTGAACGCGGCGAGGATATTCACAAAATCACAGCTGCGGAGGTGAATAATGTATCTATAAACAAGGTTACTCCTAAAATGAGATATGAGGCAAAAGCATTAAATTTTGGCATTCTTTACGGGATGAGCGCGATTGGATTTGCAGAAGCAGCGGGAATTACTTATCAGCAAGCTAAAAAGTTTATTGAAGAATATATGAATAACTTTTCCGGAGTTTATAACTATATCCAGCAAACCAAGAAACAAGCTCAAAAAAGAGGTTATGTAAAAACAATCTTAGATCGAAAACGTTACTTGCCGGAAATTAATTCTTCAAATTATTATCTTCGTCAAAGTTCAGAAAGAATGGCGATTAATATGCCCATTCAAGGAACCAGTGCCGAGATTATTAAAGTAGCAATGGTGGAATTAGATAAAAAATTACCAGCGTCAGCAAAAATGCTGCTTCAGGTTCATGATGAATTAGTTTTTGAAATTGAGCAGGATAAACTTGAAAAAGCAACAAAAATTATCAAGCAAACCATGGAAAATATTTTAAAGCATCCAATTTTTAAACAAGTAAAAGTAATTTCCAACATTCCTCTGGTGGTGGATATAAACATAGGGGATAATTGGGGAGAAATGCAACCATATGCCGGAATTACCAGAAGTGGAGACAATTAAACAAGAGCTAGGAAAAGCAGTTATCGGAAACAAGATTAAACAAGTGATTATTAATAACCCCAGGGTAATCAAGGGGCTAACCAAGAGCGAATTTAGCAAACAATTAACCGGAAAAACTATAAAATCGGTTTTAAGGAAGGGCAAGCTTTTGATTATAAAATTATCTTCAAATAAATTTTTAACTATTCATCTCAGAATGACCGGCCAACTAATTTATCCCGGGAATGCTGAAAAAAGCAGAGTTAGCTTTAAATTTTCTAATGAAAAAATTTTAGATTTTAATGACCAGCGATTGCTTGGAGAGTTGAAAATAGTTGATAATTGGAAATTATTGCCGTTTATTAAAAATCTAGGCCCGGAGCCATCAGATTTAACTCTTCAAAAATTTAAACAAAAGCTCTCTAAAAGAAAGAAGAAAATTAAATCTCTACTAATGGACCAATCTTTTATTGCCGGAGTGGGAAATCTTTATGCTGCAGAAGCACTATTTAGAGCCAAAATTCACCCTGAAAAAAAAGTCAATTCTTTGTCTGACAAGGAAAAACAATTATTATTTAAAGAATTAAAAAAAGTTTTAAAACAAGCTACTTTGCATCGAGGATCATCGATTGATGAATACGTGCAGTTATCCGGACAAGCTGGAAATTATACTCTTAAGCACAAAGTATATGGTCGGCAAGGAAAGCCTTGTTTAGTCTGCGGCACACCTATAAAAAGAATTACTGTTGGTGGCCGGGGAACATATTTTTGTCCAAAATGTCAAAGAAAATAAAAATTTATATTATTGCCTCAATCGTAGTTGTAATTGCGATTGTTCTTTTCTGGCAATTGGGAGGCAGGAGTGTTGATATAATCAGCTCTGATTTGCAAGATTCAGAAACCGAAAATAATACTGAAGGCAAATCCCAGCAACAAGGACAACCCAATCCAGTTACAGGTGTAAAATGTGAAAACTATAATCGCCGGCCAATTGCAGTAATGTTGGCCGAGGATTCCATTACCCGCCCTTTATCCGGAGTTGGGGCAGCAGATTTAGTGATTGAAATGCCGGTAATTACTGGAAGTATTACTCGCATGATGGCTGTATATATCTGTGAGCAGCCAGAAGAGATTGGCTCTGTGCGCAGTGCTCGGCATGACTTCATTCCATTAGCAATGGGATTGGATGCTATTTATGCTCATTGGGGAGGGTCGCATTTTGCCCTTGACAAACTTAATGCTGGCATAATCGACAATATTGACGCCCTTAAAAATCCTTATAGCACCTTTTGGAGAAAGTCTTATTTACCTGCTCCCCATAATGGATTTACTTCCATGGATAAGTTAATAAATGCAGCCCAGAAACTGGGATATCGATTAAGCAATCAATTTGAGGGCTATCCTCATATTAAGAATCCAAAACCAGAAAATCTAACTGCAAAATTAACTGTTGGCTATACTGGAAATTACGCAGTTTATTACGAATACGACTCTGCTAGCAATGCATATAAGCGTTGGCGGGGCAGTACTCCTGAAATAGATAAATTGACCAATCAGCAAGTAACGGTTAAAAATGTGGTAATTATGCGTGCAAAATCAAGACAAATTGAAGGTCCGTATTACAATGACGTAGATGTGGAGGGAACTGGATCATTGATTGTTTATCGGAATGGAGAGGAAATAAAGGGGACCTGGAAAAAAGAAGGAAGCTATCAATTCACCAAGCTATACTTCTTAGATCAAAAAGGAAAAGAAATTAAATTTGTTCCTGGTAAAATTTGGATAGAAATTGTAGAACCAGATACAAATGTAAGGTGGGAACCAAAATTTAATCATTGAATAAAAGAGATAGAACGCTAAAAAAGCTATCAATGTTTAGCAAAATTTTATGCCTGTGGAGTTGAGAGGTTGCTCTCGACTATGAAGCAGGAAGCTTTATCCCTTTAGGGGTAGAGTGGTTCACTTCTGCAAACATTGCCAAAAGGGATTTTATTCGACTTTTGACTATTGGAATGCACTATCTTTTTTTGAGTAGTGCATTTTTTTAATATAAAGAGGAATTTTAGAGTAAAAAGTTATTAACACTTGACAAAATTTTACAATTTTTTGTATACTGTAGGTAGCAAATTGTTATGAATTACTTGATAAAAACTTTAAGGAATTAGTAAACAAAATGTCTGCTTGAATTAATTAAATTCAATATCTACTTCTATTTTTATGACGATGCCTAAACTTTTATAACACTATGAAAATTTATCCCAGAAAAATTCTTCCTAAAATTAAAAAAGCCATAAATATTCCTGAGATTATTGTAATTCATGGAGCAAGACAAACTGGGAAAACCACTCTTCTTAAGATTCTAATACAGGAATTAAAAAAAGAAAATCCCTCTTCAAATATTATCTATTTTGATTTAGAAGATTTTGAATTGGTAGAGCTTTGTAATTCTGGTGTAAAACAAACAGTTGAACATCTAAAATCAATTGGATGTGACTTCAAGAAAAAGATTTTTTTGTTTATCGACGAGATTCAGTATTTAGAAAATCCCTCTTCTTTTTTAAAGTATTTTTTCGACCATGAAAAAGAAAGAATTAAATTAATTGTTTCTGGATCATCAAGCTTTGAAATCAAGTCGAAATTTAAAGAAAGTTTAGTTGGGAGAACAATCGATTTTGAGCTTTTCGGGCTGGATTTTGAAGAATTTTTAGCTTTTAGGGAATTAAAATATGATTTGAATACCAACGATAAGATAGTAATTAAACAATTGAAAAAAACTTTTCAAGAATTTGTATTTTATGGAGGTTATCCAAGAATAGCTCTGGAAAGTTCAAACGAAATCAAAGAGCAATTGCTAAAGCAAATTATTAATACCTACTTGAAAAAAGATATTAGAGATCTAGCTAGAGTCGGTGATATTAATAAATTTAATAAGTTACTAAAAATTCTGGCTCCCCAATCGGGCTCGATGATTAATGTTTTAGAATTAGCGAATACCACTGATATTGCTCGACCGACATTGGAAAACTACTTAATGATTCTGGAAAACACTTATGTTATAAAATTAATTTTGCCTTTTCATCGCAATATTCGTTCTGAATTGATAAAAATGCCTAAAATCTATTTTGAAGATTCGGGATTAAAAAGCATTCTTGAAAAGGGCAGATTTCCAACAACCCTTGAAGGCAGAGACTTAGAAACAGCAGTTTATTCTAATTTTAGGAAAAATATAGATTCTGAGAATATTCATTTTTGGAGAACAACCCAAAAGGAAGAAATCGATTTTGTTATAGAGCAAGACTCTAAATTATTAGCTTGCGAAGTTAAGATTAGTGTTAGAAATAAAGACAGATTCACCCTGAACAAATTTAAAAATTATTATCCAAATACCAAAACCTGCTTAATGGGCTTTGATTTTGTTGATAAAAAAAAGTTAGCAGGTGTAAATTTTTTCTATCCCTGGCAATCTGTTTATAAATAAGCTTAAAAGATTATCAAAAAAACAGAGCGGAATCAAAGCGGGAAATTCGAAGTTTCTAATTTGTTTAATCCTATAAAACACATTGCATATTCCTGTTCTTCCCCTCTATTTCCCGCTTATTGAAAACAACAGAAAAGAAAAGGAGAAAATCAAATAGGAGTTTAGAGAGGTTTATCCTCTTTTATTTTTTTCTAAAATTTTGCTAATCTTAACATAAGGTTATGATATATTTTTTATTTGGAAAAGACACATACCGGTCTCGTCAGAAGCTGAATCAAATAATTGAGAGATATAAAAAGCGCCACCAAAGTGGCTTAAATTTTATTGATATAAATCTTGAGGAACAAGACCTGCAAGATTTTGAAAAAGCAATTAAAACAGTTTCAATGTTTGACGAAAAAAAATTAATTGTTGTTAAAGGAGCATTTAAGCAGTCAGACAACCTCCAGCAAAAATTATTAGATCATTTAAAAAAGAGAAAATTAATCAAAGACCAGAATACAATTATAGTTTTTTGGGTAGAACAAGTTGATCTTAAGAATGAGCTAGCTCAGTTCTTAAATAAAAAAGCCAAAACTCAAAAGTTTGAATTACTTTCTTCTTCAAAATTAAAAAAGTGGACTGAAAAATATATCCAACAGCAGGAAGGAAAAATTGACGCCCAGGCGATCAGAATTTTAATTGAATATATCGGCAATGATCTCTGGCGGATGAGCAATGAAATTGATAAATTACTTTCCTATAAGTCCAATCAGAAAGACAAACAAATTAAGGCCGAAGATATTCAGCAATTAGTAAAGCCAGAAATTGACATTAATATTTTTAACATTATTGACGCTTTAGGAGAGAAGAATAAAAAACGAGCTTTAAAATTAACTCAAGATTATTTAAAACAAGGAGGCGATGAACAATATCTATTTAATCGCTTTGTCTATCAGTTTAGAAATTTAATTAAAATTAGGCAGTTATTAGACCAGAAACACCCAGTTTATTTGTTATCTAAAAAAGCAAATATTCATCCGTTTGTAGCTAAAAAAACAAGTTATCAGGCAAGAAATTTTAACTTTGAAGATTTAAAAAATATCTATAACCAATTATTGGAAATAGATATTCAGGTGAAAACCGGAAAATTAAAACTTAAGCCTGCTTTGGAGATTTTTTTGGCACAGCTTTAGAACGATTGATTAATTTTGTTAATCGAGATTTTTTTCTGGAAGCAGTATTTTTTTTGATCATTCCTTTTTTAGCTGCCTTATCTATTGCTTTGTAAGCCTTGGGAAGTAATTTTTCTGCTTCCTTATTTTTTTTCTCCAATACCAACTCTTGGATATTTTTTATAACATCCTTGTATTTCTTTTTTGTTTTTAGATTCTGTGCGTTTTTTATTTTGTTTTGGCGTAATGCTTTTTTAGCGCTTGTAGTGATTGGCATGATATAAATATATTAACATTATATATATATTTTTGCAACCGCAAAGGTAAAAAAAAGAAGGCTTCTTTTTTTGAAGCCTTCTTTGCTTGTTTATTTTATTTCTATTTTTTTCAAATTATTCTTCATTATTTTTAAAGCTCGTTTTGGATCTAGCTTGCCGTACAGTCCGCCGATAATGGAAATAAAGTAATTTTTATCAGCGAGTATAGTAGCGTTGCGGTAATCAGGTCTAAGAATATCTGGCTCTTCTTCATTGAATAGCACTCCTTTAGCAATAATTTCTAAATCTCTTATAGAATCAGCGCTATTTTCTTTACATTTATGATAAACAGTTCCTCCAATGAGCAGTACGGTACAGGGCATATTTAAAAAGTTAATGCCTTTCTGTAGATAATAAGTCTCTGTGGGTTCGATAGTTCCACAGTTATTTTTACTACAAGCCTTTAATATCTCGTTTGCAATTAGTGCGCTTACTGTGCTTTCTTGTTTAGTTTTAGGAATAAATCCGGGATTGCTAGAAAGGTATTTCAGATATTCAGCAACATCAATCGGTTGTTTTCTTTTGGGATTGAAAAATTTGGCAAGAACGCTATTATCTTTTCCAGCATATCGAGAATGAATTTTCTGGAATTGTTCATTAATAAACTTTGAAGATTTACCTTCTTTCCAGCGGTTAACATCGGTCAGGTTTATTGCATTAAAGCTGAGACCAAATTTTCCTTCTACTCTTCTGGTAACTGGAGGTAAGTTAGGTTCTAAGTCTCTGGTCCGGCGATTATCTTTTCCTTCGTAAAGAGGGTTCTTTCGGAAAAGAACTCTAAATACATCAGTTGTACATCCGCCGATGTCAATAGCAAAGATGTCTTTTAATCCAAGATGTTTTTCTCCATAACCGCAGGCCAAAAGGTTAATTCCCCATAAGGCTGCTACTGGTGTTGGAAGCAATCCTAAATCAAAATGTTGTTGAACTTTGTCAAATCCTTTTCCTTTGACAATAATCTCTCGGAATAATTTATTAACGGCACCTTCCACAGTGTCAATATCAAATTCGTTGATTTCCGGCATTACATTGTTTGCCCATTTTACATAGATATTTTTTTCTGCAAAGATGTGAGCAACCTGTCTATGAGCGTCAGTAGTACCAGCATAAACCACAGGAACACCGTATTTGGCATATTCAGCTAGTTTAGCATACTCTGCGATTTGTCTGGCGTTATGCTCAACAATATCTGTGTTTCCTCCGCGATTAACTCCGCCGGTAAGCAAGATCAATTCTGGCTTATCTTTTTGGTAAATCTTTTGAGCCTGTTCTTTAGTTAACTTGCCGGTATAAGAGGCTAATATTTTTCCTCCAGCTTTAAATGCGGCTAGTTCTGCTGGTTTATGACTTTCACTACTTGCTGCGACCGTAACTGTTTTTAGTCCCCCCTTAGCGCTACTGGAGGCCAATTTTAGATCGTATTTACTTAATTGTTCTGCCAGCGCTGATGTTAATTCTTCTCCTCTGAGGTTATCGATTTTAATTCTTTTATTCATTGTACTTAGCCCATGAGCCAGGCATTTTTCTAGATTATCAACAATAGTGGGAACATAATTGAATTTTATATCCCGAAGGTTATTGGTATTAAATGAAGCTAGCTTAGTGAATGTGCTTCCGAAATCGGCAACCAGCACTTTTTTGTTATGAAACTTAGGGATTCCAATAGCATTTCTAGCTTTAAAAACTTTCTCCTTGGAAATGCCGCGACCAAGTTTTTCTCCTTTGTGACGAACCTTTTTCCCCATGATTTGCTCTTCAAGATACTGCATTGCTTTTTTAACTCTTTGGATTTCATTATCAACTTTTTCTCCATTAAATTCTACTGTTTTGCAAGCTCCGTTGATAACTTCGGTTTCACATTTAGTTACCATTGTGTATCTTTTATCAATATCTGCAAGTACGGGCGCCTGCAACAGTCCAGTTCGCAAGCATAAATCCAAGACATCGGAATTAACCAGGTTGCATTTCTTATTACGATAATTCTTAGAGTTAAACAAGCTTTTTAATACTTTTGAACATTCCTTTTCATCTGTTAAAAATTGATCAAAATTTTTAATAGCAGTTTTTTCCTTGTATTCTCCCTGATATTCACCAATAAGGGCGATATTTAGCAAAGTGTATACGGCATTTCGTTTTAATTCTAATTTTCTTTTCTGGATTTCTCTGTCTTTCCAAATATTGGGTGCGCCGGATTTAAACATTTTTTCAATACCCTCAATATGTTTACAGCTCTCAATAATATCATTAGCTCCTGCTTCATGATGGGCTTCGCTTTTACTGACAATATGGATGATGTCCGGATTCATGTGCAGTTGCAACATCGCTCCTCCGGAAAGATGCCCAGCTGCTTCGTCAAGATCATCCGGGAATGAAGATAAGCCTCCGCGAGTTTCTTTGATAATTTTAAAATTTTTGTCTTCGAGCAATCGGATCAATTCATAAGCAGCTTTCATTTTTGCTAAGTCATTTTTAGGGCTTATTTTCGGTGGCAAATTAAACATCATTTGCATGATGTAATTTTTAACACCATTCTGCTTTGCAGTTAATGCGCAGAGAAGGTGATCAATCACATAAATTTCATCACTGGATTCTCGCAATTGCCATTGATGAGGGTCATTAATCTCTACAGGTTTATTTCGTTTTCCCCAGAATTTAATAACTTTCTGGTGTTCGGCAATTCCTTCTTTAATCGCTATTGGGCCTCGACCATCTAATTGGTTGTACCAGAAAATAGGTACAGCCGGAAAACAGATATTAATTGTTTCATCAAATATCTTTCCGATCTCTATAAGCTTATCAGTTCCGGAATAGATTCGCATTAAGGGATGATTTCCACATTGAGAAACTTTTTTAAGATCAATCAAATCCTGCTTGGATCTAATCGGGCATCCGCCTTGAGCAAATGGATATTTTTTAGGATCCTTTTCCTGATTGATAAAGTGCCAGAGATATTGCTGTGCCCACTGGTCAGGAGCAATAGAGATGATATCCCAGACATTCTCTTTGGTAATCTTCTCAATATCTCTTATGGTGTTTTTTAATTTTCCTGCAATTCCGATATGCACTCTGCGCAATGCTCGATTTTCTTTTTCTCTTACTTGCTTAATGCGATCAACTAAATTTTGAGCAGGCTCAGTTTCTTTTCTTGCCTTTACCTTGCTTGGCTGGGCAAATTCTACAATTTCTTCGCTTTTGGTTTTAGTATCTGCAATTAATTCAAAGAAATTTTTAAATTTAGAATTTCCTTTGCATTCCTGAATAACTTTTTCTAAGTCGTATTTCTGTTCTTGCTTGGCAAACGGGTCTTTTCTGATCGGCTGGCCAGTCATTGCACGAATAAGATTTGCTCCGGGAACAGTTCCTCCAAATGCATATCTTATCCCACTCCTGTTAGGGTCCAGTTTTGCTTTATAAATCTTCTCAATAAACTCTTCAATGGTTTTCTTAAGTCCTGTAACTCCTAATCGAAAAGATATTCCCATAATTAACCCCGGTCGTTTAGTTTCTTGAAGAACTGCAATAATTTTATCAATATCAGCAACTCCGAGATCAAAACCAAAACAACTGGAGTCTACACTTTTCATTGCTTTTATAAAATTTCTAATTCCCAGATCATGAACACAGGGCTTTACTGAACTTCCAATTATCCTTTTTTTAGGAGAATTGTTTGGTTTATCTTTTTGTTCACTCATTTTATGCCTTCCTTTCGGTTCACAAACTTCTTTATTTCTCGAATATTCATATTTGCAAGGCCTAAACGTTCTAAATTTCGACCCTGCTTCCAAAAATCTTTTTTCAATACCATCTTCCAGGCGTTTACAGTCAAAGCTGAATTTGTTCGCGGAAGATTTTCCAATTTACCAAACAGGACAATTGGCACTAAGCCGTAAGGAACATCTTCCAGAACCTGTCTTACATTAGTGCTTTTAGGAGCTTTAATATTTGCATAGGCAGGATTGTTAACCAATTTCTGATATAGGTTTGCTCCTTTAATATTGTATGTCTCGGTTAGCCATTGTTCAGCTGATTTTAATTTAATGCCAAATCCGGCTGCAATTTCTAATCTTTCTTTGTCTATTTCTTCCAGAATGTTCGCAGTCTGTTTGCTGATTTGGTAAAAGTAGAAATCCTGTTTGCGACTAATTCGATCTCGATGAGCCCACATTATTGCTGGATGGAAAACTGCTCCGATATTATCAAAGCTAGTTTCCAGTACATTTTTAGCAGCTATGAATTGAGGATATCCGGTCCGGATTTTATTAATAACTTCTGAAGTTTTTGTTGCAGGCAATGCTGCCAAAGAAACTTTATTTTTAATCCCATGGATTATTGCCCGGTTAGCGCCTACTTTTCGGCAGGCATAAATTAGAGTTTGAGCTTCAGCAATAGTTACATTTGCGGTTACGTTCATGTTCTTGAGAGTTTGATTGAATTCCAATGCTCCGCCAGTTCGTCCGGGATTGAGAATAATGACTTGGCCGTTCTTTAAATACGGCGCGCAATCTTTGGCGATTGTTTGGTGGGCAAAAGCAGGGGCAACGACCATAATTAATTCTGCATTTTCGATTGCTTGTTCAAGGTTGTTGGTAACTAAATTCAATTTTCCGGATCCTTTAATTTTTCCTTGCAGTTGAATAACCTTATTGCGTCTGAGAGGTGCAATTTCTTCACAAAAAGGGCTGTAAAGATTTATCTCAAAATTTTTAATTGCTAAATAACCAGCAATGGCAATTCCGCCATTTCCAGATCCTAATACCGCTATTTTCATCGGTTTCCTCCTTTTTAAATTTTAAAAGTACTTATCATTGTAGAGTATCATACTCTTAAAATTTTGCAATAGCCCTGTATCCACTTTCTTGATTCAAACCCGAATAAAAGTTAAAATAAAGGTATGATTGCCTTATTGAAGGGAAAAATTGAATCTAGCACTAACGAATACCTTATTCTGGAAGTAAGCGGAGTAGGATACAAGGTATATATTTCCGGAAACACATTCAAGAATTTGTCTAATAAAAAAGAGAAAATCAAGCTGTACACCCATCTTCATGTTCGAGAAAATGCCATGGAGCTGTATGGATTTTTAAAACCCGAAGAATTAGAAATTTTTGAATTGCTTATCTCTATTTCCGGAATTGGGCCCAAAGGAGGATTGAGCGTTTTAAATGCAGTTACGATTAACACTCTTAAAAGAGCAATTGTTAATGAAGAAAGTGAAATTTTAACTAAAGTTTCCGGGATTGGCAAAAAAATGGCTGAAAAAATTATTTTAGAATTAAGGAATAAAATTGGGGATAAGTTTAAAGATCAAAAAACAGGCTCAGACAGTGAAGCCATTGATGCCTTGATGAGTTTAGGGTACAAACTTAAACAGTCTCGGGAAACATTAAAAAAAGTTCCTGATAAAATTAAAGGAGTGGAAAATCGAGTTCGGGAAGCACTTAAGCTATTAGGTAGATAAGTTTATGAATTCTTTTTTACAATCCAAGCACTGGGAGAAGTTTCAACAATCATTGGGTCGTAAAACCTGGAGAATAAATGGACTGTTGATTATTGAACATAAGCTTCCGTTTAAAAAAAGCTATCTTTATTCCCCGCGCTGCGGAGGAGATTTTTTATCTGAACAGTTTTTACAGCAGATCAAAAATATTGCTAAAAAGGAAAATTCAATTTTTTTGAAATTAGAACCGACTGAAAAACCGGAAAAAATTGATAAAAAGAATAAATTTAAACAGTCAACAAATATTCAGCCCCGGAAAAGTTTGATTCTAGATATTACAAAACCTGAGAAAGAACTATTAGAACAGATGCATCACAAGACGAGGTATAATATCCGATTAGCAAGAAGAAAAGGAGTAAAAGTTAAATCCGATAAAACCAAATTTGAATATTTCTGGAAATTACTTCAGAAAACAACCGAGCGCGATCAATTCAAAGCTTATCCTCAACAGTATTACCAGAGAATGCTGGATATTCCAGGATTAGAGTTATTTGTGGCGATTTACAATCAGAAAGTTATTGCTGCGAATATAGTCCTGTTTTACAATCAAACCGCTATTTATCTTCACGGAACTTCTGATTACAAATATCGAAAATTAATGGCTCCTCATTTATTACAATGGGAGCAGATTAGGAAAGCCAAGAAGCAAAGTTGTATTGAGTACGATTTTTGGGGAATCGATCAAGAAAAATGGCCCGGAGTTACCCGGTTTAAAACAGGATTTTGCAAGCAGAATTTTAAACATTGTTTAAGGGTTTATCCTTCGGGTTATGATTTGATTTTTAAATTCGGATGGTATCAAGCTTACAAATTAATTAAGAAATTTAAATGAAATCATTACTAAAGAGAATTGTTCCCGAATTTATTATTAGCTGGTATCATTTTTGCTGGGCATTTTTAGGCGCGTTGATATATGGGTTTCCTTCTAAAAAACTAACTGTAATCGGGATCACAGGCACTAAAGGAAAATCAACAGGAGTAGTTTTGAGTGGAAAAATTTTAGAAAAGAGTGGATATAAAGTGGGGTGGATTTCCTCCCTTACCCTTAAAATCGGATCCCGGGAATGGCTTAATCCTTACCATATGACTATGCCCGGAAGATTTTTGATTCAAAAATTATTAGCCAAGATGGTAAAACAAAACTGTACTCACGCCTTGCTAGAAGTTACTTCCGAAGGTATTAAACAATTTCGTCATAAATTTATTGATTTTGATGTTGCCGGATTTACTAATTTAGCTCCCGAGCATTTAGAAGCTCACGGGGGATTTGAAAATTATCGCAAAGCTAAACTTAAGTTATTTAAAAAAACAGCTAAACAAAAGAATGGAATAGGGATATACAATCTTGATGATCCGAACGTGAAATATTTTTTAGAGCCCGGGGTTAATAAAAAATATGGATATAGTTTAAATCCAAAATTAGAACGCCGGTCCGAATGCATTGATTATTTTTTAAAAATTACTGATTACAAATTATCTTCTCAGGGAATAGAATTTTCAGCAAATAATTTAAAATTTGAATCACCGCTGTTAGGCAAGTTTAATTTATACAACATCTCATTTGCCATTTGCCTTGCTCTTTCTCAAAAGATAAAAACGGAGATTATCAGCCAGGTCTTACAAAGGATTAAAACTATTCCCGGACGAATGGAATTCATTGATCAGAGGCAAAAATTTAAAGTAATTATTGATTTGGCCCACACTCCGGACTCTTTTAAAAAAGTCTTTGAATTAGCAAGAAATTTATTCAAAAATCAAAGAATAATTTCTGTTTTTGGTTCTGCTGGCGGAGGAAGGGATAAATGGAAACGCCCGGATCTAGGAAAAATCGCCGATAAATATTCAGATTTAGTTATTTTAACCAACGAAGATCCTTATGACGAAAATCCAGATCAGATTTTAAAAGATATTCAAAAAGGAATGAAGGGCCATTCCGAAGTGAAAAAAATAGCTGATCGCCGATTAGCAATTAAAACAGCTTTGAAATCTGCAAAACCTGACGATCTAGTGTTAATTTTAGGCAAGGGAACCGAACAGACTTTAGTTATTGGTTCTCAAAAAAAATCCTGGGATGATCGCAAAGTGACCCGGGAAGAACTTCAAGAACTTTATGAATAACCAAAAATTTAAAATTTTACCTCATACTGCTGATACTAAAATCAGAGTTTTCGGTAACACTAAACAGGAATTATTTTTGAATGCAGTTAAAGGGATGACAGCAATTTTGAAATTCAGCGGAAAAGGAAAATCTGTGTGTCGGAAAATAGAAGTGAACTCTTTGGATTTAAATGCGTTGTTAATTGATTTTTTAAATGAAGTTTTGTATTTAACTGAAACTAATCGAGAGGTATATAATGATATTAAATTTAAAAACTTTTCCGACAGCCAATTACAGGGAGAATTAGAGGGAAATAAAATTGAATCTTTCGGTGAGGATATTAAAGCAGCAACTTATCACGATGTGGAAATTAAAAAGAAAAATAATATTTATCAAGTAGATATATTGTTTGATGTATAAACATAATAAAATAAATGTATTAACACGACTTGGTTTTAAAAGAAGGTTTAGATTAGCCTCTGAAATAGGTAAGCAGAGAATACGATAAAAATAAAATATATTAGTAGTGGGCGGGAAATTAATCACCCCTACTTTTTTATTTGTTTCTATAAAGTGGTATAATTAATTAGTATAATTTATAACTAAAATTTATGGGGAAATATATAAACCTTAAAATTCCTGAGCATTCGTATTTTTTTGGATTTACGCAAGCTGATGGCACGCTAAGGAAATCTACTAGGAATAGAGGGAAATTAGAAATTGAAGTGGGTGAAAGAGATTTACATATATTAAAGTCATTTAAAAATTTATTTTCTTCTATTTATTGTTCAATAAAATCAAGAAACAGAGATACAAATTTTAAAAAGAATCACCGGAGCTATATTTTTAGCATATATAATTGGAATTTTCGCAAAGAAATTAACAATTTAGGACTTCCTTGCGGTAAAAAATCAGAAATAGTTTCTCCTCCCGAAAGTGATTTTTGTAAAAAAGACTACATTAGGGGATTATTAGATGGAGATGGCAGTGTGGGCACTACAGCTAAGAATGTTCCTTTTGCTAGTTTGACAGTTAAAAGTGAAGATTTGAAAAATTACTTGCTCGTTATCATTGAGAAGATTACGGGAGAAAGAAAAAGGCTAAACAGAAATACGAGAGATAATATTTATAATATAATGGTTAACAGAGAAAGAGCTCAGCAGTTTATAAACTATTTATATTACCCAAATTGCTTGGCACTCAAACGAAAATTGAGAAATGCAAAAACAGTGTTAAAATGGAAGAGACCAAAGGATCTGAAAAGAGTTTTCCAAAAATTTTGGGATGATCAACAAGATAAATATATCTTAAGCCATACCTTAGAAGAAAGCTGTAATCATCTTAAAAGAACTGAAAGAAGCGTTAAGATGAGATTGTGGCGTCTTAGAAACAACAAAGCAAAGATATGATAAAAGATAAGTTTGTAAAAGTTAATAATTATTTGCGGGAAATTCCTAGAAGTTATAGGAAAGATATGCGAGTGCCGGCACGTATTTATGCCTCAGATAAAATATGGAGAGATATAGAGGAAAAAGCTTTAGTGCAACTGGTAAATAGCACGACACTGCCGGAAATTATAAACTATGCTATAGCTATGCCCGATTGCCATCAGGGCTACGGTCCGCCAATTGGAGGTGTGGGAGCAATGAAGCTACCCGATGGAGTAATTTCACCTGGATTCGTGGGATATGATCAAAATTGCGGAATCAGAATACTGAAAACAGAGTATTTTGTTAAGGATATTACATCGTTTTTAGATAAAATAGCTACAGAAATGCAAAGGGAGGTTCCTTCGGGACTAGGGAGAGGAAGACAAGCAAAGTTATCAGTTGAACAGATTGAGCGAGTTTTAGAAGGCGGTGTACCCTATTTAGTTAAACAAGGATACGGAGAAAAGGAAGATATTGAAAATTGTGAAGAAAAAGGAAAACTAGAACAAGTTGATACTTCTATGGTTTCGATACATGCCAAAAATAGAGGACGAGATCAACTTGGAACTTTGGGTAGCGGCAATCATTTTTGTTCCTTGGAAAGAGTTGACGAAATTTTTGACAAGGAAACAGCTAAGACTTTTGGATTATTTAAGGACCAGGTAGTAGTAATGATACATACCGGATCTAGAGGGCTTGGTCATCAGAATTGTACAGATTATTTGAAAGTAGTTATGAAAGCTCTATCAAAATATAACATAAAGTTGCCAGATAGAGAGTTAGCCTGCGTGCCATTCAATTCTCCGGAAGGCCAGAGATTTTTTAAAGCAATGTCAGCTGCTTGCAATTTCGCTTGGTCGAACAGACATATGACAACCTATTATATTAGAAAAGCTTGGAAGAAAGTACTGGGGAAAAAAGCGGGCCTTAAATTACTTTATGATGTTGCTCACAATATAGCCAAGATTGAAGAGTATGAAGTTGATGGACAGAGAATAAAATTAATTGTTCATAGAAAAGGGGCTACTCGAGCATTTCCTCCTCAGCATCCTGAAATTCCTGAAAAATATAAGCAGGTGGGTCAGCCAGTAATAGTTCCGGGATCAATGGGAACTCCTTCATATATCATGGCCGGGACAGAAGCTTCAAAAGAAGCATGGCACACTGTTTGCCACGGCGCTGGCCGGGCAATGTCCCGTCACGCAGCAATGAAAAAAAATAGAGGAGAACAAGTGGTCAAACAATTAAAACAACAAGGGATCTTGGTTAAATGTCGTTCTATGCGGGGAATTGCCGAAGAAGCTCCTCTGGCTTATAAAAACATTGATGACGTGATTGAAGTTGTCCATCAAGCAGGGTTATCCAAAAAAGTTGCTCGCTTAAAGCCATTGGCAGTAATTAAAGGAGAATAATTATGCGCAATATTTTACTTGTTCAATTAGAAACCAAAGTTGCTCTTGCAATTATTTCAATCGTAGTAATCATCTTCATGATTACCATCTTTAAGAGCGTTAATAGTTTTAATAAATTTATTGAACAACAAAGTTTAAGAACTGATTATGAAAAAGTACGCATCCAAAAAAACCCATAAAGGGAAGACGGCTTATAGAACTCCCAGCGGGTTTATAGCTAAAAAGTGCGCGAATAAAAACAAAAAGAAACATGAAAACCGGAATCGCTAGTTTTCCATTAGATTATGGCACTTGTCCTAAGTGGTTATTTGAACGAATGACAAAACTCTCTCGAGGCATTGTGAGAGCGATTGTTGAAGAATTTGGCGCTGAAGAATTTTTACAACGGATTTCTGATCCCACTTGGTTTCAATCCTTGGGTTGCGTACTGGCATTCGATTGGAATTCCAGTGGTTTGACTACTACTGTTACTGCTGCTCTTAAAGAAGGTATCCGAGGGATGGAAGATGAAATAGGACTTTTTATTTGCGGAGGAAAAGGGAAAACCTCTCGAAAAACACCTAATCAAATTATTCAATGGGCAGACAAGCTTTCTTTTTCTCAAGATCAAGCGGATAAGCTTGTTTATTCTTCAAAAATCAGTGCCAAGGTAGACAATGCTACTATTCAGGACGGATTTCAGCTTTATCATCACAATTTCTTATTTACCAAGGCTGGGAGCTGGACAGTAATTCAGCAGGGAATGAACGAACAACATTCTCAAGCCCGAAGATATCATTGGTTTTCTAAAGGTATTAATGATTTTATTGAAGAACCTCATACTGGCATTTCTTCAGATTTAAAATTAAAACCTTTAAATCTTGTTTCGAAAACAAGTGCTGAAAATAAAAAGGTTAGTACGGAATTAGTTAAGGATGGTTACAGAACATTGATGAAAGATCTAAAGCTTATTCGGGAAAAACAAACCGGTCAATCCAGCCTGTTTAAAAAATTAAATATGCCTGGAGATGATGTTTTGCCGAAATTAACTGGAGATTTAAATTTTAGTAAAAGCAAATATTTGGAAAAGATTTTATACCAAGCCCATGAACAAACTCCGAAAAATTTTGAGCAGCTATTGATGACTAAAGGAGTAGGCCCAATGACTGTCAGAGCATTGTCATTAGTTTCAGAATTAATTTACGGAGCAAAGCCTTCTTATCAGGATCCGGCCAGATATTCGTTTGCTATGGGGGGCAAAGATGGAACCCCTTTTTCGATTAATAGGCGTGTCTATGATAAAACTTTAGGAATTATTGAGCAGGGGATTAAAAAAAGTAAAATAACCAACAAAGAAAAGAAGTCTGCATTTCAACGCTATAAAAAAGTTTATGAAATTTAAATTT
>CAYVAX010000002.1:39177-59625 GCA_964449235.1 uncultured Candidatus Saccharibacteria bacterium | reverse complement strand
ACCCTGAATAGATTAACTGTGGATAAAAGACTTGACAGAGTTTTTAGAAAAAGTTAGCATAAAAGTACTATGAACACTACCCCTGCTTCGGCAAGGGTAGTTTTTTATTTTAAGTAAAAATATTGCATAATTAAGTATAAGTATAAGAAATATGAAAGATTCTGCTAAAAACAAAAATGAACGGGTTGCTGTATATATTGATGGAAGCAACTTCTATAATTATCTAAAAGACAAAGAAATAAATTTTCCTAAGGGAATAAAATTTAATTTTAATTCTTTTGTGAAGTTTTTAGTTAGTGATAGGGAATGCGTTTCGAAAAGGTATTACACAGGCGTATTTAGAAATCTTGATGGATCAACCAAAAGTAAAAATCTTGTTAGGGGACAACAAAAATTCTTTTCAAATCTTCAAAATGATGGATTTATTATTAAGCGGGGCAGAATAATGCCAATTGATAAGGTATATAAAGAAAAAGGAACAGATGTAAAAATTGCAGTGGACTTAATTGTTGGTGCGGTCGATGATTTATATGATGTTGCTATTTTGATTAGCTCCGATACCGACTTAATTCCAGCAATTAAATACGTAAAATACAGAAAGAAAAAATTAGAGTATATTGGATTTTCTCATAATCCATCGCTTGGCATGCAGAAGTATGCTGACTTATCAGTTCTTTTGACCTCCAAAGATGTTGAAAGATTCAAGGAAAAAACGTTGTTATAACGAATTTACTATTCTTAACCCTTCAAAACATCTCTTTATACCTCCAACATCACCCAAAATAATTCGAATAATGTTCCGTCTCTGACCCCCCGATATGTTTATTAGAATTGTTAAAAAAGATTGCCTAGCTTTCTTTGAGCTGCAAAAGATGAGATACATAGGTAACACCTTGAAAATTGAAAAATTTAATTGAGCTTATTAAGTTTATGATGATGCTTAAAAAAACTATGGTATAATCAAATAAAAGACTTATGGACAAAAAGAAACAATCAACTTACTATCCTCCTGAGACTGCTGGCCGGCTAATGACTGGCAAAATACCGGTTGTTTCGGAAGCTGCTACGATCAATGATGTCAGGCAGTTGCTTTTTGAAAAATCAGGAAAGCTGGAAACCCTTAATTATATTTACGTAGTAGACAGTAAGGGCAAGCTTAAAGGGGCAATCTCGATTAAGGAAATATTTCGTTCGTCTAAAAATGCTCCGGTTAAGCAGTTTTTATCTTCTGGAAAAGTTGTTAGTGTCTGGACGCATGCTGACCAAGAAAAAGCAGCCTTGCTAGCCCTTAAACACAATATTAAAGCCATTCCAGTGGTGGATAAGAAAAATCGGCTTTTGGGCGTGGTTCCTTCTGATATTATTCTTGGGGTTTTACATAATGAAAACATTGAAGATGCTTTACGGTTTGCAGGGGCAGGGAAGTTCGACAAACCAGCTGTTGACATTATTAAAGCTTCTGCTATTTTACACTTTCGAAAAAGGATTCCCTGGCTTGTTCTAGGTCTTCTAGGGGGAGTAGTTGCAGCTTTTGTGGTGGAGTTTTTTGAAAATGCACTCAAAACACATCTTATCTTGGTAGCGTTTATTCCCGCTATTGTTTATATAGCTGATGCTGTTGGCGCTCAGACCCAGATTATTTTTATTCGTTCTTTAGCTCTTAATTATCAGCTTAATATAAAAAAATATATCTGGAGAGAAGTAAAGGTTAATATATTATTAGCTCTTGTTCTGGGATCTATTATCTTTGTTTTTGCTTTACTTTGGTGGAAGTTATTTTTTCTAGGCGCTATATTAGGAATTTCAATTCTTGTTACTGTTTTTATTGCAATGATAATAGCTATCTTTTTGCCCTGGCTGCTACTTAAGCTTAAATGTGATCCTGCTGTTGCCAGTGGACCGTTTGCTACTGTAATTCGTGATATTATGAGTTTGCTGATTTATTTTGGCATTATCTCCCTTTTTCTGTAATCATTGTATAAATGAATAGAGTACTTGACTTTGATTTTTAAATTATATATATTAACAAAAAGGTTAAATTTAACCTTTTGAACTTTAAAAATCAGGAGAATTAAATGAAAAAATGCAAGCATAGTTGGACAAAATTTTTTATGTTTGGAATCTGGTGGTATATTTGTCTTTTGTGCGGGAAAATACCGGACAATGATAAAGAAACTCAGCAGGCAAAAAAACAAGTAATGAAAAAATCCAGAAACGAATCCCGAATATTAAAATGTTCCGAAGTTCAGTTCTGGGAAGAATTTATTCCACATGCAATTAAAACAGGCATTTTAACCAAAAAGGAAGCAGATTCTTTAAAGGATTCCCTTTATAACTATTTCGAGCTTATTGCAGAAAAATTTCAAGCAAAAGAAAATCAGGAGAAGATAAATGAATAAACAATGGCTAGGAAGAGTTGTTCCTTATGTTATTATTTTAAGCGGACGGGTTATTGAAAAAGTTAAGAAAAGTAAATTGGAATTTTCAAAACTAACTCCCGCAGAGATTAGGAAAATAACAATTCAGCAGTGGAAAGAATTTAAACAAGAGCGAAAGAAGATGGGGAATAAGCTTAGATTGAATTCAGAACAAGAAAAAGAGATTATCAAGAGAGCAACAAAAACTTGTCAAACAACTATAGATGAAATTAGAAATAAAAATAGCTGAGCAAGTACTCGGCTATTTTGATTTGACAAGTTTTAATAAGTTTGTTATAATACAAACAGCCTAGAAAAGGAGGCAACCATGAAGAAATTAATAGTTCGTTATGCTGATGAGATTACAGGGATTGTTGCTACTGCTGTTGCTACTCTTGTTCTTTTTATTCTTTCTGCTCACAATGAAGAAATTGCTACTGGAGAAGCTTTGGGATTTGCAATAGTGATAGCTATAATTATGACCATCACTATTGCACTTGGAAAATCTATCAGCAAATAAAAAGCCAAGTTGGTTAATCAATTTGGCTTTTTACTATTTCTACTGCTTGTTCAATTGTGAGTTTAATGATTTTTTTTTCTTGTTTGCTAAACTTTTCTAGAACGAATTTATCTGTATTTTGAGGTTTTTTATCTGAAGGTTGAATTCCGATTCTGATGCGGGTAAATTGTTGAGTTCCTAGTTGATCAATAATTGACTGTACTCCCTTATGGCCAGCAGAGCTTTTGTTTTTACTAATGCGGATAGTCCCTAAAGGAAGGTCAATATCATCATGAACAACAATTAATTTTTCAGGATTGAGTTTGCTCATTTTTTTGCTGACTGCTTGTCCGGAATTATTCATAAATGTTTGCGGTTTGAATAAAATTACATCTTTTTGGAATGATTTTTTATTTAATTCATCAATAACTCCAAATCCGATATTGTGTCGGGTTTTTTTGTATTTTTTTCCGGGATTTCCTAATCCTGCAATTAAAATCATTGAGATAAGCTTTTAATAAAACCTTTTATTTCCTGATAATTATTTATTCCTGATTTTGGCCTTAATACATAAGCTGTTTGGCCTCCAAGGGTGGTGTGGTCAGAAACTATTAATCCTGTAGAAGGGTTAAGAACCTTGAATTCAAGATTTTCGAAATTGATATCTTTAGTTATTTTCCAAAAAGTTCTTAAATCTTTTAAGGATATATTAGTGGCTTGAAAGTAATCATTCATTGTGTGCCAGAGATTTAAGATTGCAGCCAGGTCCCAAATAGGGTGGAGGGAAAACAGCTTTTCTTTAAGAGCAGTTAAAACCTGCTGTTGTCTTTGCATGCGGGCAAAATCTCCGCCAGGATCATGACGGGTTCTAATATATTTTAGAGCGGTTTCGCCGTCAAGATGCTGCCATCCTGATTGAAGGGTGAACAATTCATAAGAATTATTTTCTCCAGGAAAAACAGGGTCGTAAATTTTTTGCTCTACAAAAATGTCAATTCCTCCCAAACGATCAACTATTTGCTTGACTCCGTTTAGATCAATAACTAAATCATAATCAAATTTCAAGCCAGTTATTTCACCAAGCACGGTTTTAATTCCTTGAATCCCTTTGCGCTGATAAAGGCTGTTGATTTTAGTGTAATAATTTGTTTCTGGTATTTTTACTAAAAAATCACGAGGAATAGAAATCAAGAATCCGGTTTTGGTTTGAGGATCAATACTCATAATCATCAAGGTGTCCGTGAGATCGGGAGCAATATGGCCCTTTCCGGGAATGCCTAAAAAAACAGCATTTATACGCTCATTTTTAATTTCTTCGGAGTTGTTAATTGAAAATGATTTTTCAAGGTTAGCTGAAGAAGCAGAATTATAGTTTTCAATAATAATTACTCTCTGCCTGGTGATTAGTTTATAAGCTGGGCAGCCAACACCGAAAACTATTAAAATAATGATTATTGTTGCTAAACTCTTGCTCATACATTTATTATACCACTTGCAAATAGATAACAAAATAGTTATACTATAATTAGTATGAAAAAAAATCAGTCAAAAAATAACTCCAAACAGTATATTCTTAGCTTTCTTTGGGAAACGGCGAAAATAGTGATTATTTCTCTGGCAATTATTATCCCCATCCGCTATTTTTTATTCCAGCCGTTTTTTGTTAGGGGCGCCTCTATGGAGCCTAATTTTCAGAACAATGAATATTTAATTATTGATGAAATCAGTTATCGTTTTAATCAGCCCGAACGAGGAGATGTTATTATTTTCAGATATCCTCGAGAGCCCTCCCAATTCTATATCAAACGCATTGTTGGGCTTCCAAATGAAACTATTAAAATTACAGACGGAGAGGTGCTCATTTTTAATAACAAAAATCCTCAGGGGTTTGTTCTTCAAGAAGATTATTTATCTGAACAAAATGAATTTACTCCTGGGAATTTAGAAACAGCACTGGATGAAAATGACTATTTTGTTTTAGGAGATAATCGTCGAGCCTCGTCTGATTCTCGCAGCTGGGGAGCAATCCCCAGGCATTACATTATTGGTCGTGCCTGGATCAGAGCCTGGCCATTTAGTAGATTTGGAATAATTGATTAATTATGGCTAGAAAAAAAACAAAAAAAAGAACTAAAAAAAGAACAACCAGAAAGTCAAAGTCTTCTAAATCGCGAAGAACGCCTCGGAAAACAAAAAAAACACAAATATCAAAAAAAAGCACTTCCAGGAAGTTTAAATTTAAAACTCCAAAAGGAACTTTTGACATTCTTCCTAAAGATCAAAAATACTGGGATCGCGTGCAAAGATTGATAGATAACTTAGCTTCTGCTTATGGATTTTCCAATATCCAAACCCCTATTTTTGAAGATCTGGAATTATTCACCAAAGGAACCGGAGAAAGTACAGACATTGTTCAAAAGGAAATGTATATTTTAAGAACAAAAGGCGGCAAGCGGTTTGCTCTTCGTCCAGAATTTACTCCTCCAATAGTAAGAGCATATATTGAGCACGGAATGAAGACTGAAACTCAACCTGTTAAACTCTATTCTCGAGGCCCGATTTTTCGGCATGAAAAACCTCAAGCAGGAAGATTTCGTCAATTCCATCAAGCCAATTTTGAAATTATTGGTGATCAGGATGCAATTAATGACGTTTCCTTGATTTATTTAATTCACCTTATTTTCAAAAAGCTTTACATTAAGGATTTTACAATTGAAATTAATAGTATTGGGTGTTCTGAGTGCCGTCCGGATTACAAAAAACTATTAGTAAATTATTATAAACGTCAAACCAGAAAACTGTGCAAGGACTGCCGGGAGCGATTAAAAATTAACCCCTTCCGCCTTCTTGATTGCAAGCAGGAAAAATGCAGGCAGCTGGCAAATAATGCTCCTCAAATCATTGACCACTTATGCAAACAATGCCATAATCACTTCAAAGAAGTTTTAGAAATTTTGGATCAACTGGAAATCCCTTATATCCTCAATCCCCACTTAGTTCGAGGATTAGACTATTACACTAAAACTGTTTTTGAATTTAAGCTTGAGCAAGATGATAAAACCGGAACATTGGCTGCTGGCGGACGATATGATGATTTAGTAAAGCTATTAGGGGGAAAATCTACTCCTGCCAGCGGAGTTGCAATTGGCATTGAGCGCGTTATTCAAGCATTAAAAGATCAAGACATTAAAGTTCCTGAACCTTCTCCCCCAGAAATATTTTTAGTACAATTAGGAGAATTAGGAAAGAGAAAAAGTTTAGCTTTGTTTGAGGAATTGCGGGCAAAGGGATTAAAAGTAGCCGAAGCTTTGAGTAAAAACAGCATTAAGTCACAGCTGAAGATAGCAGACAAATTAGGAGTTAAAATTGCACTCATTTTTGGACAAAAAGAAGCCCTGGAAAACAACATTATTATTCGCGATATGAGTTCCGGGGTTCAGGAAACTGTTCCTGTTGATCGCATAATCAAAGAAGTTAAAAAAAGATTAAAATAAAGATGTCTTGTATTTTTTGTAAAATAATAAATAAGCAGGAATCAGCAGACATTGTTTACGAAGACAAAAACTTTATTTCCTTTAAAGATATTAATCCTGATGCCCCTGTACATTTATTGGTTGTTCCCAAGAAGCACATTTCTTCAGTTAAAGAATTAAAGGAAAAGGACATTGAACTTATTGGAAAATTAATATTAACTGCTAATAAAATAGCGGAGCAGGAAAATATTGCCGAGGGATATAAGTTAAATTTTAATGTTGGCAAAAAGGGCGGTCAATTAATTGACCATTTACACTTACACTTAATGGGGGGATGGGAAGATAAATAATTAATAAATTTTAAAAATATTATGGCTGTAAGAGTTAAAAAGAAACCCAAAGAGAGCGTTAATGCTATGTTAAGAAGATTTAGCCGCAAAGTGCAACTGAGCGGAATTTTGATAGAGGCTAGAAAATCACGTTTTCAGCAAAAATCAAAAAGTAAAAATTTGCGCAAACAAGAAGCTCTTTACAGGATACGAGCCCAAAAAGAGAGAGAAAGAAAGAAAAAAATGGGATTGATATAATTCCTATGTAATTAAATATATTATGAACTCATTACAACAAAGAATAAATGAAGATTTAAAAAAAGCCCAACAGGAAAAAAGGGAGTTGGAGCTTTTAGTGCTGCGGGGAATAAATTCTGCCCTGCATAATCGCGAAATCGAGAACAAGGGAAAAGAATTAGACAAGGAAGAAGTTATAGAAGTGATTACCGCAGAGGCCAAAAAAAGAAAAGATGCAATTGAGGGATTTAAAAAGGGAAATCGCAAGGATTTAGTGGAAAAAGAACAAAAAGAATTGGAAATTTTAAAAAGATATTTACCAGAGCAAATGAGTGATCAGGAAATTAAACAGGAAGCTGAAAAAGTGATTGCGGAAGTGAATGCAATTAGCCCTCAAGATGTTGGTAAAGTCATGGGGGGATTAATGCCAAAAATAAAAGGAAGGGCAGAAGGAAACAGAGTGCGTAAAATAGCTGCAGAATTATTAGAATCCAAATAAATATGGATCTGGGAATAACCAATCTTACAGGAGCGAAGATAGATAAAAAATTTTTGAAAACAATTGCTCAAAAAACTCTCAAGCTTGTAAACATTAAAATTCCCGAAATTAGTATTGTTTTAGTTGGCGACAGAAGAATTAAACATTTAAATAAAAAATATCGGAATAAAAATAAAGTTACTGATGTACTCGCTTTTGATTACGGGGAAATCTTTATTTGTCTTCCCCAGGCTAAAAAACAAGCTAAAAGATTAAAGCATTCAATTAAAAAAGAATTAGCAATTTTATTGATTCACGGCTTGCTGCATCTTGCAGGCTATAAAGATGAAATTGAAGAGGAACATAACAAGATGATGAAAAAACAACAAGAAATATGGCAAAAAGTAACATTATAACCGGCTTAGATGTTGGTACTAGCAAAATTCGAGCAGTAATGATTTCCACTAAAGGAGACGATGAAAGTCCTAAAGTAATAGGAATAGGGCAGGGTAATTCTCGAGGGATGCGCAAGGGAGCAGTGGTGGATATTGACGAAATAACTGAAGGAATAAAGCAGGCTGTTGAGGAAGCAGAGCTGATGAGCAATGAACAAATAGATAATGTATATTTAAGCATTGGAGGTAGCCATATTGGAATCAGAGAAAATAAGGGTTTGGTGGCTGTATCTCGCGCTGATCAAGAAGTTTCCGAAGAAGATATTGCGCGAGTTATAGACTCTGCTTCTGCTATTTCCCTTCCTCCTAATCGGGAAATTATTCATGTTATTCCCCGGGGATTTAAATTAGACGAAGAGGAAAATATCCAGGATCCTTTAGGAATGACAGGAGCAAGACTGGAAGTAGATGTTTTAATTATTGATGGTTTAAGTCCTTGCATTAAAAATTTAACTAAATGTGTTTCCAATTTAGGAATTAAAATCGAAGGCCTGGCTTTAAATGTATTAGCTGCTTCTCAGGCCGTACTTAATAAACGCCAGCGGGAATTGGGAGTTTTAGTTTTAGATTTAGGCGGAGGCACAGCAGGAATGGCAGTATACGAGGAAGGAAAATTGCTTCATGCCCATGTTTTACCTATTGGCTCTTCGCATGTTACTAATGATATTGCTATTGGATTGCGAACTACAATCGATTTAGCTGAAAAAATTAAATTAGAGCACGGTTCGGTTTTGCCTTCGGAAATTAAAAAAAGAGAAACCATAAATTTAGCAGAACTAGATGAAAATGAAGAAGAAAGTGTGAGCAAAAAAGAAGTGGCTAAGATATCAGAGGCCAGAGTCCAAGAGATTTTTGACCTCGTTAATCAGGAATTAAAAAGAATTGGCAAAGAAAGACTATTGCCTGCAGGAGTAGTATTGACTGGAGGGGGAAGTTTAATGCCTGGAATTGTGGAATTGGCTAAAAAAAGATTTGGATTGCCAGTTCAAAAAGGGGTGCCCGAGCAATTAAGAGGGGTTGCAGAAAAAATGGTTGATCCCAGCCTGGCTACAGCTATAGGATTGGTATTTTGGGGGATAAAAATACAAGAGAGCAGTAATCACAGATTCCCGTTTCTGTCAGAAGCTTCTTCTACCGGTGCTACGGTTAGTAATATAAAAAAGTGGTTTAGGAAGTTTTTGCCTTGACTATATTCCCCATAAAGTATAATATACATAACATATAACAATTAATAGATATAAAATGCCTCAAATTAAACCTGAAATTGAAACATTTGCAAAAATAAAAGTTATGGGCATTGGCGGTAGCGGTGGGAATGCTATTGGCCGGATGATGGCTTCGCAGATTAAGGGAGTTAGTTTTGCTGCTGTTAATACTGATGTTCAGGATTTACATTACAGCAATGCTCCCGAAAAAATTCATATTGGAAAAGAATTAACTAAAGGACTGGGAGCAGGAATGAATTTTCAAATTGGCCGACAGGCAGCAGAAGAAAATCGAGAAGAAATCAGAGATGCGCTTAAGGGTCTAGACATGGTATTTATTACTTGCGGACTTGGCGGTGGAACTGGATCTGGTGCTGCTCCTGTAGTAGCAGAAGAAGCTAGAGATTTGGGGACTTTAACAATTGCAATCGTTACCAAGCCATTTAGCTGGGAAGGAGCTCAACGAGCAAGAATTGCTGAAGATGCTTTAGAAAGACTTAAAGAACAAGTAGATACATTAATTACTATTCCCAATGATAGAATCTTGCAGGTGATTGATAAAAAAACTTCTTTAGTGAATGCATTTACAATCGTAGATGATGTTTTAAGACAGGGAGTGCAGGGAATTTCTGATTTAATTACTGCTCCGGGATTAGTGAATGTTGACTTTGCAGATGTGAAAACAATTATGGAGTCTGGGGGTCCGGCTTTGATGGGAATAGGCCGCGCTACTGGAAATGATCGCGCAATTCAAGCAGCAAAAGCAGCTATAAATTCTCCATTATTAGAATTTTCTATTGATGGAGCTAAAGGAGTGTTATTCGCTATTAGCGGAGGAGACGACCTTACTATGGCCGAAGTTAATGAGGCTGCACAAGAGATTACAGAATCTGTAGATCCGGAAGCGAAAATAATTTTTGGAGCAACTGCTGATGATAAATTGAAAAAAGGAGAGTTAAAGATAACAGTAATTGCTACTGGATTTGAAGGCCAAAAACCTTCTAGTTTGGACTCTTCAATAGATAAGGAAAAACCTGCTTCCAAGCAAGGGGATAAGGAAAATAAGCATAATAAATCTTCAAACAATAATTTAAATTCAATTCAACCTCCGGAATATGATGAATGGGATATTCCTGCGATTATAAGAAAGAAAAAGAAAAAGAAAAAATAAAGTTAATAATCCATATCAGACACAATTAGTTGGTGTCGATTAACTATCGAGACCATTTTTATTTTTCCACAGTTTGACCTCTTGACTTTTAAGATTTAAAATAAATATATGGAAGCACAAAAAATAGAAAATAAAATAAAAGAAATTAAAAAGCGGGACGGCAGAATAGTCGACTTCAAAAAAGAGAAAATTACAGAAGCAATTTTTAAAGCCCTTACTGCTACTGACGAAGGAGGAAAAAAAACAGCTCGTCACCTTAGCGATCAGGTGGTCGGGTTTTTAAATAAGCGTTTGGATAAAAAAGGTCTTCCCAGCGTGGAACAAGTTCAAGATACTGTAGAAGAAGTATTAATTGCAGAGGGGCTTACAGAAACTGCAAAGGCATACATTCTCTATCGAGAAAAAAGAAGACAGATTAGAGAATCTCAAAAAGCAATTGATGAGTCCTTAGAAACCGTAGATAGTTATTTAAATGAAATGGACTGGGAGGTTAAGGAAAATGCGAATATGGCATTCTCTTTGCAGGGATTAAATCAATACTTAACTTCAGCAGGAACTAAAAAATATTGGCTTAATAAAATTTATCCCCGGGAGATCAGGCAAGCAACAAATAATGGAGACTTTCATATTCATGACTTAAATACGTTAAGCACTTATTGTTGCGGGTGGGATTTGTATGATTTGCTGATAAAAGGATTCGGGGGAGTACCTACAAAATTAGAGTCAAAACCTCCTAAACATTTTAAAACTGCTCTAGGGCAATTAGTTAACTTCTTTTTTACACTCCAGGGGGAGAGTGCAGGTGCGCAAGCAGTTTCTTCTTTTGACACCCTCTTAGCTCCATTTATTAGATACGACAATCTAAATTATCAGCAGGTTAAACAGGCAATGCAGGAGTTTGTGTTTAATTGTTCTGTGCCTACGCGCACAGGTTTTCAAACGCCCTTTCTCAATGTTACTTTAGATATCAATCCCCCAAAAACCTTAAGTGATCAATCAATAATTATTGGAGGAGAAACTAAAAATGAAACTTATGGTGATTTTCAGGAAGAAATGAATGCGTTTAATCAAGCATTTGCAGAAGTGATGACGGAAGGAGACGCTAATGGGAGAGTGTTTACATTTCCCATTCCCACGATTAACATCACTAAGGATTTTAACTGGGACGATCCTGCTCTGGAAAAAATTTGGGAGATGACAGCAAAATATGGAATACCATATTTTGCTAATTTTATTCATTCCAGCATGAAACCAGAAGATGTGAGAAGTATGTGTTGTCGATTACGATTATCGCACAAAGAGTTGCATACCCGAGGAGGGGGTTTGTTTGGAAGTAATCCTTTAACTGGCTCTATTGGAGTGGTGACAGTTAATCTTCCTAGAATAGGATATACTTCCAAGACAAAGCAAGAGTTTTTTGAAGGTCTTAAAGAAGTTATGGATTTGGCAAAAGAAAGTTTGGAAATTAAACGTAAAACTTTGGAAAATTTTATGGAAAAGGGGCTTTATCCTTATTCCAAATATTATTTAGCGGAAATAAAAAAGATGAGGGGAAATTATTGGGACAATCATTTTTCTACAATTGGATTGGTGGGAATGAATGAAACCTTATTAAACTTTCTAAACTGTGATATTGGCAGCTCTAAAGGAGTAAAATTTGCTTTAAAAATTATGGATTTTATGAGGGAGAGACTTAAAGAATATCAGGAGGAAACCGGAAATTTATATAATCTGGAAGCAACTCCAGCAGAATCTACTGCTTATCGGTTGGCAAGAGCAGATAAGAAGAAGTATAAGAATATTATTACTGCCGGAGACAAAGAATCGTATTATACAAATTCTACTCAATTGCCGGTTAGATATACTGATGATCTTTTTGAGGCTTTAGAGCTTCAGGATGAGTTGCAGTGTAAATATACAGGGGGTACGGTCATCCACGGATTTGCCGGTGAAAGAATTCCTAATGGAGAAACTGCTAAAAAATTAATTAAAAAGGTTTTTGATAAATTCAAACTTCCTTATTTTACCCTCACTCCCACGTTTAGTATCTGCCCCCATCACGGATATATTTCTGGAGAGCATTTTACTTGTCCTAAATGTACTATTGAACAGCCCTGTGAAGTTTATTCTCGAGTCGTGGGGTATCTCCGCCCTGTCAGGCAGTGGAATTCTGGCAAGCAAGAAGAGTTTAAAGACCGAAAAGAATTTAAACTTTCATGAAAATTGGCGGATTGCAAAAACTAACCTTAATTGATTATCCGGGCAAAGTTGCAGCCACGGTTTTTTCAATTGGTTGTAACTTCCGCTGCCCTTATTGCCACAATCCAGAATTAGTAATTCCCGAGAAAATAAAGAAGCATCCTGAAATTAAACAAGAAGATTTTTTTAAATTTTTAGATAAAAGAAAAGATCTTTTAGAGGGGGTGTGTATTACTGGCGGAGAGCCGACAATCCATCAGGACTTGCCAGAATTTATTGGAGAAATAAAAAAGAGAGGATTTTTAGTTAAGCTGGACACTAATGGAAGTAATTACAGAATGTTAAAACAATTGATTGAACGGAAGTTAATAGATTTTGTGGCCATGGATGTAAAAACTTCTTTTGCAAAATATGAAAAACTAAAAGCTGGAGACAAGGTTCCGGAAATTAAAAAAAGCATAGAACTTATTAAAAACAAAATTAGTGAATATGAATTCCGGATTACAATTGTACCCGGAATTGTTGACCAAGAAGACGTGAGAAAAATAGGAAAAGTTTTAGCTGGCGCTAAGAAATTTGTTATTCAGCAGTTTAAGCCTGGCAAAACCCTGGATCCTGCATTTGAAGATATTCAACCTTACCCTTCACAAGATATTCAAAAAATGGTAAACATACTAGAAGCGGACATTAAGAACGTGGAATTGCGAAAATAGGGAAGCTTTCGGGAGGGAGGAGTATGACAAAATCGAATATCTTGCTTATAATTTGCTTAATTTTTATTGGAGGGTTGTTTTTGGTGTCAGTATTTGAAATTTCCCCAATCTGGGGATTTTTATATACCCAAGATCAAATAGCAGAATACAACGACTTAGATAAAGAAGTTAGGTTTACAGGTTATGTAGCTAAAGAGCGGGATCAAAGAAGCAATCATGTAAAATTAACAGTAAAAACTGATTATGGGAAAGTGTTGGTGACCACCAGGAAGTATCCGGAATACAACTATGGGGATGAATTAGAAATGATTGGAAATCTAGAAGCTCCAGCAGTGTTTGAGGATTTTAATTATCAGGGATATTTAGCTAAGGAGGGGATTTATTCCGTTAGCTATTATCCCAAAATTAAATTAATCAGTAAAAATCAGGGGAATATTATTTATCAGTTAATTTATCGTTTCAAGGACAAGGTTAAGAAAGCAGTGGAGAGAATAATGCCCTTGCCGGAAGTAGCTGTTTTGGAAGCGTTGGTGCTGGGAAATAAAGCGAGCTTAACTGAAAATTTAAAAAATCAGTTTAACATTACTGGCACAAGGCATATTGTTGCTATTTCTGGAATGCATATTTTAATTTTAGTAAAAGCAATAATGATTATTTTATTGGGAATTGGTTTGTGGAGAGGGCAAGCATTTTATTTTGCTTTAGGGTTATTGGCGTTGTTTATAATCATGGTCGGCGCGCCGGCTTCGGCTGTACGGGCCGGAATTATGGCCGGGATTTTACTGCTTGCGGAAAAAATTGGACGGTTAAATAATTCCGGCCGGGCAGTTATTTTTGCTGCTACGTTGATGTTGATTTTCAATCCTTTGTTGTTAAAGTTTGACGTTGGATTTCAACTTTCCTTTTTAGCGGTATTAGGAATAATTTATATCAAGCCCATATTTGATAATTGGTTAGAGAAAATAATTAAAAAAGAGCAACTATCTGCTCCTCTGCAAATTATTACGATGACTTTGGCTGCGCAAGCGGCTACCCTGCCGATTTTAGTTTATAACTTCGGACGTATTTCTTTTATTTCTCCGTTAGCAAATGTATTAATTGTACCTATCCTGCCTTATGTAATGGGAGCAGGCTTTATTTTTAGCTTTGCAACTGTTATTTGGTCTTTTTTAGGAAAAATATTGATTTGGCCGGCCTGGTTTTTATTCGCCTATATCACCAAAATTGTGGAATGGTTTTCTAAAATTCCATTTGCTGCTCAGGAGGTTTCCAATATTCATTGGTTTTGGCTGGTCAGTTACTACATTTTGTTGATTGTTTGGCTGGAGTGGTATAAAAAGAAAAAAGCCCGCGACATTTTTATCGGGGCTTAGATGTTTAATTATCGTTGAATAATTCTGCTGCTTTTTTAGCGTGTTCCGGGGTTCCTGATTTTGCGTATTGACTCGCCCTGTGCATTGCTTTAAACGCTTTACTAACTTTGTCTGCTTCTTGATCAATTTTCTTATTGTCAAAATAAAGAAAAGTCCATACGGCGAGAATGAAAATTGCACCAAAAGTAATAAACAGGGTTTCCTTGCCTATTTCTGCGAAAATTGTATAAAGGATAACAAATAGAATATCAATGCTCATATTTCCTCCTTTATCATTTTATTTGTTAAATAGCTTCTTAACAGTTCCAATATTTGGCAACACCATTATTTTCTTTTTCTCGAAAACGATGTTTCGTGATTAGATTTTTCAGAAGCTTCATTGTATCATCATATTGTTGTAATCTAGTCGTTATTTCAGCGGGTCCGAAATGCTCTACTATGATAATAACGAGTTTTTTAGTCCAGTCTTTCTTAATACTAACATAAATATTTTCTTGAGGAAATGCAAACTTTCTCTTCTGATAATACGGTGGCCCTTTTGGACTTTCAAAAATGCAAATCCCTTCTTTACTTAGTTCGGAAATAAGGTCTTCAAAAACTTCTTGTATCTTTTTTTCAATTTCGTATTCAGTTTTCTTTTCTATTTGCTTCTCAAAAACTATCCTTCTTTTTTTGTAAGCCATTTTATTCCTCCTGCTTATTTTTATTTATCAAGTTGTCAAATAGCAACTTCAACTTAAATTAGCATAATTACTAGCCTATGTCAACAGATTTCAAAAATAATAAATTTAGAATCTTTGTCATTATTTTCGTGATGCTGATTGTGACGTGGATTTGGGTTTTAATTGAAGAAAACCAGGAGTTGTTGGAAGTGAATTTTTATTACGTCGGACAGGGAGATGGTATTTTTATTGAAACTCCGAATAAGAAACAGGTATTGATTGACGGAGGTCCAGACTTAACTATTCTAGAAAAATTAGGCAGGGAGCTTCCATTTTGGGATCGGTATATTGACTTGATTGTTCTTACTCACCCGGAGCATGACCATGTGGGAGGATTGATCGAGGTTATCAAAAGATATCGCATAGGGGGAATTTTAACTACTGAAGTAGTTCGAGAAACTGCCGAATACCGGGAATGGAAAAAAGTTATTGAACGGAAAAACATTCCTTTATATATTGCTCAAATTGGCGAGGTTATTGTTTTGGATAAAGATATCAAGCTTACTATTTTGCATCCTTTTGAGAGTTTAGCGGGAAAAAAAGTTGAACATGCGAATAATACTTCAATTGTTGCTCAATTGGTGTATTGTGATTTTGAAGTGCTGTTAACTGGAGATATTGAGAAAGAAATAGAGCAAATGATACTGGGGTTAGATGTGGATTTGAGATCAGATATTTTAAAAGTTCCTCATCATGGCAGTAAAAGTTCAAGCACTAAACAATTTATTACTACTATCGATCCCAAGATTGCCATAATTCAAGCTGGAAAAGATAATCAGCACGGTCATCCTCATCAATGCGTATTGGACACCTTAAGTAATGTAATTACCTTTATTACCAGTCGGGATGGAGATATTGAAGTTGTGAGTGATGGAGTTAGCTTTGAAGTTAATTAAAAAGCGTTGATTGTTTAATCAACGCTTTTATTGTATTTATATACACTATTTAATACACTATTTATTATATTTCAATTCTTGAATAGCTCTTATGATTTCTTCAGCTAATTGAGTATAGTCTTCGTTAAAAGAAGGAAAAGTAATAAATTTATCACATGCTCTTGCCAGCATTATGTTTAGTCCTTTTTCTTCTCCGGAATTTCTGAAATCGGTACGAACTCCAATTATCTTTTTGTTTGCTATTTTAGCACCGTATGCCTCTGCTGATGTTCCGCTATCGCTGTCGGGTCCATCCAGGATAGCAATCAATATATCTGCCTTGAAAAGGTCAGCATTTAATTGTTGGTAAACTTCTCCCAACTTGTCGGAATGACATTCATTGTTTAAAATCGTGCTTACAATATCTTGCGGGAATAAGATTTTGATTTTTAATCCCCGAGCACTAGCTATATTTTCTATTTCTTTTTTAAGCATTCGATTCCAAATTCTTTCTGCCTGGGTAAATAACGGAGCAGCAAAATAGATTTTTAATGGCCTTTCTTTCATTATTTGCCTCCATTGTCATTTGATTGTGCGATATCCAATAAAACATTGGTAAAGCTTTTTCCTTCTGCAGGCTTGACTTCTTCGGGATTAGCAAGAACGATTTTTTTATCAACCAATAGGTGGAGTATAAAGCTTGCTCCGAAATCAAATAAGGAACCGGTAGATTTCTTTTCTTTAGTCCACCACATTAATTTTTGCCACCACTTTTTTTCTTTCCACATCCAAAAAATGTGGATTTCGTCAGTTTCTATAATTTTTATGCAGTTGTCTGTGCAAATTCTGATTCCAATTGGGTCATTTTGATTTGTGTCTCTGGCCGGCCAGTGAACCTGGTGTCCCTGACTTTCTAATTTTTTTACATATCCCCTAACACGTTCAGTTATTTTTTTATTTACACCTCTGACTGGAGAAATTAAAAATATTTTCTTCATTTTTTCCTCCTTTTTAATTTCATTACTTTCTCTCCTTTTCTAAATACTTCTCAACCTTATTTTTCAAAAGTTTGTATCTTTTAACTGTGGCGGGATAAGACAAGACATAATCTCTTGTTTTTATTTCTTTCTGCAAAGAACGTTTTTTGAGACATTCTATTGTTTCTGCGGAAAACTGACTTTTGGTTAAATCTATTTCTGCAAAGGAAGGCAGGAGGTTAAAATAATGGGAATTTCCGTCTGGTAATTTGCATTTCACTAAAAATCCCCTCATGTAATCTTGGACAACTAAAGCAGTTACAGCGCATTGTCCCCAGGCAGGATTTTTCGGTGTCCAGCCTCTGGGATCATTGGAAGTTTCTCGACACCAGCAATTTCGGAGAACTTTTTTAAACTTCTTAAAATCCTTATTTTCTAACCGTTTTAATTTCATGACCTCTCCTTTTTAAAGAACTTTATTTCTCTTCAAGCTAGCACAGTTGACTAATTTTAGCAAGTGTAATATATTGAAATTAATTATGAACGACCCCAGACAAGAAAAAACATTAGTATTAATTAAACCCGATGCAGTTAAAAGGGGCTTGATCGGGGAAATTGTTAGTCGCATTGAAAAACGCGGGCTTAAAATAATTGGATTAGATATGATCTGGGCAACCAAACAGCAGATTGATGACCATTATCCTAAAAATGAGAAATGGATAACTCGGCTGGGGGACAAAACCAAAGACACTTACAAGAAGTATGGATTTGATATTAAAAAAGAATTAGGAACTACGGATTCGAAACAAATTGGAAAAATGGTTCGAAAATGGTTAATTGATTTTATGACCTCCGGGCCGTTAGTGAAAATAGTGGTTAAGGGAATTCATGCCATTGATATGGTTAGAAAACTTGCCGGAAATACTATGCCTGCGCTTGCAGAAATGGGAACCATTCGAGGAGATTTTTCTGTTGATTCTGCAGCAGCAGCAAATCGGGCTAAACGTTCAGTGCACAATATTGTTCATGCCTCCGAAACGTTAGAAGAGGCAGAGCATGAAATAAAGTTTTGGTTTTCTCCAGAGGAGATTCATGATTACAAGCGCGCAGAAGATGATCTTATGTTTTAAGTATTGACAGACATTCTTAAATGTGCATAATAAAAATTAAGTATATGAGAATGATTAATCTAGTCAGTGTTGTAAGTTTAATTATCAACCTCTTTATTGTCGAGAGAGATTGGCTATTGGGATTAATGCACTAAAAGGAGAGTATAAACATTAATCTTAATAGCCAGTCTTACAAAAGACTGGCTATTTTAAAAAGGGAGATTGAGCAATGAAAGAACTCTTGTTTTTAAAAAGAGTAAAGCAGGAAGTGCTTGCAAACAGGTGCTTGTCGCAAAAAGTTAAATACTATTTACTTCAGCTTGTCAAAAAAGAGTATAAAAAACTTCAGGCCAGCAACAAAAATAATCAAGATAGCACCTTGAATTCAAAATTACCCGGGTGCTAGATCTTTAAAAAATTAAAAAGGAGGAACGCAATGGAAGGAATGCCGGATTACAAGGAAGAACAAAGAAGAATCGAGTGTTATAAAAAAAAGTTTTTTGAATTGAAAAGGAAAATCGAAAAACTTGAGAATGAAAAGAATAGCTTGCAATTAAATAGCAGGGATAGAGAAATTAATCTCAAAATCAAGGACCTGGAAGAAGAAAAATCAAAGATAAGCTTTGAACTCTGGAAAAGACTGAAACCTGTTTAAAAAAAATAAAATGGCTGGTAAAAACACTGGCCATTTTTTTATTTTTATCCACAGGTTTAGCTTGAAATTGTCCTGAAAATTGGTATAATAAACTTAGTCCTGCTGCAAACTTTTCTAATCTGATTTTGGGTCAAACTTGTTTAAAAGGGAGCCTTAAATCGGTCTGACTTGCGGGTTAGGCTTGCGGGCACCCACTTGGATTTTTTGCCAAAAAAATCATTAGAAATGCAGTAGGACTACTAAAACCCTCCAACTCCTGGAGGGTTTTTAGCATATTGTTTTTTCAAATTTTATTTTTTATTCTTGCTCTTTTTGTATTTCTTTAAAAATTTAAAGAATTCTTTAGTGCTTTCAAAAATTCTGCTGCTGAAGTACACCAAAAAAGGACTTCTGGTTTTACTGGGGAATATCAGCCAAACATCTTTGTTGGTTTCGTGAGCTTCTCGCAGTTCATTGATAACTCCTGGAGAAGACACAATTATTGGAAAGTAAGCAATTACTTTTTTGCTTTGCTTGATAAGCCAATAAAGATCTTGGTTGACAGTTTGGTGATAAGAAGCTAAATCAAATTTATGACCTACAAGGGTGTCCAGTTTTAAAGGGTTGAAGACCACAAAGTATTTTTCAAGTTCTTTTATGAATTTTTTAATTTTTTCTTTATCTGATTTTTTCTTGAGGTGAGTAATCGGCATGCACACATACACAGGATCAACCCAGGGTTCAAATATTAGGCGGTATAAGGTGTCTGTAGACTGGAGTACAGAAACAACATAGAATGGCTTGCGATCGATTTCTGACCAACTAGCAGTCATCTCTACTTCTACATTTTGCCAAAGTAATATTTCTTGAAGAAATAGTTTTTGGGATTTCCACTGTTTTCGAGAATTAAGCTCTTTTAATATGTCAGGTGCTTTATTGAATAAAGTGATAAACATATCTGGGTTTAGCTTATTGAGGTAGAAGCGGTCATAAGCCTTCATAAATCTTTTTTTCCAGAAGAAGATACTGTGGATACTGATAACTACGAGATCGTTTTCTTTGCGATCTTTGGGAAGGTTGGCAAGAATACTTTCAAAAACTGCTCCCCGAATAGCATTAATTGTAGACGGATTGGCGTTGAGAATGTTTTCAGGGGTTAAATAAACTCCTACTTTTTGAGCGTGTTCAAAAAGCATTTGGCCAACATGATAAATCTTGATCTTTTTGCCTTGTTTTTCAGCGTATTTGCTTACTTTGTTTAGATATTCTTTTCTTCCAGAGCCGGATATACTGGTAACAATAACTAACATAAATTAACACTTAATTGCTTATACTTAAAAAATATCATAAAAATTGAAAAAGAGCAAGATTTTTATTTCGCTCTTTATTTTTATGGCATTTTTATTCTTTCCATTCGATTTCAGGACAGATATTTTTTGCAATTAATCTTTCAAAGGTTTTTAAAGCTGGCTCTCCGGTTTTTCTGTAAAATATCACTTCTTGTTTGTATTTGTTAGTGTGTTTGAATTTTACGAGATGTCCTGGTTTTTGTAATCGTTGTTTAATTTCTCCTATTAATGTA
>CAYVAX010000002.1:14000-39077 GCA_964449235.1 uncultured Candidatus Saccharibacteria bacterium | reverse complement strand
TCGGGGTGGCGGGATTTGAACCCGCGATCTCACGCACCCCATGCGCGCGCCCTAAGCCGCTAGGCCACACCCCGAGGATTGTTTTGACTTATTTCATTTTCTCCATTGCCTTAATGCATTTTGCACAAGCCTTTACTCTTTTTCCATTTGGCAAACGCACCCATTGCAAGTTGGGGTATTTTCTTTTTTTCGTAGTTGGGTTATACTTACCACGAAGCTTTTTTCTAACTGTTACCATTGTGGACTTTTTGCCACAAATTGCGCAAACTTTAGCCATAGTTTTGAAAATTTAAATCTTTAATTCTAATTTCTGAAATTAAGCTTAACACAACAATTAAGGTTTATCAAGTTCTATGATTGTTTTCAAGTTATTTCTTTATGTAATTATAATCTTTTCAGCAGTGTTTCATGAATTCTTTCATGGCTGGATGGCATTCCAGCTTGGCGATCCTACTGCTAAACAGGCTGGACGTTTAACTCTGAATCCTCTAAAACATATTGATCCTATGGGTACAGTAGTTATTCCTTTGTTTTTGTTATTTTTTTCAGGGGCGTTTATTGGCTGGGCAAAGCCAGTTCCTTACAATCCCTACAATCTTAGTGATAAAAAATGGGGATCGACTAAGGTTGCGTTTGCTGGTCCGGCAGCTAATTTTTTGATTGCGTTAGTGTTTTCTTTTCTGCTTAGGTTTGTTCCTATTACAGGCAGCTTCTATATTGCTATTTCTTGGATTGTATACATTAATATTTTTTTGGGATTGTTTAATTTGATTCCCATCCCTCCATTAGATGGATCGAAATTAATTATGGATTTATTTCCTCAACGTTCAGAACAGTTTGCCCGTCTGGGGTTTATGGGAATATTTTTAGCTTTGTTCGTAGCGATTTTAATCATTCCTCCCATTGCTGGTTTTATTTTCAGAATTTTTGCAGGAACGTCCTTTATCCCTTATATATTTTAAAAAAAATAGTTCTTTAAAATTTTATATTCAAAAGGAGGTATTTTAATGTTTGATATAAAGAGCTTGATTCTTATAGTTTTATTGTTTATAATTTTTGCAGTTTCTCAGAGGAAAATTTTAAAAAGTTTGGAAAGTTCTGAATCTAAATGGTGGGGTCTGTTTTCAAAATTAAAATTATGGATGTTGGTTTTAGAGTTGTATTTAATCAGTTTTTTGCTATACATTACAATTAGGTTATTTGGTTTTTTTGGAACAGGTTCAACAAACATTATTCAAATAAAGGAAAACCTTCGTTTGCTTGAGATATCCCTTTTCTTTATTATCCCCCTAGCTCTTTTGTTTTCCATGCTAATTTTAACTGTGATCCTGAATTTATTTTCTGCAAATAAAAGAAAAAAGAAATATCGGAGATTGATTTGGTTTTTTCTATGTAATAAATTTTACGGGATTTTGGTTATAGCTAATGTACTTCAGGGGATTACTCATGGAATTTAATTGTTTTTTTAAAATAAAATGTCGGTGAGTTTGTAAAATCTCCGGCATTTTCCTTTATAACCCCTTACAATCATTGACAGTAATTAGAATATTTGCTAATTTTATAAATACATATTAAGATTATAACCATATAACATGCCTACGATTCATCAGTTAATTCGAAAACCAAGAAAAAAAGCTAAAAAGAAACCAAAAGTTCCTGCTCTTTGGCGGGGTTTTAATACTTTGAAAAATAGACCTGCAAAATATCCTTCACCGTTTAAAAGAGGTGTGTGCACAAAAGTAAGCACTGTGCCCCCTAAAAAACCAAACTCGGCATTACGGAAAATTGCCAGAGTGCGCCTAACCAATGGAATGGAGGTAACTGCATATATTCCCGGTGAAGGCCATAACCTTCAAGAGCACTCGGTAGTATTAATTCGAGGGGGAAGAGTTAAAGATCTTCCAGGTGTGCGTTATCATGTGGTTAGGGGAGTTCTGGACGCTGAAGGCGTAGAAGGCAGAAGACAACAAAGATCAAAATATGGAACCAAAAAAGGCGGAGCAATAGAAACTGCAAAGCCGTCAGCTCCTGCTGGAGAAGAAGCGCCTGCTGAAGAAAAAGCTCCAGAATCAGAACCTAAACAAGAATAATTATGAGAAGAAAACAAGCAATTAAAAAAGAAATAACTCCGGATCCAAAATATGGCGATATACAATTAGCCAAATTTATTAACAATGTAATGCAAAAAGGCAAGAAGTCATTGGCTCAACGCATTGTTTATGATGCTCTGGAGATTGTAAAGAAAAAAATCAAAAAAGATCCTTTGGAAGTGTTTAATAAGGCCATGGATAATGCTTCTCCTTTATTAGAAATTAAATCTCGAAGAGTGGGGGGAGCTAATTATCAAGTTCCTTATGAAGTAAGAGGTGCTAGAAAAGAAGCATTAGCAATGCGTTGGATTATCGAAGCTGCCCGCAAACAAAAAACAAAATCAATGGCTGAGAAATTAGCTCGAGAAATAATTGCTGCCTCTAAAAACGAAGGAGAGGCAATTAAAAAAAAGCAAACCGTACATCGTATGGCCGAGGCCAATAAAGCATTTGCTCATCTTGCTTGGTAATTTTAAATTATCTTGCTCAATTCAAATATGTTTTTGACATTGAGCTTTTAATTTTATGCCTAGAAAATATCCACTTAAGAAAATACGAAATATTGGATTTATTGCTCACATTGATGCTGGAAAAACAACCGTTACTGAACGAGTGCTTTTTTATACAGGCATTTCTCATAAAATCGGGGAAGTTCATGAAGGAGCAGCAATTATGGACTGGATGGAACAGGAAAAAGAACGCGGAATTACAATCACTTCAGCAGCAACAACTTGTTTTTGGAGCCCGGGGAGCTATTTAACCAAAGACAAAGAAAATGAACACAGGATTAATATTATTGATACTCCCGGACATATTGATTTTACTGTTGAAGTTCAGCGGTCTTTAAGGGTGCTGGACGGAGCAGTAGTTATTTTTGACGGTGTGGCCGGAGTGGAGCCGCAATCAGAAACAGTCTGGCGGCAGGCAGATAAATTTAAAGTTCCTCGAATGTGCTTTATTAACAAATTAGACAGAACAGGAGCGAGCTTTGAGCAAAGCCTGGAATCTGTTTTAGAAAAATTAACTCCCAATGCTGTTTGTATGCAGATCCCAATTGGACTTGAAGATAAGCATCAGGGAGTTATTGATCTCCTCATCCAAAAAGCCTACTATTTTCAAGGTGATCATGGTGAAAAGGTGGTTGAAAAAGAAATTCCCGAAGAGCTTAAGCAGGAAGCAAATAAAAGAAGAGAAAAATTAGTTGAAAAAATTGTTGAACAGGATAATCAATTAATGGAAAAGTATTTAGAAGGAGGAGAAATTAAAGTAGAGGAATTTAAAAAAGTACTAAGAAAGGCAACTATTGATAATAAATTAGTTCCTGTATTTTGTGGTAGTGCCTTGAAGAACAAAGGAGTTCAGCTATTGATAGACGCAATCATCGAGTATATGCCTTCTCCTGTGGATTTGCCTCCAGCAGAAGGCCTTAAACCCAAAACCGAGGAGAAGATAGGCCGGGAAGCAAAAGATGATGCTCCTTTTTCAGCATTAGCATTTAAGGTCGCCAGCGATCCTTATGTGGGCAGCTTAACCTATTTCCGGGTTTATTCTGGAAAATTGGATGCCGGCTCTTATGTGCTTAATTCTTCAACTGGTAAAAAAGAAAGAATCGGACGAATCCTTAGAATGCATGCTGACAAACGAGAAGAAGTTAAGGAAATATATGCCGGAGAGATTGGAGCAGCAGTGGGATTAAAAGATACTACTACCGGAGATACTTTAGCAGATCCTGATAATCCCATTATTTTAGAAAAAATTACCTTTCCAGAACCAGTAATCTCTATTTCTATTGAACCTAAAACTAAAGCTGACCAGGAAAAAATGAGTCTGGCTTTAAAAAGATTGTCCGAAGAGGATCCTACGTTTAAAATAAAAAGCGATGAAGATACTGGACAAACAATTATTTCCGGAATGGGAGAATTGCATTTAGAGATTTTAGTAGATAGAATGTTGAGAGAATTTAAAGTGGGTGCGAATATTGGCCAGCCGCAAGTAGCTTACAAGGAAACAATTAAAAAATTAGCAGAAGCAGAAGGAAAGTATATTCGTCAGTCTGGAGGTCGCGGTCAGTATGGTCATGTTTTATTAAAAGTTGAGCCTAAAAAGCGCGGAAAGGGGTTTGAATTTGTTAATGAAATTAAAGGAGGAGTAATTCCCCAAGAATTTATTCCTTCAGTTGAAAAAGGCATTAAAGAGGCAGTAGACAAAGGAGTATTAGCAGGCTATCCCGTTGTGGATATCCAGGTAACCTTATTTGACGGCTCTTATCATGAAGTAGACTCTTCAGAGGCAGCATTTAAAGTTGCAGGCTCAATGGCTGTTCAAAGTGCAGTTAAAAAAGCAAGTTTAGTATTGTTGGAGCCAATAATGAAAGTGGAGACTGTAGTTCCTCCAGAATTTATGGGCGAGGTGTCTGGAGACTTAAGCAGTAAGCGTGCAAAAATTGAAAAAATGGAAGATCGTGGTAAAATGAAAATTATTGATGCTAAAGTGCCTCTTTCAGAAATGTTTGGTTATGCCACTCAATTACGTTCAATGACTCAGGGAAGAGGAACGTTTACTATGGAATTTAATTGTTATGCTGAAATTCCCTCCAATGTTGCTCAACAAATTATTGAAGGGAAAAAAAGATAAAAAACAAAGGTCGATAAAATTACAGTTGACACAATATAATTAATGCGTTAAAATAAGTGTTGAAATTAATAAATACTAAAACTTGTAGCCTGTAGCCTGTAGTCCAATAAAGTTGAATTACAAGTTAGGAGCTATAAGTTGTAAACAAATATGGCTGAAAAATTTGAAAGAAAAAAAGCTCACCTTAATGTTGGCACTATTGGTCATGTTGACCATGGGAAAACAACATTAACTGCAGCTATTCTCAAGAGGCAGAAAGAAAAAGGATTTACTGCTTCTGAGAAATCAGTTGATCAAATTGATGCTGCTCCCGAAGAAAAAGAGCGGGGAATTACTATTGCTCTTGCTCATGTGGAGTATGAAACTGAAAATCGCCACTATGCCCATATTGATGCTCCTGGTCATGCCGACTATATTAAAAACATGATCACCGGAGCTGCTCAAATGGACGGAGCGATTTTAGTTGTTTCTGCTGCTGATGGTCCTATGCCTCAAACTCGAGAACACATCCTTCTTGCTCGACAAGTGGGAGTTCCTACTATTGTTGTTTATCTTAATAAAACTGATCAGGTAGATGATCCGGAATTGGTTGACTTGGTTGAAACTGAAGTTAGAGAACTTTTAACCAAGTATGAGTTTGACGGTGATAAAGCAGTGGTTGTTAAAGGATCGGCATTGAAAGCACTGGAAGGATCAGAAGAAGATTTGAAATCAATTGATGAAGCACTCAAAGCTTTAGATGAAAAAATCCCTGAACCTAAAAGAGACATTGCCAAACCTTTTCTTATGCCCATTGAAGACATCTTTACTATTGAAGGGCGAGGTACAGTAGTTACTGGAAGAATTGAAAGAGGGAAAATCAAGATCAATGATGAAGTGGAAATTGTTGGTTTGCGCGATACCCAAAAAACAGTAGTTACTGGAATTGAAATGTTTAATAAATCATTAGAAGAAGGACAAGCAGGAGACAATGCTGGTATTCTTCTTCGAGGAACTAAAAAAGAAGATGTTGAACGCGGACAGGTAATTGTTAAGCCCGGAAGCGTAACTCCGCATACTGAGTTTGAAGGGGAAGTATATATCTTAACCAAAGAAGAAGGTGGTCGTCATACTCCCTTTTTCACTGGGTACAAACCCCAATTCTACATTCGAACCACAGATGTTACTGGAGATGTTACTCTTCCTAAGGGAACGGAAATGGTAATGCCCGGTGATACTGTTAAATTGACTATTAAGCTTACTGCTCCTATTGCCCTTGAAGAAAAACAAAGATTTGCTATTCGAGAAGGAGGAAAAACTGTAGGAGCGGGTGTAGTTACCAAGATTATTAAATAGATAAAAAGTTCCTGACCCCATTATAGGGTCAGGAACTTTAAGCTTAAAACTAAACAGAGCTCATATAAAATGCCTACCAAGACTAAGAAGAAGGTTGACACTAATCAAAAAGAGCCCAAACAGAGGCTCAGGATTAAGATTCAAGCCTACGATCACAAGATCATTGATCAGTCAGCAAAAAAGATTGTAGAAACTGCTGAACGTCAGGGAGTAAAAGTAGTTGGTCCTATTCCTTTGCCTACTAAAATTCGCAAATACACTGTTAATCGCAGCAGTTTTGTACATAAGGATTCTCGGGAACAGTATGAGATGAGAGTGCATAAACGACTCATCGATATTTATAATCCCAACTCGCGGATTATAGATGCGATGATGAATTTAAATTTACCTGCAGGAGTGGATGTGGAGATAAAGATGTAGCATGCGAATAGCACATTATATCACGTGCACATGCAAATTATGCAAATAATTAATAATTCAATCTACTAAATTTTTAACGGACCCAAGTCGGCTTATTTACCAAAACCGGGCTTAGTCCTGGTTTTTCTTAATTTTATATCATATAGCCAATTACCTATTTCTAATTCATGAAATTTATTCTAGGGAAAAAACAAGGGATGAGCCAAGTTTTTGACCAACAAGGCAAGGTTACTCCTGTAACTGTAATTGAAGCAGGGCCTTGTTTTGTTATCCAGGTAAAACAAAAAAAACAGGACGGCTATCAAGCAGTTAAGTTAGGATTTAACAAGCTTAAGCAGGAGAATAAAAAGTCTCGGAAAAACAAGCAAGAATATAAATACATTAAAGAATTTTGTATTCCAGATGAAGATCTAAAACTTAAATCCGGCGACAGGATTACTGTAGAAACCTTTAACAAAGGAGAGAAAGTAAAAGTTTCTGGAATTTCCAAAGGTAAAGGGTTTCAAGGGGTAGTTAAGCGACATGGATTTAGCGGAGGGCCTGCCTCTCATGGTCATCGCCATGTTTTGCGCACTCCCGGATCTATTGGTTCTGCATTTCCTCAGCGAGTAACTAAAGGTAAAAAAATGCCCGGCCATACTGGAGCTGAGCAAAGAACAGTAACTAATTTAGAAATAATGAAAGTGGACAAGGAAAATAATCTATTAGCTGTAAAGGGAGCAATTCCAGGAGCAATTGGAGGATTGATTAAAATTCAGGGAAAATAAATAGACAATCATTTATCAATAATTGCCTATTATTAAAAATTAAATTAATTCGGCTTGGAGTGTCCGAGGTTATAGTTGCGAATTAACTGGTCGTGCTTGAATTTTTTTAAAAACCCCAATAGTCCGGCTTTAAATTCTTTACGAATCATTTCTTCAAGTTCAATGCGGAGCTCAGGCCGGACAAGCTCAAAATTTCTTTCGGAAATAGCTAAGATTTCCCCAATTAATTTTGTAGCCTCTTCAAAAACATCATCCTTTAATCGTTTATCAAAACCCTGGTTTGTAGTATTCATTAATTTTTCCTCCTTAAATATAAGATTTTTAAAAGATCACAACATATTGAATTCAACATTTTAAGTTAACATAATATATGTCTAAAGTCAATACTTACAATCTTCAAGGAAAGAAAATCGGCACAGTTAATCTTCCGCCAGAAGTTTTTGATATTAAAGCCAATCCAGAGTTAATCCATCAAGCTTTAGTTGCGCAGTTGAGTAGTCAACGTCAATCTCTTGCTCATGTTAAGGATAGGAGTGAAAAAAGAGGGGGAGGAAGAAAGCCTTGGCGGCAAAAAGGAACCGGAAGAGCTCGCCATGGTTCTATTCGGTCACCGATCTGGAGAGGAGGAGGAGTAACTTTTGGACCCCGGAAGGATCGGAAATTAAAAAAGAAGATTAATAAAAAAATGAAACGCAAGGCACTGCTGATGTGTTTAAGCTCTAAAGCTGAACATAAAGAATTGATTGTTTTAGACAATCTGGAATTAGAAAAACCAAAAACAAAATTAATGGCGGAAATTTTTAAAAATATTCTTAAAAAAGGAGAAAAAAGCAGCTTAGTAATTGCACCTTCAGATAAGAAGAAGAATCAAAATTTGATTAAAGCAAATCAAAACATTCCCTATTCTAAAACCATTCCTGTAGATAGCCTAAATGTTTTGGATTTACTGTCATTTAAATATTTGATACTCTCTAAGGAAGTAATAAAAGTAATTAAACAAATTTATGGCTCTGATAAATAAACTCTCTTCTTTATTCAAAAGAAAAAAGAAGCCTAAAAAAGCAATTAAGAAAAAACCGGCTAAAAAACCTGCTCCTCAAAAGAAAGCAGCTAAAAAGCCAAGAATAGCTCCCAGCAAAAAAAAACTGGAAATAGCTCATAGAGTATTAACAGAACCCCATATTAGTGAAAAAGCTACGGATTTAAATAATCAAAATAAGTATGTATTTAAAGTTATTTCCAACGCAAACAAAACAGAAATTAAAAAAGCAATCGAAGGACTGTATAAAGTGGGAGTTAAAAATGTTAATATAATCAATGTGCATTCTAAAACAAAAATACTTCGAGGCATTAAAGGCTCTTCTCCAGGGTACAAAAAAGCAATTGTAACCTTAGAGGAAGGAGAGAAAATAGAAATAATGCCGCATTAAAATTATGAAAATATACAAACCTACAACTCCTGGGCGGAGGAAAATGACTGCCATAGACTACAAACAATTTTTATCTGGCAAAAACAAACCTCAAAAATCCCTTACTAAGCCCATAAAAAAGAAAGCAGGAAGAAATAAGCAGGGGCGAATTACAGTTAGGCATAAAGGCGGCGGTCATAAAAGAAAGTACCGAGTAATTGACTTTAAACGGAATAAGATTGATATTCCTGCAAAGGTTATTTCTATTGAATACGATCCTAATCGGTCAGCATTTATTGCTCTTGTAGAATACAAAGACAAAGAAAAAAAATATATCCTTGCTCCTCAAGGATTGAAAGTAGGAGCTGAAGTTATAACCAGCGAACAAGTTCCCTTAAATCCGGGAAATAGAATGTGTTTAGAAAAAATGCCTGTGGGCTCATTTGTATACAATATTGAACTTCATCCTGGACAAGGAGGTAAAATTGTTCGCTCTGCAGGCGCAGGAGCTCAGGTTACTGCCACTGAAGGAGGTTATACACGATTAATTCTTCCTTCTTCAGAGATTAGAATGATTCCTAAAAAAGCCAAAGCCAGTTTTGGTGTAGTAAGCAATCCTGAGCATAGATTTGTAAACCAGGGGAAAGCGGGTCGTTCTCGCTGGCTGGGCAAAAGGCCAACTGTTAGGGGATCAGCAATGAATTCCGTAGACCATCCTCATGGAGGAGGAGAAGGAAGAGCCCCTATAGGGTTAAAAAAAGGACCCAAAACTCCTTGGGGGAAACAAGCTTATGGAGTAAAAACTCGTAAAAAGAAAAAATATTCTAATAAATTCATTATTAAACGAAGAAAAAAGAAAAAATAAATTATGGCACGATCACTTAAAAAAGGTCCTTATGTGGACGAAAGATTGTTAAAAAAAATAAAAAAAATAAAATCAGGTGATAAAACAATAATTAAAACCTGGTCTCGAGCCTGCACAATTACTCCTGAAATGGTTGGATTTACATTTGGTGTCCATAATGGCCGGGAACATATTCCAGTATTTATTTCTGAAGATATGGTTGGTCATAAACTGGGGGAATTTGCTCCTACTCGGAAATTTGTCAGACATGGCGGTAAAATACAAAGGACCTTGGAACAAAAAGCAGGAGAAAAAAGGCCGCCAACTGAAGAATAATATTGATCATGAAAATTACTGCGAGATTAAATCATTTTAGAACCTCTGCGCGCAAAGTCAGGTTAGTAACTGACCTTATTCGAGGCATGGAAGTAAAACAGGCAGAAGTACAATTAAAGTATTTAACCAAGAGAGCTGCAGCTCCAATATTAAAATTATTAAATTCTGCTGTAGCAAATGCTTCTCAAAATTTTGATATTGAAAAAGACAAACTATACATCGCCGACATCCAAGTTAATGAAGGCCCGGGGTTAAAAAGGTGGAAGCCGCGAGCAATGGGCCGGGCAGACTTAATTACTAAACGCAGCAGTCATATTTGTTTAATTTTAAAACCTAAAAAAGGAGTAAAGTCTAAAAAGAAAAAAACTCCCAAGCCGGAAACAGTTAAACTGGAAAGCATGGAAGAAATTAAAAGCCAGCAGCCCAGCGAAAAAGTTGAACCCAAGTCTCAATCTGCAGAAGACCAAGCTAAGCACGGCAAGCCAATTTCTCCAGCTAAGCCGCATTCTACCAGTTCCAAATCTAAGAAAAAATTCTGGAGTCGCCAGACATTTGGGAATGTTAAAAAAATGTTTAAACGTAAAAGTTTTTAAATATTATGACTCATAAAGTAGATCCGCGGGCTTTTCGATTAGGGTATAATATTGATTGGAAGTCGCGTTGGTTTAATAAAAAGAAATACAAACAATACTTAGAGCAGGACTATAGACTGCGCCAATTTATCTTACAGCGCTTAAAGCGTTCAGGAGTAAACGAGGTGGAGATTAAACGTTCTGTTAACTCCATCAACATTGTTATTCACTCTGCCCGCCCCGGAATTATTATCGGTCGCGGAGGATCAGGAATCCAGGATTTAAAAAAAGACATGGTTAATAAAATATTTAAGGGTAAAACCAAAGGATTGGAGATTAAAATAGATGTTCAAGAATTAAAAAAAGCAGAAACTTATGCCAATATTATAGCTCAGGGAATTGCTGAACAATTAGAGCAGAGAAGATCTTTTCGGAGAGCAATGAAGCAGGCAATGACCAAGATTAGGCAAACCTCGGAAATTAAAGGAGCAAAAATTTGCGTGGCTGGAAGATTGGGAGGGGCAGAAATGGCTCGCAGAGAATGCACTCCTGTAGAGGGGCAATTACCCCTGCAAAGCTTAAGAGCAAATATTGATTATGCGCATGTTAATGCCCATACCACTTATGGAATAATTGGTGTAAAGGTCTGGCTGTATAAAGGGGAAAAATTTGAATAAATTATGCTTCAGCCTAAAAAGGTAAAATATAGAAAGCTACAAAAAGGTCATTCGCGAGCAAAAGTAGCCAAACGCGGAACAGAATTAAGTTTCGGAGGGTTTGGATTAAAAGCAGAAGAAGGCGCTTGGTTAACTGCTCGCCAAATTGAAGCTGCTCGGAGGGCAATAACCCGGCATATTCGCCGGGGAGGAAAAGTTTGGATTCGAGTATTTCCTGACAAATCCCGAACAACTAAGGGAGTCGAGGTTCCCATGGGAGGAGGCAAAGGGAGCGTAGATCATTTTGTTGCTGCAGTTAAGCCTGGGAAAATAATCTTTGAAATGGATGGAGTGCCTGAAGAATTAGCGCGGGCAGCAATGAGATTGGCCAGCTACAAATTACCGATTAAAACTAAATTTATTAAACGCTAAATTTATGAAAATCCGAGAATTGCGCAGAAAATCCATTAAAGAACTTAACCAAAATTTAAGCAGTTTACGGGAAAAATTGCGAGAATTAAGATTCGATCTCGCAGGGGGAAAAGTAAAAAATATTAAAGAGATTAGACAAACTAAAAGCGATATCGCAAAGATATTAACAATCTTAAAAGAAGAACAAAATGAACAAAAAAACAAACCAAACAAATAAACGCAGGATTAAAGGAGTGGTAGTTTCCAATAAAATGGACAAAACCATTGTGGTAACAGTAGAAAGATCAAAACAACATCCTCGATACAAAAAACGATATACTGTTTCTAAGAAATATAAAGCTCATGATCCTGAGAACAAATACAAGCCTGGAGATAAAGTGATTATTCAGGAAAATAAGCCCATATCCAAAGATAAAAGATGGATTGTGGTTTAAATATTTATGATTCAAGCAGGTTCAAAATTAAAAGTAGCAGATAATACAGGAGCAAAATTACTTCAAACAATTAAAGTTTTAGGCGGCTCTCAAAGGCGGTATGCGCAGATTGGAGACATTGTTACTGCTTCTGTAAAAATAGCTGAGCCCAGGAAATTGGTTAAAAAAGGAGATGTGGTTAAAGCTGTAATTGTTCGTCAAAAAAAAGGATTAAGGCGGCCAGACGGTTCATATATTCGGTTTGACGAAAATGCAGCTGTAATTTTAGACGGGATGCTTCCCAAAGGCGGAAGAATTTTTGGTCCTATTCCCAAAGAATTAAGAGAGCAGGGATTTAAAAAAATTATTTCCCTGGCTCCGGAAGTATTATGAGTTCAAAATTAAACATCAAAAAAGGCGATACAGTATTAATTATTTCTGGAAAAGATCGCGGGAAAAAAGGAAAAGTAATAACTTCCCTGCCTCCAGAAAACAGAGTAGTTGTGGAAGGAAGAAACATTATTAAAAAACATGTTCGTCCTAAAAAACAAGGAGAAAAAGGGCAAATTGTAGAAGTGCCTGCGCCTTTGCATGTTTCCAATGTGAAATTAATCTGTCCCAAGTGCAAACAACCCACAAGAGTGGGACATAAATTAGCTGGAGACAATAAATATCGAGTTTGTAAAAAGTGTAACCAGGAAATATAGCTATGATATTTGAAAAATATAAACAAGAAGCTGTTCCCAAAATGAAGCAAGAGTTTGGATTTAAAAATAATTTGGCAGTACCCAGGATTACAAAAGTAGTGATTAATACAGGATTGGGCAAATTTTTAGATGACAAGAAAAAAAAGGAATCAATTATTAATGACTTAGCAATAATTACTGGTCAAAAACCTTCTTTTACTCAAGCTAAAAAAGCCATTTCGGCATTTAAAATTAGAAAAGGGCAATTAATAGGGTTGAAAGTAACTTTGCGGGGTAAAAAAATGTACCATTTTCTGGATCGATTAGTGGGGGCGACAATTCCTCGAATTCGAGATTTTAGAGGAATTCCCGAGAAATCTATTGACAACCATGGTAGTCTGACCATAGGGATTAAAGAGCATATTATTTTTCCAGAAATTGCCCATGAAGAAGTAAAAGCCATTTTTGGGTTAGAAATAACTATAACCACTAATGCTGGGCAGAGAAAACAAGCATTAACTTTGTTTCGGCTGTTAGGTTTTCCAATCAAAAAACATGGCGCGTAAAGCTCAAATTGTAAAATCTAAAAAAAAGCCAAAATTTTCTACGCGAAAAGTAAGGCGTTGTTTTCGCTGTGGCCGAAAAAGAGGATATATCCGGGACTTTGGATTGTGTAGAATTTGTTTTCGGGAATTAGCAAATAAAGGTGAAATTCCAGGAGTTAAAAAATCTTCTTGGTAATCATATATATATGGATGCAATCAGTGACATGTTAACTCGAATAAGAAATGCACAGGCAGTAGGACATTCTACTGTGGAATTGCCATTTTCAAAAATGAAATTTTCTTTAGGAAAAATATTAGTCAAACAAGGATTTCTTAAAAAAATATCTAAAAAAGGTCGAGGAATAAACAAACAAATAGAAATTACAATTTTGTATAAAGACAACAAGAACACTCTTCCGGTTATTGGCCATATTAAGAGAGTCAGTAAGCCAGGCAAACGCGAATATATTAAAGCTAAGGAAATAAAGTCAGTATTGGGGGGCAGAGGATCAATAATTATATCCACCTCTCAAGGATTAATGACCGGCAAGGAGGCAAAGAAAAAAGGTTTTGGAGGAGAAGTCTTATGCGAAATTTGGTAAATATTTTATGAGTCGTATTGGAAAAAAACCAATAGAAATTCCTGAAAACGTAAAAGTAAAAATTGACAAGAATACAATTATTATCAACGGCCCCAAAGGAGAGCTTGCCTTGGAAGTTCATCCTGAGATTAAAGTTGAGGTAAATGACAACAAGATTATATTAACTCCTGTAAAAATTCACAAAGGAACTAAAGCTCTTTGGGGAACTTATCGTTCACATATTGCAAACATGATCCAGGGAGTTGTTGAGGGCTATGAAAAAAAACTGGAAATACATGGAGTGGGGTATAAGGCCGGTCTGGAAGGAAAGGATTTGGTTTTACACTTAGGACACTCTCATCCTGTAAAAATCAACCCTCCGCAAGGAATTGAATTTAAAGTTGAAAAGAACCTGATTGCAGTTTCGGGCACAGATAAACAATTGGTAGGGCAAGTTGCAGCTGAAATTAGAGAAAAGAGGAAGCCCGAACCCTATAAAGGAAAAGGAGTAAGATATCAAGGAGAAGTAGTAAGAAGAAAAGCAGGGAAGAAAGCAGTAGGAACTGAATAAGTCTTAAATTTTAAAATTATGGTAAATAAAAAAATCAATAGAAAAAAAAGACATCGTCGAGTGCGGGCAAAAGTTAAAGGAACTCCAAAAATTCCCCGGTTATCTGTTTTTCGCTCTAATAAGCATGTTTATGCACAATTAATTGATGATCAAAAAGGAAAAACATTAGTTTCGGCAAGTGATTTAGATGTTGGGAGCAAGAAAGATAAATCTAAAAAATCTAAGAAAAAAGAATTAACCGGAAAAGCTGCTGTTGCTTACCGGGTTGGACAAATTATTGCTGAAAAAGGTTTAAATAAGAAATATAAAAAGGTAGTTTTTGATCGCGGCGGATATAAATATCACGGGCGAATAAAAGCGTTAGCTGAAGGAGCCCGGGAAGGAGGCCTCGATTTTTAAATGATTTATGGCTAAAAAAAGACCACCAAAAGTTAGAACTCCTGGGAAGAAAAGACCACTAGAATATGAGCAAAAAGTTTTAGATATTGCTCGAACTGCGCGGTTAGTTGCTGGCGGCCGCCGATTTAGTTTTCGAGCAGTGGTTGTAATTGGAAATAAAAAAGGAAGAGTAGGCGTGGGAGTAGCTAAGGGAATTGATGTAAGCATTGCGATTAATAAAGCAATTAAACAAGCTAAAAAATATTTGATTGAGATTCCGCTTACTGAAGATAAAACTATTCCCTATCAGATTCAGGAAAAATATAGTGCTGCGCAAGTATTATTAAAACCAGCTGCAAAAGGCCGGGGAGTAATTGCTGGAGGAACAATTAGAACTATTTGTATTCTAGGTGGAATTGAAAATATTACTGCTAAAATTATTGGGAGAACTAATAACAAATTAAACAATGCTCGGGCCACAATTAAAGCATTAAAAAAATTAGAATAAAATGCAATTGCACGAACTTAAGCCCAAAACAAAATCTAAGAAAAAAAAGCGTATTGGCCGGGGAGGCAAACGAGGAACTTTTTGCGGGCGAGGAGTAAAGGGCCAAAAAGCTCGAGCAGGAGGAACTCCGCGACCAGCATTGAGGGATATTGTTAAAAAAATTCCCAAAAAACGGGGATATAGATTTAAACCCATAAAACCCAAGCCTCAGGCAGTGAATTTAAGAGACATAGATAGGCATTTTAAGGCCCATCAAAAGGTTAATCCCCAAACATTATTAAAAAAGGGGCTGATTCGCAAACTGGGCGGAAGAATGCCGAAAGTAAAAATTTTAGGAGATGGAAAACTAACCAAGAAGCTAATTATTGAAAACTGTTCATTATCCAAGTCTGCTGAAAAAGCATTGGGAAAAATAAAAAAGAAATAATTTTTTTAAAATGGTTTTTTGGAATAAAATAAAATTATTGTTTAAAATAAAAGATTTACGCAAGAAAATATTGTTTGTGCTCGGAGTTTTAGTAGTATTTCGGATTGCTGCCAATATTCCTGTTCCAGGAGTAGACCCTGAAGAATTAAAAGCATTTTTTGAAGGAAATCAGTTATTTGGATTAATTAATGTATTTACTGGCGGAGCAATGAGTAGATTTTCAATTGTGATGCTAGGATTAGGACCATATATTACAGCTACGATTATTTTACAACTATTAACAATGATTTTTCCAAAACTGAAAGAAATGTATCATGAATCTGGGCCAGAAGGGAGAAGAAAATTTAATCAATATGGACGAATACTTACAGTTCCCTTAGCTACTCTTCAAGCTTATGGAATGATAACTTTGCTTCGCAACCAGGGAGTAATTGTTAATCTTCCTTTATTTCCCCTATTAACCGCAATCGCAGTAATTACTGCTGGAGCGGTATTTTTAATGTGGCTAGGGGAATTAATTTCTGAAAAAGGAATTGGGAATGGAGTTTCATTGATGATTTTTGCAGGGATTATTGCTAGATTCCCGGTTTCTATTCGCCAAACATTAGCCACTGTTGACCCTTCTCAAATTCCTTCATATATTGCATTCATAGTTGTTGCTCTGTTAGTAATTGCAGGAGTGGTAATTATTACTGAAGGGCAAAGGAATGTACCGATTGCTTATGCTAAACGAGTAAGCGGGCGTCGAGTTTACGGAGGAGTTTCTACACATTTACCTTTAAGGGTTAATCAAGCAGGAGTAATCCCAATTATTTTTGCATTGTCAATTATGCTGTTTCCGGGAATGATTGCTAACTTTTTATCCGGGGTGGACAACCAGTTTATTGCCAATTTAGCCCAGGGATTTGGAAATCTGTTTGAGAATCAGATTTTTTATGCCCTGGTTTACTTTATTCTCGTAGTGCTATTTACATATTTTTACACAGCAGTAACTTTTGATCCCAATGCAATTGCAGACAATGTTCAAAAACAAGGCGGGTTTGTGCCCGGAATCCGGCCCGGAGAAAATACTGCTCAATATTTTCATAAAATTTTGAACAGAATTACATTAGTGGGAGCATTATTCTTGGGATTAATTGCGATTATGCCTTTGATTGTCAGGGGAGTAACAGGAGTAGCTACAATGACCATTGGAGGAACAGCAGTATTGATTGTGGTTAGCGTAGTTTTGGAAACAATGAAACAAGTGGAATCCCAGTTAGTTATGCGTGACTATAAAGGATTTTAATGGAGGTAATATATATGAAAAAACATCAGAAAATTATTGTAATAATTATTGGTCCTCCTGGGGCTGGAAAAGGAACCCAGGCAGAGTTATTAGCTGATAAACTCAACCTTTACTCCTTTGAAACCAGCAAAGTTCTGGAGGAAAGCTGGAAAAATGCAGGCAAGGATAATTACTTAAAGGCAGACGGCAAGAAATATTTTTTATTAAAAGAAAAGCAGCTCTTTGAAAATGGGATGTTATGCAGTCCGCCATTTGTTACTGTGGTGGTTAAAAAGAAAATCAAGCAGTTATCTGAACAAGGAAAAGGAATTGTTTTTTCTGGCTCTCCGCGCACTGTTTACGAAGGGAAGAAGATCATGCCGTTTTTGATTGATCTTTACGGTTTAAAAAATATTTTAGTTTTAGAATTAAAAGTTAGCGATCAAGAAGCAATTTGGAGAAATACCAGAAGAAGAATCTGCAAGGAATGTCGTTATCCTGTGCCTTATACTCCGGAAACTAAAAATCTTAAAAAATGCCCTAAGTGCGGAGGAGAATTAGTCACTAGGAGTTTGGACACTGAACAAACAATGAAAACGCGGTTAAAGGAATACAAACAAAGAACTTATCCTTTATTTAAATATTTTAAACAAATTGGGGTTAATATTAAACAAGTTAATGGTGAACAATCTATAGAGAATGTTCATCAGGAGGTTTTAAAAGCAGTTAAACATGGTTAGAATCTATAACCAAGATGAAATAGAAATATTGCGCCAAGGCGGGAAAATTTTAGCAAACATAATGGAGGAGTTAAAAAAAGAAGTAAGTCCGGGGGTAACTACTAAATATTTAAACAGGGTCGCTAACGATCTTGTTTTCTCTTGTAATGCCCAGCCTTCATTCTTAAATTATGATGGATTTCCAGCTAGCTTGTGCACTTCTATTAATGAGGAAATTGTGCATGCTGTTCCCAGCAAACGAAGATTAAAATCTGGAGATATGTTGAGTTTGGATTTGGGGGTCAGGTTTAAAGGGTATTGTACAGATATGGCTGTAACTGTAGGAGTGGGAGAAATTGATAATCAAAAAAAGAAAATGATTAAAGCTACGCATCAGGCGTTGACTTCTGGGATTAACCAAGCTCGGCCGGGAAATTATTTAGGAGATATCGGTTATCAAATTCAAAGGCAAGCTGAAAAAAACGGATTTAATGTTGTTAGAGAGTTAGTCGGACATGGCGTGGGCAAGGAAGTGCATGAAGATCCTCAAGTGTTTAATTTTGGAAATCCTGGAGAGGGATTGGCATTGAAATCGGGAATGGTACTGGCCTTAGAGCCGATGCTTACGGCTGGAGACTGGAGAATAGAACAAGCTCAAGATGGATTTGGATATATTACCGCCGACAACAGCCTTTCTTGTCATTTTGAACACACAATTGTGATTACAAAAAGAAAGCCTGAAATTTTAACAAAACTGTAAAGGCTAAAGTTGAGGTTAAAAAGCCAGGCACATTAAGTGCTTGTTTTTTTTTAACTTTAATTATGATATACTAAAATTGATATGCAAGAACTTAAGCTATCAGTTATTATTCCTGCGTACAATGAACAAAAGCGGATTTCGGCTACGCTTTTGGATATTGATAAATATTTGAAAAAACAAGATTATTCCTATGAAATTCTTGTGGTTAGTGACGGCTCTACGGATAATACTGCGGAAGCAGTTAAAAATCTTAAAGTCCGAGTGGCTAATCTTAAACTCATTGACAACAAGCAGAATTGCGGGAAGGGGTGCGTGGTTAAACAGGGGATGTTGGGAGCAAACGGAAGATTTAGATTGTTTATGGATGCAGATAACTCCACAACTATTGATCATTTGGAAAAATTTTGGCCGCATATTGAAAAAGAATATCAGCTAGTTATCGGCTCTATTGAGATTAAGGGGGCAAAGATTGAAGAAAATGCTGCCTGGTATCGACGCTGGCTGGGAAGGATTTCAAAATATATTATTCGAGCTGTAGCCGGGCTTTGGAAAATACACGATACTCAGCGGGGATTTAAATTGTTTACAGAAAAATCTGCTCAAAATGTTTTTTCCAAACAAACAATTATGCGCTGGGGGTTTGATATTGAAGTGTTGGTGTTAGCTAAAAAAATGGGATTTAAAATTAAAGAAGTGGCTGTAGATTGGAAAAATCCCGGCGAGAGCAAGGTTTCTCTTAAATCATATATTAAAACTTTTGGAGAGCTTCTTAAAATTAAATACAATTTGATAACTAATAAATATAAGTTATGAGGAGTTCTAAACCTGCTAAAAAAGGCAGGCCGGACAAATACAATGTTTCGGAATTAAGAAAGGATTTAGTTACTGGTGATTGGGTTTTAATTGCCACTAAAAGGGGGAGGCGTCCCCATTCTTTTGTTAAGGAAAAAAGAATAAAATTTTATCAGCCAATTTCTAAATGTCCTTTTGAAGATCCGCAAGCAAGCGGTAATGCTGATCCTCTATTAATATATTACAAGGGCAAGAATAAAAAAGATTGGAGCTTGCAGGTAATTCCCAATAAATATCCTGCTTTTGGCCCTGGAAATTGTTCCATAAATTATCAGGAAGGACCATATATTTTAAGAGATGGGGCTGGGTTTCATGAGGTAATTATTACTCGCGATCATGATAAGCATTTGGCTTTGCTTTCTTTAGAGAAAGTGGAAGAAGTGCTAAAAGCCTACCAGGAACGGTACTTGAGTTTAATGGGGGAAGAATGCGTAAATTACATTTCAATTTTCCACAACCATGGCCGAGAAGCAGGAGCTTCTCTTTATCATCCCCATTCGCAATTGATTGCAATGCCAGTAGTGCCTCCGGACGTAGGTCGGACCCTGGAAGGATCAAGAAAATATTATCGAAACAACAAAGAATGTGTTTATTGTAAAATGTTAAAGTGGGAACGGGAAGAAAAAAGAAGTATTTTTCAAAACGAACACTTTATTGTCTACGCCCCTTATGTTCCCCGAACCGCTTTTGAACTTCGGGTTATTCCCCGAAAACATCAATCAAGTTTTGAAAATATCACAGATGCAGAAAGAAAATATTTAGCAGAAGCTTTATGGCAGGCAGTTTATCGGTTGTATGAAAAAGTTGGTGATCCCCCCTATAACTTCCATATCAATACTACTCCTTGTGATGGTAAAAATTATGATTTTTACCATTGGCATATTGAAATTTTGCCAAAAACTTCTGTTTGGGCTGGATTTGAATTAGGGACTGGTATTGAGATTTCCACAATTGAACCTGAAGAAGTTGCTAAGTTTTTAAAGAAAGTAAAATGAGTTCGGAATTAATTGTATTGTTAACTTCGATGTTGCCGATTTCGGAATTGAGAGGAGCTATTCCTTTAGCTGTGGGAGTGTATAATATGTCTGTAGCAGTTGCTTTTTTTTGGGCAGTACTAGGAAATATTATTCCAGTAATTTTTATTCTTTGGTTTTTAAAAGCAGTATCCAGATTTTTAAGCCACCGCATTTATTTTTTCAATCGTTTTTTTAATTGGTTATTTGAACGTACTCGACAAAAACATACTCATAAATTTGATCGCTGGCGAAACTTAGCCCTGGTAATATTAGTGGCAATACCTTTGCCGTTTACTGGCGCCTGGACCGGGGCATTAGCTGCGTTTGTATTCGGAGTGCCGATTAAAAAAGCTTTTCCCTTGATTGTTGTGGGGATTTTAATTGCCGGAGTTATTGTAAGTTGCTTGACTGCAGGAATAATTAATCTTTCAACTTTATGAATAAGGTTTTGATTATTGGAAATTGGAAAATGAATCCTCGTACTCACAAACAGGCTGAGCAACTTTTAAAAATGATAAATAAGAATCTGAACAAGAGTATGGATACAAGTGAAATAGTTGTTTGTCCGCCATTTATCTATTTAAAGCCAGCAATTAAAATTTTAAAAACTAAAGTTAAATTTGGAGTTCAGAATTGTCACTGGAAACAAGCCGGGGCATATACTGGTGAAATATCTCCAGCAATGATTAAAGACTCAGGATGCAAGTATGTAATTATTGGACACTCCGAACGGAGAAAGTATTTTAAGGAAACTGATTCTGCAATTAACAAAAAAGTATTAGCTGCTATTAATGAGGGGCTAAAGGTGATTTTATGTGTGGGAGAAAAAGAAAACCAAAATATGGCTTCAGTTGTGAAAAAACAATTACAGCAAGGGCTTGCAGGGGTGAGTAGAATTCAAGCTGAGAAATTAATTGTAGCTTATGAACCTGTATGGGCGATTGGCAGTGGAAATCCTTGCTCGGCTGACAAAGCCTTAGAAGCTAAATTATTTATTAAAAAAACTATTAGCAATATTTATGGAAGAAATCTGGGTGATAAATTACCCATAATCTATGGAGGAAGCGTAAACAGCAAGATTGTTAAAAAATATATTAAACAGGCCAGCATGAACGGATTATTGATTGGAGGAGCAAGCCTGGATGCCCGGGAATTTGTTAACATAATTGAGGAAGTCAATGATTGATTTAAAAACTGTAAAAGATTTACAGGTAAACAACAAACGCGTATTAATACGCGTTGATTTTAATGTTGTTCTCGATAATCACGGTGAGATTATTGATGATTGGCGGATAAAAAAAGCAATTCCTACTATTGAATATTTAATTAACCAGGGAGCGAAAATAGTTTTAATGTCTCATCTTGGCCGTCCAAAAGGCAAGCGGGTAAGAAAATTAAAAATGAATGCGGTTCAGGATAAACTCTTTGAATACCTGGACTGTTCAGTAGTTAAAGCTGATAATTGTATTGGAAAAAAAATTGAACGCTGGACAAAACAAATGAAAAAAGGAGAAATTTTGCTTTTGGAAAATTTACGGTTTCATTCTGAAGAAGAGGAAAATAATTTTAAATTTGCTAAACAACTAGCTAAACTCGGAGACATTTATATCAACGAAGCATTTGCTGTTTCGCATCGTAAACACGCTTCTATTGTAGGGGTTTCCAGACTGCTGCCTTCAGCAATCGGAATGTTATTTGAAAAGGAGTTGCAGGAAATGAATAAAATTCTTTATGATTCCAAACATCCATTAGCAGTGATTATTGGAGGAGCAAAAGCAGCTACAAAAATTAAAGTTATTCAGGCGTTTAGCAAAAAAGCCGATCACCTGTTATTAGGAGGAGCATTGGTAAATACGATTTTCGCAGCTCAAGGAATGAATATGGGTAAATCCCTTGTTGAGAAAAAAATGTTCCAGGTTGTAAACAAAATTGATTTTCAGAATGAAAAAGTTCATTTGCCAATTGATTTTATGGTTTGGACAGGAGCATCTTCTGATGGTGTTGAAATTCAAGAGCCAGACACTATTCAATCCAATGAACTGGTTTATGATATTGGGCCAAGAACTGTAAAAATGTTTTTGGAATTGATAACTAAAGCTAAAATGGTTGTTTGGAATGGGCCTTTGGGAAAAACAGAACAGAAGCCTTTTGACAAAGGTTCGCAAGCAATAGCTTCTGCAATTGCAAATAATAGTCATTATTCAATTGCAGGCGGAGGAGATACAGTAGCATTTATTAAGCAACTAAAACTGCAAAAACACTTTAACTATATCTCAACTGGCGGAGGTGCGATGTTGGAATATCTTTCTAATAAAACTCTGCCAGGAATAGAGGCTTTAAAAAATGAATAAAATTTGGAAATTAAATAAAAAACCGCCTAAAAAATTTCTGGAACAATTTCCAGAGTATTCGCAATTAATTCTTCAGCTTCTTTGGGATCGGGGATTAAAAACTCAAAAACAGATTGATGAGTTTTTTAATCCCGACTACGATCAAGATCTTCACGATCCTTTTTTAATGAAGGGGATGAGCAGGACAGTAAATAGAATTAAAACCGCTTTGAATAAAAAAGAAAAAATTGTTGTATTTGGAGATTATGACGCAGATGGAGTTTGCAGTGCAGCAATATTAACTGAAACTTTAAATTATCTAGGATTGAAACCTGAAACATATATTCCTGACCGCGTTAGCGAGGGTTATGGATTAAATATGCAAGCGATTAAAAAATTCAGCAAGCAAGGAATAAACCTAATTATTACTGTTGATTGCGGGATTACTAATGTTGAAGAAGTTGAGCTTGCTAACAAGCTGGGAATAGATGTGGTGATCATTGATCATCATAAAATCCCTTCCAAGCTTCCAAAAGCAGCTTCAATAATCGATCCCCAGCAAAAAGGAGAAACCTATCCCTTTAAGCAGTTAGCAGCTGCTGGGGTTGCGTTTAAATTTGTTCAGGGGCTGTTTAAGAAGATAAACAAACAAGGGTCAGTAGCTTTTGAAAAGTGGTTGCTGGATTTAGTGGCAATAGCAACAGTTACAGACATGATGCCCTTAACTGGAGAAAACCGGACATTGGTGAAATATGGATTGGTAGTTTTAGAGAAAACCAGGCGATTAGGGCTTAGAGAGTTGATAAAGCTGGTAGGAATAGAGTCAAGGATGGAAGCCTATGTCATTGGATACATTTTAGGACCGCGGCTTAATGCTGCCGGCCGCATGGGCCATGCAAACACTGCTTTTAAATTATTAGTTTCAAAAACAAAGCCGAGAGCAAGAGAATTAGCTAAACAATTAGACCAGAAAAACAAACAAAGACAAGTGTTGACCAATAAAATTGTGAAAGAAGTTGAACAACGGCTAGAATTAAAAAAGCAAAAAGCTATTCTAGAAGGAGATAAAAATTGGCCAATAGGAATAGCAGGATTAATTGCCAGCTGGTTGTCAGATAAATATTATCGGCCAACAATTATTTATCAAATAATGGGAAATGAAAGCAAGGCTTCTGCTCGCAGCGTGCCCCATTTTAATATCATAGATGCGATTTCTAAGTTTAGCAGCTTGTTGGAGAATTTTGGCGGGCATCCGGGAGCAGCAGGGTTTACGATTTCCAATAAAAATCTAGAAAAGTTTAAAAAGAAGTTTTTAAAATTTACAGATGAACATCTTAAGCCAGCAGATATTACTCCAAGATTAAACATTGATTCCGAACTAAGCCTGGAAGAGTTTAATTTTGACACTCATGAAAACGTTCAAAGGCTTGCTCCTTTTGGAGAGCAAAACCCCAAACCTTTGTTTCTGCTTAAAAATCTAACAGTGAACAGAATTAAACAGGTAGGAAACAAAGGATCACATTTAAAAATGTATTTAACCAAGCAGTTAAATAAAAAAATTAAAGGACTGCAGGCAATTGCTTTTGGATTAGGAGATTTTCATGGTAAACTAAATAGAGGAGATAAAATTAATGTTGTTTTTGAATTAATTGTTAATGAATGGAATGGAACTAGAGAATTACAATTAAAGGTCGTGGATTTTAAAAAAATATGAGAATTATAATCTACACTGATGGTGGTTCGCGCGGCAATCCTGGTCCAGCAGCGATTGGGGTAATTTTAACCAATATTAACGGAGGAGTGCTTAAGGAGTATGCTCAAAAAATTGGTCGCGCAACCAATAATGAAGCAGAGTATGAAGCAGTAATTTTTGCCCTTCAAAAAGCAAAATTGCTTTTTGGCAAGAAAAAATCAAAAAATATAGAGGTTGAAGTTAGAGTGGATAGCGAGCTGGTGGCTAAGCAGTTAAATGCTGAATACAAGGTTTTAGACCGGAAAATAGAACAGCTGTTTTTAAAAGTTTGGAATTTGAAAATAGATTTTAAGGAAGTTATGTTTAAACATATTCCGCGTTCGGAAAATAAAGAGGCAGATAAATTAGTTAACCGTGCTCTGGATTACAAAGGAGAAAAAGGGGCAGCTTTGCCGGGAATTTGACAGATTTGCTATTGTTTGCTAAAATTATATTGTCGGGTAAGGGAGGCGATCGCTGCTTTTATTAAAGCTTAATGAAAGCAGAGGAAAGTCCGAACACCCATTCTTTAATATTAAGTCTAAAAGCCTAGCAGGTAATACCTGTCGCTCGCAAGAGTAGGGATGCGAACAGTGACGATGCCTCTTTTAGAGGAGTGAAACGGCTAAATTCCTAGGCAGGTGCAAGAACAAACCTGGTAAAGATGTTTATGATTTTTACCAGTGAAAAGTAGTTCGCCAGAGCTCAGCAGTGATGTTGAGCCCAGACAGATGATCGTCAGCTGCATTTATTGCAGTTAACAGAATTCGGCTTACGACTTACCCGACAAAAAAATA
>CAYVAX010000002.1:10511-13900 GCA_964449235.1 uncultured Candidatus Saccharibacteria bacterium | reverse complement strand
TTGTAGAGAGTGAAAATTCTTTGTACAATGAATGGTATGAAGAAGTCAGAATTAATATTCAGCAGCTTATTAGTTCCAGTAGATTTTATAATGATTATTTTAGCTGGGATTGCAGCTTATTTTTTGCGAACCAGTTCTTGGGTAGCTGAATGGCGTCCAGTTTTATTTTCCCAGAATTTACCTTTTTCGCGATTTTTTATAATCCTTGTTATTGCTGCCCTGTTCTCTTTGGCTGTATTTGCTTTATCGGGGTTGTACAAAATCGGGACTACTAGAAAATTATTTGAAGAACTTTCACAGGTAGCAATCAGCATTTCTGCAGCAGTATTGGCATTAATTGTTTTTCTTTTCTTAAGAGGCGAAGAGTTTGAATCTCGATTTATTGTTCTCGTGACCTGGATATTAACTATTCTATTTGTATTCACAGGTCGCTTTTTTATAAAGAAAATTCAAAGATATTTGGTGGGGAAGTATAATATTGGCACGCACAATATTTTAGTAATTGGCGGAGACGGGATGAGCAAAGCAATATTGAACGAGATTAATCTTCGACCTGATCTTGGTTATCGGATTGTAAGGCATTTTCCCTGTCTGGACATTGAGAAGATTAAACAAGCAATTAAGAATTCAGCAGTGGATGCAGTGTTATTGGCCAGTCCTGATTATGAGCGCAAAGAGATTTTAGATCTTTTAGATTTCTGCGATGAACACCGGAAAGGATTTAAATTTGTTCCCAATCTATTTCAAGCTCTGACTACGAATATTGAAATCGACACCCTTGGAGGGGTTCCGCTGATTGAAATAAAGAAAACACCCCTAGATGGATGGGGAAGGATAATTAAACGCGGAATGGACATTTTCGGCTCTATTATGGGATTAATTTTACTTTCTCCATTGTTTTTGATTGTGGGAGCGCTTATTAAATTGGATTCTTCAGGGCCAGTATTTGTTAAATTAAAAAGAGTTAGCCAGGGAAGGGAATTTTATTTATACAAATTTCGTTCAATGGTTAAAAATGCAGAAGAGTTAAAAAAAGATTTAATTAATCACAATCAAAGGAAAGATGGGCCATTGTTTAAAATCAAGAACGATCCCAGGATTACTCGCGCAGGAAAGGTATTAAGAAAAACTCGCATAGATGAACTTCCGCAATTAATTAATGTTTTTAAAGGAGAAATGAGCTTGGTTGGTCCCCGCCCGCATCAGCCGGATGAGATTGCTCAATATGAGAGAAATCATAAACGAGTTTTACTTATTAAGTCCGGAATGACCGGCCTTGCTCAAGTTAGCGGGAGCTCAGATTTACCTTTTAAAGAAGAAGTAAAATTAGACACTTATTATATTGAAAACTGGTCGCTGAAAAAAGATATCTACATTTTATTAAAAACAACATTAGTATTATTTACTGATAAATCAGCTTGCTGATTTATATTTTTTATGCGGGTAGCATTAGTTCATGATTATTTAAATCAATATGGAGGAGCGGAAAAAGTTTTAGAAGCGTTTACGGAACTTTTTCCTTATGCTCCCATACATACCTTGATATATGATCCCAAGCAAATGCATGGGAATTTTTCAGATAAGGATATCAGGCCTTCTTTTTTACAAAAAATTCCATTTGCAAAGTCAAAACACAGACTTTTCCCTTTATTCATGCCCATGGCTGTAGAGCAGTTTGATTTTTCCGATTACGATTTAGTTCTTTCTGATTCCGCCAGCTATGCCAAGGGGGTTATTACTCGTCCGGAGACTCTTCATGTTTGTTATTGCCATACTCCTACTCGTTATGCCTGGGACGATAGTCATAAGTACATTCAGGAGTTTGGATTTCCCGGGATGGTGAAAAAATTAATTCCTTTTTTTATGAACTATATTCGTCTCTGGGACCGGGAAGCAGCTATGCGCGTAGATAAATTTATTTGCAATTCCAAGTTTGTTGCTCAGAGAATTAAAAAATATTACAATCAAGATGCAGAAATTATTTATCCGCCTGTAGACACAACCTTATTTTCTCCCCTAGAATCTCCCTCAAAAACTGATGAATATTTTTTAATGGTTGGGCGATTGTTGCCTTACAAGCGTTTTGATCTTGCTGTTCAGGCATTTAATCAACTAGGAAAACGGTTGATTATTGTGGGTGATGGTCCGGAAAGAAAAAAATTACAGAAAATGGCCAGGGATAATATCCGGTTTTTAGGAGAAGTTCCCAATCAACAACTAAGAGAATTTTATCAACATTGTCAGGCATTTATTTTTCCTCAAGAAGAAGATTTTGGGATTGTGGCTATTGAGGCTATGGCTGCAGGAAAGCCAATAATTGCCTACAAAGGAGGGGGAGTTTTAGAAAGCGTGGAAGAAGGTAAAACAGGATTGTTTTTCAATCAACAAAGCTCGGAATCTTTAACTAATGCAATTAAAGAATTTAAATCTAAAGATTTTGATTCTCAACAAATCTGCAATCATGCTTTAAAATTTGATAAGCGGAAATTTAAGAAAAAAATTAAAGATTTTGTGGAAAGGAGTTGGGAAGAGCATAGGAAAAACTTGGAATCCTAAATTCCAATTATTAAATAACAAATGAATTCCAATGACCATGGTTCAAAAATCTAAACATGAGATAATAGAAAATAATTACGCTTTTATAGATAGCCAAAATTTGAATTTAGGTATTCAAGAATTAGGATGGAAATTAAATTTTGGAAGATTTAGGATTTATCTGAAAGAAAAATACAAAGTACAAAAAGCCTATCTTTTTATTGGTTATTTGCCGGAAAATCAAGATTTATATAAAGCCCTTCAGGAGAATGGTTATGTTTTAGTTTTTAAACCGGTTCTAAAACCCAAAGACGAAGGTATTAAGCCAAAAGGTAATTGCGATGCAGAGTTGGTTTTGCAGGCAATGATTGATTATAAAAATTATGATAAAGCCATTATTGTTACAAGCGATGGCGATTTTTATTGTTTAGTAAATTATTTATACGGAAAGAATAAATTAAAAGTTGCAATAAGTCCTAATCGGAAAAATTGTTCAGTTTTGTTAAGGAGGGTAGCCAGAGAAAAAATTGTTTTTATGGATAATTTAAAAAAGAAATTAGAATATAAAAAGAAAAAGCACCGCTTAAGGACGAAACCCTAAGAGATGCTTCTTCATTGTAATTCTAATTTAATTATATACCCACGATACTTATTTGTCAATAGTTTTAGCTGTGGATAACCACTGAAACTCAATAAAATTAGCTTAAAAAATCATTATTTTAATAATTATTTAAATCATTATTTTATAGTGAGGAGGAAATTGGGACAGAGGAATATTAAGATTGGGATTGGGAGAAAGAAATAAAAAGCCATTCCGAATTAAATCGAAACAGCTTTAATTTTTGATTTTTTGG
>CAYVAX010000002.1:5391-10411 GCA_964449235.1 uncultured Candidatus Saccharibacteria bacterium | reverse complement strand
CATTCTTTCCTCCTAAAAATAATTGTTAAAAAACTAACTTCTTTATTTTTAACCTTAACATAGTATGAAGCATTTGTCAATAGGAATTGATATTAGGGTTTTGGCTCAAGGAACTCGGACAGGGATTGAAGAATATCTTTTGAATCTTTTGCCCTCTCTTTTAACAATGGATCCTAATATTCAGTATAAGTTATTCTATAACGGTCTTAGAAAGGTAAAATTGGATTATTCTTGGCTAGATTTACCAAATGTAGAATTAAAAGCATTTAAATATCCCAATCGTGTTTTAGATACTTGTTCGCAGTTATTTAACTGGCCGAAAATAGATAAGTTTTTAGGAGAAGTGGATGTTTTTTTTAGCCCCCATTTTTTACCAATTGCTGTTTCTAAAAATTGCAAGCGCATGATTACCTTTCATGATTTATCCTTTAAACAGTATCCTCAGTTTTTTTCTACCTCTAGAAGGATTTGGCACTTTTTAACTTTTCCCAAGCTTCAAGCCAAGCGGGCTGATAAAATTTTAGCAGATTCTTTTTCTACTAAAGAAGACCTGGTTGATGTTTATAACATTGATCCTCGGAAAATAGAAGTGGTTCATTTAGGGATTAAGCATAATTTTAAGCCTATTAGCAAAGAGAATCCCAAAATTAAACAGGTTATTCGGAAATATAATCTGCCGGAAAATTTTATTCTATACTTTGGGACTATTGAGCCTCGCAAAAATTTAATTTCATTAATTAAAGCCTTTGAACTTTTAAAAAGAAAATCATTAGGTTCCTCTCTGGAAACAACCTGGAAAGGTTTTGAAGGGGTAGTAAAAGGAAAACAAAAAAACAAGTTTGATGATCTTAAGCTGGTGATTGCTGGCTCTAAGGGCTGGATTTATAAACAAATTTTTAAAAAAGTAAAATCTTCTGTATTTAAACAAGACATTATTTTCACTGGGTTTATTGAGGATGAAGACAAACCTTATTTATATAACTCTGCGAACGCATTTATTTACCCCAGCTTTTTTGAAGGATTTGGATTTCCCCCTCTGGAGGCAATGGCTTGCGGTGTGCCTACAATTGTTTCTAACACTTCTTCCTTGCCAGAAGTTGTGGGCAAGGGGGCAATAATGGTTGATCCCTATAAAATAGAGGAGTTGAGCTATGTTATTGGAAAGGTGTTGGAAGATAAGGAACTGAGAGGGGATTTGATTAGCAAAGGATTAAAGCGGGCTAAACAATTTGATTGGAACAATACAGCTAAAAATATACTGGATGTTGTTTATAAATTAAAATAGGCCGAGTTCGTCGACCTATTATTTAAAATTATATATTACTTCTTTTTATCTGTTTTAGAAGTAAGGTTCTTGTACGCTTGGGCAAGTCTTGAAATTTCTTTTTTCTGGTTTTCTATAATTTGCTTGTAAATTTCTTCTATCTGGGTTGTAAGATCTTCATATAATTTCTCGTAACTGTCTCGGTCTATCTGGGCATCTTCCAACTCTATGCTCAGCTTATTATTCTTAACCCTTGCTTCCTGAAATTGTTTAGCGCGGCGCATAGCTGTTTGCTCCATATCTTTAAAATCTGCTTCTATTCGGCCTTTTTCTGCCTGAAGCTGATCATTTTCTTGTTCAAGTTCTGTTTTTACTGATTCCAGATTTTCAACTTTTTGTTCTAATTTTGAATTTTCAGCAGTAAACGTTTTTCTTTCTTTTCCCCAGTCAGTTTGTGCCTGCTGGAATTCACCTTTAATTATCTGAGTTTCCTGTTTTTGGTTTTGGAACTTGGAACTGGTGTTTATCCACAAGCTGAAAAATAGAGCCATAGCTATAACAAGAACAGTAATTCCTGCTACTAACATCCAATCAGACCCTCCAGATGTTTTTCTTGCTTTTTTTCTTTTTTCTTGCTTTGGTTCTTCCTTAAAAGATTCAAACACTTTCCAGCCTCCTATCTAATATATTTTAATATTTTAAAGAACTACAACCAAAATACTATCATTGTTATGCAACAAAGTCAAGCAAAATCTAAAAAAATCGGTATAGATGCCCGATTTTTTGGACCTAAGGACAAAGGATTTGGCCGTTATACTCAAAAATTAATTGAGCATTTGGAAAAAATTGATTCTCGTAATCAATATTTTGTGTTTTTGCGAAAACAAAGATGGAATGAATATCAGCCCCGGAATGAAAACTTTAAAAAGGTGTTAGGAGATTATACCTGGTATGGGTGTAAAGAACAGATTCTATTACCCTTAAAGCTTAAAAAATATGATTTGGATTTAATGCATTTTACTCACTTCAATGTCCCCATACTGTACAAGGGGAAATTTATAGTTACCATTCACGATCTTACCTTGAGAAAATATCCTACATTTAAAAAAGGGCTGAAAAATTTTTTAACTTATCCTGTTAAAAATTTAGCTTACCGGACAGTATTTAAACATGCAATTAAACATTCAGAAAAGATAATTGCCATTTCTGAATATACTAAAAAAGAGATTTTAAATCATTACCAAGTTTCTCCTCAAAAAATCAAAGTTATTTATGAAGGGATTACCTAAAAAACCATACATTCTATATATAGGCAATGATTACCCTCACAAGAATTTAAAGAGGTTAAAATTGGCATTTAAAAACTTGAATGCTGACTGGGAGTTAGTGTTGATTACTGAATTTGTGAGTGAAAAAGATCTCCACAAACTCTACAAACATGCCTGTGCATATGTTTTCCCGTCTTTGTCTGAAGGATTTGGACTTCCCCCTTTAGAGGCCATGGCCAGAGGGGTTCCCGTAGCCTGTTCAAGAGCCAGTTGTCTTCCAGAAATATTAGGAGATGCTGCTGCATATTTTGACCCTTTAGACGTTGACGATATCGCAAACACAATAGAAAGGGTTGTTAATAATAAAAAATTAAGAAAAAAACTTGTTCGCAAGGGACTTGAACAAGTTAAAAAATATTCTTGGGAAAAAATGGCAAAAGAAACTTTGGAGATTTATTCAAAGTGTATATCTTGATGAAGCTGGGCGAGTTTCTTGTTAAGCAGAGGGTGGTTCTTTAGGTTTGGGTCCTGGTTTAATAGCGCGCTTGCTTGTTTTCGGGTTTGTTCTATTAATTGTATATTTCCCAAATTAGCCATAGCCAAATCCGGAATTCCTGACTGTTTAATTCCATAAAGTTCTCCTGGACCTCTAATTTTTAAATCTTTTTCTGCGAGATCAAATCCATTTTCACAGTCAATTAATGCTTTTAAACGCGCTCTTGTGGTCTGGGAGGTGCTGTCGGTGAATAAAAAACAATAGGACTGATGCTCGCCTCGGCCAACTCTTCCCCGGAATTGATGAAGCTGGGCTAGTCCGAATCGATCTGCTCCTTCAATAATCATTACAGTGGCATTGGGGATATCAATTCCTACTTCTACAACCGATGTTGATATTAAAATATCGGCTTTTCCATTTCTAAACTCCTCCATAATTTTCTGTTTTTGTTTGGCCGGCATTCGACCGTGGAGCATAGAGATTTTTAAATTTGGAAATACCTGCTCATTTAATTTTTCATATTCCTGGGTAACGCTTTTAACTTCTAATTTTTCTGATTCTTCTATTAGGGGGCAGATAACAAAAGCTTGTCGGCCTTTTTTAATTTCTTGCTTAATGAACTCATAGGCATGGTTGCGCTCATCAGGACTTATTATCTCAGTAATAATTTTTTGTCTTCCTTTGGGCATTTGTTTTAATAAAGAAATGTCTAAATCTCCGTATACAGTTAGGGCCAGGGTCCGGGGAATAGGAGTAGCGGTTAATGTTAAAAAATGAGGGAGATATTTCTTTGTTTTCAGACCTTGCGCTAACAGAGATCGCTGATGAACGCCAAATCGGTGCTGTTCATCCACTATTGCTAATCCCAAATTGTGGAATTGAACCTTTTTTTGGATTAGAGCGTGAGTTCCAATAACAATATTAGTATTCTTGGAAAAGGTTTTTTTGCTTCCAGTAAGGATATCGATTTTTAAACCAAATCCATTCAGCAGTTTTTTAAATTCCTTGTAATGCTGTTGGGCTAGGATTTCCGTAGGAGCCATAAATGCTGCTTGTAAATCAGCTTTTGCGGTTTGGAGGGCAGCAATAGCTGCTACTACTGTCTTTCCTGAGCCCACGTCTCCATTAAGCAGCCGGTTCATGGGAGCGGGTTTGGAAATGTCCTGAAGAATATCCCAGGCAGCAATTTTTTGATCCCGGGTTAATTTAAAAGGCAATTGATTAACAAATTTTTGAACCAGCTTTTTTTCAAACGAGACAGGGTTAGCATTATGCTGTTCAAGAGTTCTTTTTTGCTTGATTACTGATAATTGGATTAAAAATAGCTCGTCAAACGCTAATCTTTGGCGAGCCTTTTCAGCTGCTTGTTTATTTTTTGGAAAATGAATTTGCCGAAGAGCTGCTTTTAGAGGTAATAATTTTTGGGATTTAGTAATACTCGCAGGGAGAAATTCTTTAACTTCTTGAAATGCAGGCAGAGCTAACTTTATTGCATACCTGATTACCCGGGAAGTGATTCCTGCTGTTTCCGGGTAAATTGGAATTAATCCTCCAGTGTGGATTGGAGATTTGTTAGAAAAAATTCTTTCATAGCTGGGGTTGGAGATATATGGGCCCTGAGGTCCTAATTTTAATTTTCCAGAAAGACTTACTTGCTGTTCTTTTTTTAAGGCTTTGGATAAATAGTGCTGATTAAACCAGGTTGCTTTTATGGATCCGCTGTTATCTTCAATAATTGCTTCTGTTAAGAGCATTCTTTTTCTGGGAGTGTAGCTGCTGTTAATCGTCAAGATTTTTCCCTGGATGGTTGCAGTTTGGTTTAACTCTAACTTGTTTATGGGAATAATTTTGGAAAAATCTTCATAGCGGTGAGGGAAGTGATAAATTAAATCCCGGACAGTGGTTAATCCGAGTTTGTGAAACTTTTTGTAATATTTTTTCCCAATATGCGGTAATTGCGATAAAGGGGTATTGAGAGATATTTTCATATGC
>CAYVAX010000002.1:0-5291 GCA_964449235.1 uncultured Candidatus Saccharibacteria bacterium | reverse complement strand
TGCCCTCACGAGGAATCGAACCTCGATATTAGGATCCGCAATCCTACGCTCTATCCGTTGAGCTATAAGGGCAGCTGTAGATTAAAATTTTGCTTTTCGGGCCCAGTTGTCGATTATTGATTCTGTGTGTTTTCTTTCCGGGATAAATTTTAAAAGGAATTTTCGGATTTTAACTGGATTTTGGCTTCCTAAAGGGATTTTGACATAGGGGAGCATTGCTTTTTTGCTTCTCAAACTCAATTCCTTTATTTCCGGAGGTTCGTAAAAAATCCAAAACGATCTTAAATTCTCAAATCTATATGTTTTTTGATCAATGGTTATTCCGCGGCCATTAATTGTGAACTTAATTTTCCGGGGTTCTTTAGTGGAATAGATATATACAGAAAAAGCAGCTAATACAGTTAAAATTACCCATAGAAGATTGTTGAAAATAACTGCGATTGTGATTATTACCAAACTTGCTAGAACTAGACCATAAAACCAGCCTTTTGTTCTTTTGTATTTGGTAAATTCAGGAGCTGTCCATTCTATTTCTTCAACTCCCTTTTTGCTTTTTTTGGGTTTCTTTTTTTTAGGCTTTAGTATTGAACCCTGATCGTTATTGGAATTGTTTTTGAGATCAATAATGTGAGGCATAAATTTAAAACGGAGAGTGAGGGATTCGAACCCCCGGAAGCCGTAAGGCTTCAGCAGTTTTCAAAACTGCCCCGTTCGTCCGCTCCGGCAACTCTCCCTGCTAATATGTTTACGAAAAACTTCGAACGTAATTTGCCAACAATAGATGAAGGCCTTGTGAAATTACCAATAATCTTTTTTAATAATTCTTTCAAATTTATTTTTTTATCGCTTTTTCAGTTGCGAAAATTATTTGAATATTTCAATATAATTTATTAGTTTAAACTGGCGGCCTCGCTGCTTGCTGGTTATCTCTTTAATAATTCCAGCCTTTCCCATTTCTTTTACCAGGCTGTTAACAGTGGGGAAGGTGACATCTAATTTCCTTGAAAGCTCTTTCACCGAAACTAAAGGATTTGAAAACAGATAAAACAAAGCTTTTTTAGAAAGTTCTTGTCGTCTTGAGCTTATTTTTTCATCTATCACTTCAAGATAGCGCTTCTTTAAAGCCACTGCTTCTTGTAAATTATTCACTCCTTGTTCCGAGGTGTCTATTATTCCTTTCAAAAAGAATCTTAGCCATTGATCTATATCATTACTTTCTCTGACCTGATTTAGCAATTGAAAATATTTTGTTCTATTTTTAACCAAGAAATTAGATAGATACAAAACCGGTCTATCTAAGATGCCAATATAGATAAGGTATAGGGTGATAAGCAAGCGTCCAATTCGCCCATTTCCGTCTAAAAAAGGATGAATAGTTTCAAATTGATAATGGCTTATTCCTGCTTTGATTAGATCGGGGAGTTGTAATTTATGATTATGCCAAAACTTTTCTAAATCCGTTAGAAGCTCTGGCAAATCATCTGGATGAGGAGGAATAAAAATTGCATTTTTTAAATTGCTACCCCCAATCCAATTTTGAGTTTTTCTAATATGACCCGGCTTTTTATGTTTACCTCGAACTCCAGAGATTAACACCTTATGAGCTTTTTTAAGCAATCTCATTGACAGGGGTAATTTTTTTAATTCACTAATAGCTAAATTCATTGCCTTAATATAGTTTTGCACTTCTTCCCAATCATCTCTCTTTCCGGAAACCAGTTCATCTTTCTTCAGAAATACTTCTTCTATCTCGGTACGAGTGCCCTCGATTTTACTAGAGGTTGTCGCTTCTTTAGCTACATGCATTTTAATAAAAAAATTAATATCGGGCATCTGAAGAGCATAGGAATTCAAACGAGCTAGTCTATTGCTAGCTTTCTCCAAAAAGATGTCTATGTTTTTATCTTTCCATTTATAGGGTTTATTTATTTTTGACGGAAGAAAACTCTCATATTCATAGTCAGTACCAGCAAAAATTTTTTTATACCCTCCGGCTTTAAATTCAGTCATAAACTTTTAATAACGGATTTGCTTATTAAAGGTTTAGCAAGAAACTTTTAATAAGACAAGGTTTAATTAAAACAAACTTACAAAATTCTGACTAACGGAGGAGGTGGGATTCGAACCCACGAGCCCGATTAAGGGCGCCAGTTTAGCAAACTGGTGGAATGACCGCTATCCGACTCCTCCTAAATCATCTCTAGTATACCTTATTTGTAGTATTTTCTCAAGTGTTTTGGATTGTGCGAATTAAAGATTTTGAAATATTTTTCTACGCCTTTTATACTATCCAAACGAACATCTTTGTCTTGAGCAGATCTAGGATTTAGTCCGTTATTTTTTAAAATATAAGAAACAGATTCTCGGAGTGGCTTAGAATAGCTTGTAAAACATAGTTTTTTATATGAATACCATTTTTCTTTGACTTTGTATTTATGATTAAAAATACAGCCATCAGTATCCACAAGACCACGCACGCAAGCAATTGAATATAATTTATTTTGTTTTATCCAATCTGGAATATCCACTTGTTGTTTGATTTTATTCCCGATTTTTAATCCTAATTTTTCTGTGCAAAATCTTACTAATTCAGTTCTTGAGACAATATAGTTAATTGCTGAATCTTTTTTGCGATGATATGTACCAACTGGGATATCGAATAACTTTTTAATCAAAGCAACAACAAATTTGCTGTATTCTTTATCATCTTTAGAATGTAGGGTAATTGTAATTTGCCTTTTTGTGATACCGCCGTCACCTATAACAATACCAATAAATTCTGCAAGTTTTTCTGAAAATTTTGGTTTTTTGATAAGGGTGGGAATATTAATAAATGAATGAGGCTTGAATTTTCCTTCTTTTTCCCACCATTCGTACCATTTCTTTTTTCGGTATTTAGGATCCCCACCAATTCTACCGTATCTTTTCCATACAGTAATTCCGCCCTTTGAGGCACCAATGCGGACATACCAGTAGCGGTCTTTTGTTTTTAGATTTTTAGGTAGAGGAATGTTCGTTTTCTTACAGAGCTTTTTAATTGCATCATGATCCATAGTAAGAATCTCGCGACGCCAGTCCCTGATAGTTCTTTCAGAAAGATTACATAATTTAGCTGCTTCTTTAATAGAAATTTTTGAAAGAATTTGTTCAATAAATTTTCTCTGTTGTCCTTTGGGTAAAAAAGCTCTCATAAGAATTAAATTAGTTCAACCATATCTCTGTTCTACCACATTTTTTACCCTTTAGCAATAACTAATCCCCAGACTTGTTTAGTTCCTGCAGAGTTTAAAACCTTAGCTGCTTCTAATAAAGTAGCTCCGGAGGTAAACACATCATCAATCACAATAACAGTTTTGTTTTTAAGTAAATTCTTATTTTCTTCTATGCATTGACGTTCGAATTCGGGACTTATTTCAAAAACATTTTTTAATGCTTGTTTGCGCTGTTGACGATCTTTAATTTTTGCCTGCGGAGGAGTGTGCCTTTTTCTTTTTAAAAGCTGGGGCTGGAAATTAATTGCGAGTTGATCAGCAACTTTTTCTGCTAACAGCTGTGCTTGATTAAATCCTCGTTTTTTAAGTTTGCGTTTGTGCAGGGGAATGGGGGCAATAATCATCTCGGAAGTAATCGGGACATTCTGCAACTTTTTTATTAACAACTCTGAAAGAGGCTCAACCAATTCCTTAACATATTGGTATTTAAAGGTTTTGATTAATTTTTTAACCAGGGGGTGGGAATAGGATGTTGTCCATAATAGTCGCTTTAAATGTGTTTTTTGCTGACAGGATGAACATATTTTTCCGCGAGGACTAGGATAACTACAGATTGGGCAGTGTTTACTTTCTTTAATTTCAATTTTCTGTAAACAATTTTTGCAAATATATGTTCCTGCCTGATTACAGCCAAGACATTTTTTTGGGAAAAGTATATCTAATATAAAAGCTAAGCTTTTCATTACTAAAAGCTTAGCTTTAAAAAATGTGTTTGTCAATTTTTAAATCCGTATTTATTCTGGTAAATCTTCTTCTAGTATAGACTCATCAGGGTTTGTTATTTCTATTTCGTTTTCCGGCATAGTAGCTTCTTCCTCAATGCCTGTTGTTACTTCTGGTTCATTGGTTAATTCTATAGTTTGAGCATCAAATTGGTCTTTTCCTTTTATGTTTTCAATAGCGCTGACATAAACCTTATCTCCCTTTTTGATTTTAGAAAAGCTTATCTCTACTAATTCTCCTGTTTCCATGTCAAATTGATTAATTGTGGTTTGGTCAACTACTTTAACCTTGATTATTTTTTTTTGCCAATTTTCCGGGAGGGTATATACTTCTTCTACAGTGGTTTCTACGCTTAAAGTTTTATTTTGAATATCAGTGACTTTTCCAGAAATGCTGTAGATATCTTCAATTGTTGGATTATAGTAATCTATAAGTTCTTTGTATTCAGCCAGTTTGTCTTCTGTAGAAAGGACTCCTTGCTTGAATCCTATTGCATAAGAAGCAAAACCTATGATTAATAAAATGATGATGAATGCTATGACAATTAAGGCTTTATTCATGTTTTTTTGATTAATTAATTATTACGAGCATTATTAATTCTACCACAATTTAAGGAAAGACCAAATCCTCGCCTGTGGATAATTAAGGGTTGGTTGATAATAAAGTTTTATGGTAAAATTAAGTTGTTAAATTAGGATAATATAAAGGAAATAAATAAGTGCGGATAGTATTTTGGATTGAATTTAAAATGAATCCAATATGCTATTAGCATAAATTTATTTTAAAAAATATGATCAGCATTAAAATTCAAATTAATTTTAGGAAAAAGAAACCAAGCCAAAAAAAGAATAAGTTGTTTAGCTCCAAATGCAACTTTCTGACCAGAAAAATTTCTCCGGCTGTATTCTTTTCCACAATTATTTTAAGCTTATTCCTGGCCATGGGAATCAATCTTGCTTTTGCATGGACTGATCCCGGAGCCAATCCTCCTTCTGGGAATGTAGCTACCCCGATTAATGTGAGCGGAACTTATCAAACCAAATCAGGTGGTTTACGGGTAGATTCCCTTAGGACGGACGGAGATGTTCGAGTAGACGGAGGAAATATTTATGACCCAAGCGGGGATCTTTGGGTAGAAGGAGAAGATAATGTACATGTTAAAATAGACAGAAACGATGATGATAGCAACCGCTATTTTGCAGTGCGGAGCGGTGGGGACGGTGACAACTGGAGATTCTTGGTTTATGAAAATGGAAATACTTATATTAGAAATAATCTTCGAGTTCCCATTATTTA
>CAYVAX010000001.1:88800-94176 GCA_964449235.1 uncultured Candidatus Saccharibacteria bacterium | reverse complement strand
ACTACGACACATTTATTTGACAGTATTGTGAGATTGTGATAATCTAAGGCGTCAAGCTATTTAATAAATTAACAAAGGAGGAATAATGGTAGCAAGTCTTAATTTTCTGATTAAAAAAAGAAGTCTCACGGCAAAACGAAAAAGGATTACTCAAAAAGCATCTGGTATCGCTGAAAACTTTGGAAAACATGAATCAAGCTCATATGTTGATTCTGGAGAAACTTTTTATGAAGATCACTGGACTTTTGAAAAAGATGGTTTAAAAATCCGGAAACACAAAGGAGCCTTCGGCCATGTCAGTATGCTGGTTGAATACAACACAAAGACTGTTTTCGAGGGCGAAGAATATAAGAATAAAATTACTATCAATGCTTACGCCCCTGATTCTAAATGGGAGAAAAAACTAAATAAATTTTATCAACCCATTAATAAAGAAATTCAAGAAGAAGAAAAGAAGAAACAACAATCCTTGCGAAATCGCTTTGGTCTATAAATCTGTTTAGAAAATGTCTTTAAACCGCCTATATGGAAGAAGGTGGCACGTCAAGAAAGGCAGTTCTATTGCCTCTTACAAAAAAATGAAATTAAAAAAGTTTAATCTACAGCTTTAAAGCCGCTTGACAATCAAGTGGCTTTTTTGTTCCCTAAAAAAGTTCCAACCAAATCCACCACGCGACCCAAACTTTTTTAAATTTACCAAAGGGTAAAAATATAGTAAATTAAAAATAACTTAGCGTGAATCTATTTTATTTACAACAAGACTAACAATAGAAAAAATTTTAGGAGTTAATAACTAATAAAAAACCGCGTTAAGAATACGGCCCTTATATTGTTTCCTTAAATTTGTGTTTTAAACAACAATTTGATAGAATAGATATAAAGCAATAAAAACATGTCCCAATACTATAATTCCCAAAGGAGCAGGGGATTGTACAATCCTAAATCCCCAGCAACATTTAGATTATCTCGTTCCAAAATTGATCTATTCATGGAATGCCCGAGATGTTTTTACTATGATTGCCGGTTGGGAGTAAAAAGACCTCCAGGATATCCGTTTTCTTTAAATCGAGCAGTGGATACTCTGCTTAAGCAGGAGTTTGATGTTCACCGAGCTAACGGAACCAAGCACCCATTAATTGAAAAATACGACATTGATGCCCGGCCGGTTCCTCATAAAGAACTTGATCAATGGAGACATAATTTTACTGGCGTGCGCTACGTGCATAAACCCACGAACTTGCTAATCTTTGGAGCCATTGACGATCTTTGGCAAAATTCCAAAGAAGAATATATTGTTGTGGATTATAAGGCAACATCTAAGGCAGAAGAAATTACCGAACTTAACAAAGACTGGCAGGATAGTTATAAGCGTCAGATGGAAATATATCAATGGCTGTTAAGGCAAAAAGGATATAAGGTGTCTAATACTGGATATTTTGTATATTGTAATGGCCGGGCAGATGCAAAAGCATTTGATGCTAAATTAGAGTTTGATATTACTTTAATTTCATATACCGGCAACGATGACTGGATTGAAAAAACCTTAGAAAATATTAAAAAGTGTTTAAATAGCGATCATATTCCCGAATCATCACCGGATTGTGATTACTGCAGTTATATCAAAGCAATAAATAGTCACAACTAATTAAATTTTATGCCACACATTAACTCTACAAAATTTGGAAACATTACTATTGATAATAAGAAATATAATCAGGTTTTGATTGTCGGGGATTCTGTAGCTGAAAGAGACTATGATAAGCTTAAAAAGCTATTCGGAACCTCTCATAAAATTGGAGACTGGGAGGCAAGGCAATTATTAAAAAATGACCCCGAAGTTATTGTTATCGGCACCGGGCAAAGCGGAGCAATGGAACCCCAAAGAAATATTATTAATAAATTTAAAAATAAAGGAATTGGGGTAATTGCCGAACCAACTTCGGAAGCGATTAAACTTTATAATCAAAAAATAGAGCAGGGGAGAAAGGTTAACGCTTTAATTCATACCACTTGTTAAAAAAATGAAAAGACCAAGCACTCCCATTTTAACTGTGGACGGAATTATTGTTGATGGTAAAAAAGTTTTACTTGTTAAACGAAACCATTCTCCATTTATTGGCTACTGGGTTTTGCCCGGCGGGCACGTGGATTACGGAGAGAGAGTCGAACAGGCCCTGACCAGGGAAATGAAAGAAGAATTGGGAGTTGGGGTAGAAATAAAAAAGTTGTTTGGTGTTTATTCCGATCCCAAAAGAGATCCTAGATACCATACGACTTCTGTTGTGTACGTATGCACAAAAAATAAAGGAAAAATCAAGATTGACTACGAGGCTTCCGATTTTAAGTTTTTTTCTCTTGATGCTTTGCCCGAGAAAATCGGCTTTGACCATCAAAAGGTTCTCAATGATTTTAAACAAAACAATACCTAACTAAAAATGATTAATAAAAATGTGTGAGACTGGCTCACACATTTTTAAATTATTGATTCTTTTGTTTTATCCAACATTCTTTGCAGCGAACTGGTTGATCGGGTGCGGGTTCAAAGGGAAGTTCGGTTATTTCTTTTCCGCAGTCAACACACTTCCAACCCCCTTTAAATATTTTTCGAGGACCAAAGTTTTTTCGTTGATCTCTCTTTTTTGACCAGCATTCTCGACAATAAATTGGTCTATCTCCCGAAGGCTCAAAGGGAAGCTCGGTTATTTTTTTTCCGCATTCAGAGCATTCCCAATCTCCTTTAACCGTTGTTCGTTCACTACCTGCTGAATTTTCGTCATTCACCATATATATTTTAAATTTACGAATTAATACTATAACGACCTTTTGCCTGTAAGGCTTATGGTTATTATATCCTTCCGTCTTAATAAGTCAAGTAATTTCGAGTAAGAACTTGCAATAATTAAAGTTTGGTTCTTACGAAAAAATAGGTTATTATTAAATTGATTTTATATATATGACCTCTCTTAAAGAAATAAAAATTATTTGGCAATATCTTCAAAAATATAGAAAAAAAGTTTTTTTTATTGCCACTATAGCTCTGATAGGTTCAATTCTAAGCGCTGCTATTCCCTATATTTACGGCCGGTTGGTTGATATTGCTGTGCTTGAATCTACAAGCATAAAGCTGATTCTTGGAATTTTGGGAATTTGGTTTATTTTTAGCCTTACTGCAAACGGGATTACCCGTTATACGGATATAAAAGGAGCTGATATTGCTACAAAAGCTTCTCATGACTTAATATTGAAAGGAGCTGATCACTTGACAAATTTACCAATTTCTTATCACAAGGACAAAAAAATGGGAGAAGTTATTCAACGATTAACCAGGGGAGGGGATTTTCTTTTAATGATTATAGAAAATGTAGCGTTTTCAACCATTCCCAATTTTTTAACTGTAGCAGTTGCTTTGGTTATTTTAATTTTAGTAGAATGGAGACTTGCCCTGATCCTGTTTTTTGTTCTTTTAGGATACATTTTGATCACCACTCTAAAAACTAAACCGGTTGTTGAATCTCATCGCAAATTGAATAAGGCTTATGAAAAAACTTACGGAGATGTTTATGATTCCATATTTAACGTTCAAACCGTGAAATCAAACACTAACGAAGAATTAGAATTAAAAAAACACACAAAGGGCTTTAGAAAAATTAGAAGGAGGAGGAATAGTTTTATACAAACCTGGGTTAACTTAAATTTTCTACAGCAATGTGCGTTTGGATTCGGGTTCGTAATTATTTTCGGAATAAGTATTCTTCTTCTGAGATCAAAAATTATTTCCGCCGGCGAGTTGGTAATGTTTGTCGGTTATATCAATTTAACTTATCAACCTCTTGCCCGACTGGCTCATAACTATCGATTTATCAGAAGAGGCATGACTGCTGTTAAAAGAATGTTAAAACTATTAAAAGCGAAACCCGAAAAACCTCAGAAGAAAAAAGGTCTTGAGGTTGACAATATAAAGGGAGAGGTGGAGTTTAAAAAAGTAACCTTTCGCTATCAAAAGCAATTTGTGCTTAAAAATCTTAGCTTCAAAATTCAGCCTGGCCAGATTATTGCTTTAGTAGGAGAAACCGGGGCGGGAAAAACTACTCTTGTGGATTTAATATCTCGCTATTATCATCCTACAGAGGGCAAAATATTAATTGATGGCTACAATATAGAGAAGATTGATCTTGAGTGTTTAAGAAAAAATATTGCTGTAGTTCCTCAGGAAATAATGCTTTTTAATAATAGCATTAAAAATAATATTAAATACGGAAAACCCGAGACTTCTGACAAGGAGATGCTGGTTGCATCTAAAGCGGCTAATGCTCATAAATTTATACAAAAATTTCCTAAAAAATATAACCAGCTAGTAGGGGAAAGGGGAATAAAACTTTCTACCGGGCAGAAACAAAGAGTAGCCATTGCTAGGGCATTGCTAAGAGATCCTCGCATCCTGATATTAGATGAGGCTACCTCCAGCTTAGATAGCAAAACTGAAAAATTGGTTCAGCAAGCTCTTAAAAGATTAATTAAGGGACGGACCACTTTTATAATCGCTCATCGCTTAAGTACGATTACTGAGGCAAATAAAATTTTAGTTTTGAAAGGAGGAAAAATAGCGGAAAGTGGAGAACATCAAGATTTATTGAAGCTAAAAAATGGAATTTATCGCAATTTTTACTCTTTACAATCGGAAAGAAACTGGAAAAATGAATAATAAATTTAGTCACAAAATAAAAGTTTTGATCTCTGCTGATGAAATAAAGGAAAAAGTTTCTGATTTAGGCAGAAAAATCACTAAATATTATAGTGACAAAGTTTCTGAGAACAAGCCTCTGGTAGTTGTTATCATCCAAAAAGGAGCCAGCCTTTTCGGTGCGGACCTGGTTAGAAATATCAATTTACCCCTAGACATGAGATTTATGAGAGTCAGCAGCTATCAAGGCAAAAAGATTTCTCAAAAAAATCCGGAAATTTTTGATGAAATTAAATTTGAAATTAAAAATAATCACGTTTTAGTTGTTGAAGATGTTTTAGATTCTGGAAAAACTCTGGCATTTATTAAAAATTATTTAATTAAATTTCAACCGCAGTCATTAAATTTTGCAGTACTGTTAATTAAAAATATTAATAGGAAAATTAAGGTTCCCAAGATAAAGTTTAAAGCCTTTTCTATTTCTGATAAATTTGTAGTCGGATACGGACTGGATTATAACGATCTCTATCGGAATTTACCGTTTATTGGCCTTATCCAGGACAATACCACAAACCATTGACAAATTAAATATAATTTATTAACATTTAATCTGAACCTTAACAATATTAAAATCATTTTGTTTGCAAAGGAGGACGGGATGTATGTTTTAATAATATGTGCATTGGTTGGAATTG
>CAYVAX010000001.1:0-88700 GCA_964449235.1 uncultured Candidatus Saccharibacteria bacterium | reverse complement strand
TATGGAAGCACAGAAGGCAGTTTCTTTCTTGGTTGTGGCAGTATTAATGAACAATTCTATTATTTTTTTACAAAAAAGACGCAAATGACAGAATAAAGTTTGGAAAATTGCCAGCTGAAGGGCGGGTTTCTATTATAGAAAAAGACAGGACTGATGGAGTTATTAAGTTAAGTAAGGAATATGAAAAAACAGGGCGAGTTAATCTCGTCCTATTTTTTTATATTTCAAATTTTAACTTGTTATGATATAATTTAAACAAGTATGTACACAGTTAAAACAAAGCAATTCCAGGGACCTCTGGACTTACTTTTACAATTAACCGAGAAAGAAAAGCTGGACATTACTGAAGTTTCACTGGCCAAAATTACAGACCAATATTTAAATTATTTAAAAACAACAAAGAATATCAGCTTGGAAAATTTAGCTGAATTTTTAGTAATTGCTTCTCGGTTAATTTTGATTAAATCCAGAATGCTTTTGCCGGCCCTGGAATTAACCGAAGAAGAGGAGGAAGATATTGAAGAATTAAAACAACGTCTGGCAGAGTACAAGCGATTCAAGAATTTAGCCAAACAAATAGAAACTATAGCCAAAAAAAACAAAATCGCATATAGCAGAGAGAAATATCGAGGAATGAAAACTATTTTTTATCCTCCAAAAGAGCTAAACTTAGAAGATCTGAAAACCTCTTTTAAAAAGATATTAGAAGAAGTATCATTATTAGAAGAAAAACTACCTCAAGAAAATCTGGAATTAAAGATATCTGTTAAAGAGAAAATAAACTATATCCAAAACGAGATCTCTAAAAGAATTAAGACTAGCTTTAAAGAGCTAACCAAGAACAAGAAATCCAAAATTGATATCATTGTCAATTTTTTAGCTTTATTGGAATTAATTAAACAAAAAATAGTTACAGCTGAACAAGATAATTTATACGACGATATAACTATCAAAAAAAGAGCATGAAATCAATAATTGAAAGTATACTATTTTCCACAGGAGAGCCAATATCTATTGAAAGATTGGCAAAAACTTTAAATAAAAAACAGAATTTAGTAAAGGAAGCAACAGAGCAATTAGCAGAAGAGTACGAAAATAAAAAAAGGGGATTGAGAATAATTAGAAAAGGAGAAAAGGTTCAACTGGTAAGCAATCCTGAAAATAGCAAATATATTGAAAAATTAGTCAAAGATGAAGTTCAGGAGGAATTAACTCCTGCCGCTCTGGAAACATTGGCAATAGTTGCTTATCGGGGGCCAATTAGCCGAGCCGAGATTGAGGAAATTCGCGGGGTTAATTCCAGCTACATCTTAAGAAATCTTCTTATTCGGGGCTTGATTGACAGAAAAGGGCATCCTGAAGATAGCCGGGCATATATTTATCAAGTTTCATTTAATTTTTTAAGAAAATTAGGCTTAAAATCCATAGAAGAATTACCCGATTATAATAAATTGCAAGAGGAATTATGAAAAAGACAATTTTAACATTAATAATTTCTGTTCTAATCCTTGTCCTTGCTTCTATTGTCTTTTCTTTAAAAGAAGAGACAAATAATCCCGAAACAGCAAGATCTAATCAGGACGCAAACGTACATCCAAATTCGCTTCCTTCTTCTCGGGATAGTTTTTTAACTGCCTCTCTGAATCCCAACTTTATTCCTGTTAGAGATTGGTCAATTCCTGAACCGCAGCTTCAAGCCCGAGCTGGGGGTGTTTTTGATTCCAATGGAGAAAAGTTTCTTTTCAAAAAAAATATTAAGGCCAATTTACCAATTGCAAGCCTAAGTAAAATTATGACAGCAATTATTACTTTAGAGAACCTAGGACTTGATGAAATTGTTACAATTTCCAAAAAGGCAGTAATGGCAGAAGGTAGAAATGGAAATCTTGCTGTTGGTGAAAATTTAACCGTAAGAGATTTGTTGCATATAATGTTGATTGAATCCAGTAATGATGCTGCTGTTGCTTTGGCCGAACAAATAGAAAACTTTACAGAGTTAGTCAATCAAAAAGCTAAGCAATTAAACCTGGAACAAACCAGCTTTGTTGAGCCCACAGGAATTAGCCAGAACAATTATTCGTCTGTTTATGATTTAGTACATTTAGCTCATTATTCTTACAATTTTCCGTTAATATGGCAAATTTTAGAAACAAAAAAAATAGATATTTATTCTCAGAATGGAAAAATAGTGCATCGTTTAATTAGTACCAATAAATTATTAGATAAAACTGATAATTGGGAGATGCAGCTTATTGGGGGAAAAACTGGGTTTACTGAAGAAGCAGGGCAGTGCATGCTTACGATTGTAAAAAAACCCAATCAGTCTGGAGAATATTTGATAATTGTTGTGCTGGGAGCAAATGATCGGGAATTAGAAACTAAAAAATTAATTCAATGGATACCAAAAGCATATGTTTGGTGAATTATTTCCTTTAGTTAAAATATTGTTTTTTGCCGCCTTGGCGTTTGTGACTGCAATTGCTTGGACACCTCTACTTACTCATTTTTTGTATAAATACAAATTGGGTAAAAAAATTAGGTCTGAGGGGGAAACCCCAATTTTTAGTGCTTTACATAAAAAGAAAGAGGGCACTCCTACCATGGGAGGAGTACTGATTTGGTTAACAGTAGCATTTTTAGCCTTCCTTTTTTGGGTGTTGGCTAAAATATTTAATGGCGGGGGACCATTATCAAATTTCAATTTTCTAACTAGGGGCCAGACTCTGCTTCCTTTAGGGATGTTAATTTTAGCAGCTCTTATTGGACTAGCCGATGACATTATTGGAGTTTCCAAGTTAGGAAAACGCGGAATCGGACTAAAAGTAAGATACAGGCTTCTTATTTTCAGCGTTCCAGCAATAATTGGAGCTTGGTGGTTTTATTTCAAGCTCGATTGGGACTTAATCCATATTCCATTTGTTGGGGATTTTAATATTGGCGCCTGGTACATTCCCATATTTTTATTTATCCTTATTGCTACTGCTTTTTCTGCCAATGGAACAGACGGACTCGATGGTTTGGCCGGGGGAGTTTTGCTTGTAGCTTTTTCTAGCTATGCAGTGATTAGTTATTCCCAGGGAAGATTAGAGCTAGCTACTTTTTGCGCAGCAATTGCAGGAGCATTATTAGCCTTTTTATGGTTTAATATTTATCCAGCAAGGTTTTTTATGGGGGACACAGGATCAATGTCGTTAGGGATTACTCTAGGAGTGATTGCTATGCTTACCAACTCTGCATTTTTTCTACCCTTTCTTGCCTTTATTTTAGTAATTGAGTCTTTGTCGGTAATAATTCAGGTGGGGTATAAAAAGATTAAGGGAAAGAAATTGTTTTTATCCGCTCCTATTCATCACCACTTTGAAGCTAAAAAATGGCCGGAAACCAAGGTAACTATGCGCTTTTGGATAATTTCCGGAGTAGTAGCTGCGATTGGTTTAATATTGTATTTTATAGACATTAATTTGATTATGTAGTTTTTTAGAGGTTAGCTTATCAGCTTTAATATTGGCCAGTAAGCTATTAACTAAGAAACTAAAAATATGTACGATATTTTAATAAAAAACGGTACAGTTATTAATGGTACTGGTAAAAAACGTTTTAAGGCCGATATTGCCTTAAAAAAAGACAAAATTAAAAAAATAGGTCAATTAAAAGGAGCAAAAGCAAAGACAATTATAGACGCTAAGGAATTATACATTACTCCTGGATTTGTTGATATTCATAATCACTCAGACAGTTATTGGACCTTATTCACCACACCTTCTTTGGACAGCATGCTTCATCAGGGAGTTACTACGATTATTGGCGGGAACTGTGGATCTTCTTTGGCTCCTTTGGTTAAAAGTCAGATGATTATTTCTATTCAAAAATGGGCTGACATTAATGATGTAAATGTAAATTGGTTAAGCATGGAGGAGTTCTTAAGCACTTTAGAAAAGAAAAAACTAGGAATAAACTTTGCTACTTTAATAGGACATTCCACTTTAAGAAGGGGACTTATTGGCGAAGAGTTCAGAAAATTAAAACCAAAAGAGATGAAAACCATGGAGAAGATGTTAAAAGAGGGCTTATCCCAAGGAGCGTTTGGATTATCAACTGGACTAGCTTATAGTCATGCCAAAGTAGCTTCCACAGAAGAGATTATTAAACTAGCTAAAGTTGCTAAAAAGGCAGGCGGTGTGTATACCAGTCATATCCGGGGAGAAGCTGAAGAATTGATTCCGGCAATTAAGGAGACAATTACAATAGCTCGCAAATCTAAAATCTCTGCAGAAATTTCTCATCTTAAGGCGATGGGCAAGAAAAATTGGCCCAATTTCTCAAAAGTTATTCAAATGATTGAAAAAGCAGCTAAACAGGGAATAAATTTAAATTTTGATGCTTATCCTTACGACAAAACCGGCTCTGTGCTGTACATCCTTTTGCCAGATTGGGTAGCTGAAGGCGGAAAGCAGATGCTGATTAAACGACTAAAAGATCCTACTGTGAAACAAAAAGTTATTAAAGAAATGCAGGAAACTCAGCCGTATGAATACGACAAAGTTACAGTAGCTATTTCCCCGGCAGACAAAACCTTTATTGGTAAAAAAATTACTGAAATTGCCCAAACTCAAAATATATCCGTAGAAGAAGCGATCATTAATATTCTTATTGCCTCCGAAGGAAGGGTTATTACTTTTTTCGAAACTCTTAATGAGGAGAATGTTAAAATAGCTCTAAAGCATCCATTAGGATTTATTGCTTCTGACGGATCTGGATATGATATTAATTATTACAAGCGAAGAAAAGAATTGGTTCACCCGCGTTGTTTTGGAACTTTCCCCCGGGTTTTAGGTAAATACGTAAGAGAAGAAAAATTGATGAGCTGGGAAAAAGCTGTTTACAAAATGACTAAAGGACCGGCTGAAAAAATTGGCTTACATAACAGGGGCGAGCTAAAGAAGGGAAATTTTGCGGACGTAACCATTCTGAATCCTAAAACAATTATTGACAAAGCCAATTTTGAAAATCCATTTAGATACCCTCAAGGGATTGAATACGTGATTGTTAATGGAGAGCTGGCAATAAAAAAAGGCAGACAGATTGAAAAAATGAACGGAAGGGTATTGCGAAAAAGCTAAAGAGTTGTAACGGAATTTTTGGATATTTTAATGAGGCAAAATTTTCAAAATAAGAAAGTAGTGATCATGGGTCTAGGGTTGCACGGCGGAGGAGTAGGTGCAACAAAGTTTTTTGCAAAACAAGGCTCAAGGGTTTTAGTAACTGACAAGAAAAACAGAAAGGATCTTAAAAAATCCCTAAACAAGTTAAAAGAATTTGAAAACATAGAATATGTTTTAGGAAAACATCGGATAAGGGATTTTAAAAATGCTGATTTGATTATTAAAAATCCAGGAGTACCCAGAAATTCAGAATATTTGAAAATAGCTGAAAAGAGCGGAGCTTCCATAGAGACAGACATCGGATTATTTTTCAAACTCTGTCCTTCGAAAAAAATTATTGGCGTAACCGGCACTAAGGGGAAGTCTACAATTGCCACCTTAATTACAAAGTTGCTTAAAACTAAATATAATACAGTATTAGCCGGTAATATTCGAGTTTCGGCCTTAGAAATACTTTCAAAAGTTGACAACAATACAGTCGTAGTTCTAGAAATGTCTAGTTGGCAGCTGGAAGATCTGGGGTTGTACAAGAAAAGTCCTCATATAGCGGTTGTGACGAATATAATACCCGATCACTTAAATCGTCATCAGGGCATGGAAGATTATATCCAAGCCAAAAAGAATATTTTTAAATTTCAGACAGCAAAAGATTTTTTAATATTAAACAAGGATGATAATATTGTTCGGCAATTTACCAATCAGTCCAAGGCAAGGTCGATATTGTTTTCCAAGAAGCAAGCAGGGGAGTACGTAAATAATATTCAATTAATTGGGGAGCATAATTTATATAATATTTCAGCCGCTATTCTTGTTGCTAAAATATTTAAAATACCTGATATCTCAATTAAGAAAACCCTTAAGAGGTTTAAGGGATTAGAGGGGAGGATGGAGTTTATAGGAGAAATCAGAGGAGTAAAATATTATAACGATACCACGGCTACAATTCCAGAAGCAACTATAGAAGCTCTAAAATCATTATCTTGCCTGAATACTAAATCAAAGCAAGGCCAAAATATTATTCTAATCGCTGGAGGGGCTGACAAAAATTTAAATTTTGAAGAATTAATTAGAGAGGTAAATAAAAAAACCAAATTTTTAATTCTTCTTCCGGGGACAGCTACGACTAAAATTAAAAAGGAAGTAAACAAACAGCAGACCATAGAAGTAGGTAATATGGAAAAAGCGGTTGAAAAAGCCAGTAAACACGCTAAAAAAGGAGATATAGTGCTTCTTTCTCCTGGTTGCGCAAGTTTTGGATTATTTAAACATGAATTTGATCGTGGAAAAAAATTTAAATTATGGGTAGAAAAATTAAAAAACCAATAAAAGCTCATCAGCCGGATAAGACTTTGATTGTTATTTTGTTTTGTATTCTTGGAATGGGCCTGTTGATTTTAGCCAGCGCGTCTACAGAAGTATCACGAGAGCATTATGGCAAGCCATATTATTATTTTTTTCATCAACTCTTTTATGGGGTTGGTGTGGGGTTATTGTGTTGTTTTATTGTTTCCAAAACTAATTATCGGTTTTGGAAAAAGTGGGCTTTAGCTATTTTATTTATCGCAATATCTTGTTTGATTTTAATATTTATACCCAATCTAGGATTTGGCTATGGGGGAGCAAAACGCTGGATAGATTTAAAAATATTTACATTTCAACCTTCAGAAGTGCTTAAATTAGGATTAATAATATATTTAGCTGCCTGGTTAGAAAAAAAGGGATCGGAAATAAAAACGTTTTCTTACAGCGCGCTTCCTTTTTTGCTAATGTTAACAGCAATCGGAGTACTTATTATTGCTCAACCTGATATCGGGACTCTGGTGGTAATAGCGGCAATTGCAATTGCAGTTTTCTTTTTAGCTGGTGCACGGTTTATGCATGTTTTAAGTATTGGGCTAGCAGGAATAGCGGCCTTATTTGTATTAATTAAGCTGGCTCCATACCGAATGAATAGGCTCTTAGCATTTCTTAATCCTGAAATTGACCCCCTGGGCATTGGCTATCAAATAAGGCAGGCATTATTAGCTGTAGGTTCAGGCGGTTTATTTGGGCTAGGATGGGGGCATAGCAGGCAGAAATATAATTATCTGCCTTCACCAGCTAGTGATTCGGTTTTTGCGATTACTGCTGAGGAATTAGGTTTTGTGGGGGCAACAATCTTGATTATGTTGTTTTTAGGACTAGCGGTAAGAGGATTAAGAATAGCTAAAAATAGTCCGGATAAATTTGCTGGATTGACGGCAGCAGGAATTACTTTTTGGATTATAATTCAGGCGTTTGTAAATGTCGGAGCTATTGTTGGGCTTATTCCATTAACGGGAATTACATTACCGTTTATAAGTTATGGGGCATCTTCAATGATAATGTCCTTAATAGGAATGGGAATATTAATTAACATATCTAAATATACAAAAACATGAAAATTCTATTTACCGGCGGTGGCACTGGTGGCCATGTATATCCAATTATTGCAATTAAATCTGAAGTTGAAAAAACAATTGATAATCATCAGATAAGGTTTTTCTATTTAGGTCCAGATAGTTTTGCCAAAACCGCTTTTAAAAAAGAAGAATTACAAGCCAAATTCATTTTAGCTGGAAAATTTCGCAGATATTTTAGCTTAGCCAATTTTATTGATTTATTGAAAATTCCTATTGGTTTTATTCAGTCCCTATGGCATTTATTTCAAATAATGCCCGATGTGGTATTTTCTAAGGGCGGCTATGGAAGTTTTCCAGTAGTACTTGCCAGCTGGTTATATAGAATTCCAGTTATCATTCATGAATCTGACAGTGTTCCGGGATTGTCCAATAAATTGCTAGCTCGCTTTGCTAGGAAAGTTATAGTGTCTTTTTCAGAGGCGACTGATTATTTTCCTAAAAAAAAGACAACTGTTTTAGGAAACCCTGTAAGAAAAGAATTGCTTGACGGAGATAAAGAAAAAGCTAGAAAGATATTTAATTTAATTTCAGAAAAGCCAGTGATTTTAATTATGGGAGGATCTCAGGGCGCAAGAAGAATAAATCAATTGGTATTAAATACTCTGCCTCGATTGTTGGAAAAATATGAACTGATTCATATTTGCGGAAAAAACAATTTTAAATTTATTCAACAAGAAAAAGAAAAATTATTACACAGTTCTGGACCGAACAGGAAGGGAAGCTACCATATTTATCCTTTTTTAAGCCAGGAAAAATTAAAACACGCTTACGCTGTTAGCGACTTAATAATTAGTCGTGCAGGGGCAGGAGGAATTTTTGAAATCGCTGCTGTTGGCAAGCCCAGCATCCTTATTCCTCTGTCTAATTCCGCTTCTAACCACCAAGCTAAAAATGCCCAGGCTTTAACCAGTCTTGGAGGGGCAGTTGCCCTTGAAGAGAACAACCTAACCATGAATTTATTTTTGAGCAACATCTTTGAGATTGCCGATAATCCTCAAAAAGCGCAAGAGATGGGAGACAAGGCGAAGTCGTTTTATAAGTCCGATAATAATCAAAAAATTGCTGAGGAAATTTTAAAATTATGCCAATAAAAATTAATAAAAAACCACGAGTAAGAATTGCCCCTTCTCCTACTGGATTGCTGCATGTTGGAACAGCACGACCAGCCTTATTCAACTATTTATTTGCAAACCACCATAAGGGAAAATTTATTTTACGCATTGAAGATACTGATTTAAAACGTTCTGATCCTAAATACGAAAAAGACATTATCGACGGTCTTAGCTGGCTAGGAATTAAATGGGATGAATTTTATAAACAAAGCGAGCGTACCAAAACATACGCTAAATATTTAAAAAAACTTTTAAACTCCAGACAAGCATTCTATTGTTATCACAGTGAAAAAGAACTAGAGGAAGAACGAAAAGAAAAACTAAAAAGAAAACAGCCCCCAGTGCATATTTGTAATCATTTTAACAAACAACCCCCTGGTAAAAATAAACAGAAGGGAATTTTAAGATTTAGACCGGACAAAAATAAAATTGTGTTTAATGATTTAATTCGGGGAAAAATAGAATTTGATTGCAGCTTATTAGGGGATTTTTCTATAGCTAAAGACTTACAAACTCCGTTGTATAATTTTGCAGTAGTTGTTGATGATTATGAAATGAAAATCAGTCATGTAATTAGGGGAGAAGATCATATTTCCAATACCCCTAAACAGATTTTACTTTACAAGGCATTAGGAATACCAGTTCCGGAATTTGCTCATCTGCCTTTGATTTTAGGACCGGACAAGACTAAACTTAGCAAGCGTCATGGATCAGTTTCTATTGCTGAGTATAAACAGCAGGGATATTTGCCGCAAGCAATGATTAATTTTATGGCTCTTTTAGGCTGGTCTGCCCAGGGACCAGATAATCGCAGCAAGCAAGAAGAAGAGATTTTTTCGATGACAGAGTTAATCAAGAAATTTTCTCTAGACAAAGTTCAAAAAGGAGGAGCGATATTTAATATTGAAAAATTAGATTGGTTCAACGGTTACTATATCAGGCAGCTTTCAATTGATAAGCTTACAAAGTTATGTCTGCCGTACTTAGTAAAAAGCGAGATAATAGCACCGGAGTTTAAAAATGAACAATACCCTCCGGCTTATGGAGGATATTATATTGAGCAAAAATTTATTAACACCCAGACAAAAAAAGGAATTGAAGTTGAAAAAATTAAAAAAATTATTGCCCTGGAACAAACAAGGATAAAAAAGCTTTCTGAAATAGGAGAGTTAACTAAGTTTTTCTTTAGGCAGCCCGACTACAAACCAGAATTATTAACATGGAAACAGATGTCAAAAAAACAACTTACAGAAGTTCTTGACAAATTAGAAAAAATCTTGTCTAAAATTAAAGAAAGTGAATTTACTACTAAACAACTAAAAGCAAGATTGATGCCAGAAGCAGAAAAAATAGGGGATAGGGGAAAACTTCTTTGGCCATTAAGAGTTGCTTTGTCAGGGAAAAAGGCTTCTCCCGGACCCTTTGAAATTGCTGACATTTTAGGAAAAGAAGAAAGTTTGGCTAGAGTTAATTATGCTCAAACATTGTTAAAATGAAAAAAACAATAGTAATTATTTGTATTATATGCCTTAGTTTAATTTTTTTGCCTGTGCAAAAAAGTCAGGCAGGAACACTCGATGATCTAAGGACTAAAATTAAGGAAAAAGAAGCAGAAATTCAGCAATTAGAAGCACGAGCTGAAGAATATGAACAAGGATTGTATGTAGCGCAGCAAGAGAAAAACACTCTTCAGAGTCAGCTATCAATAATTGAGGGTCGAATTGGAAAATTACAGAATGCAATTAATCTCACTTCTGCCAAAATTGATGCTACCAGTTTCCAAATCCAAGAACTGAATTTAGGAATATATGAAAAAGAAAAAGAGATTGAAAAAAACAAGCAAAGTATTGCCGGAACCATTCGAACTATTTATGAATATGACAAACGGAGCTTGTTAGAAATGGTTTTAGAAAACGAACGCCTTTCAGATTTTCTCAACCAAGTTCAATACATTAAATTGCTTCAAAAAAATCTTCAAAAAAATCTAGAATCTCTGAAAGCTCTAAAGGCAGTTCTACAAGAAAAAAAGGCAGACCTGGAAGCAAAAAAGAAAGATCTTGAGGAGTATAATGCCCAGCTTTATAGCCAGAAACAGATTGAGGGCAGGCAAAGGTCTCAAAAAAGCTATCTTTTACAACAGACCAGAGGAGAGGAAAGACACTACCAAAGCTTGTTAAGCGAGCTTGAAGAAAAACAGCGTCAAATTAGAGAAGAAATATTTAAAATTGAAGAAGAGCTGCGATTAACCCTTGATCCTGAAAGTGTTCCCAGTCCTCGCTCAGGAGTTCTTTCTTGGCCCCATGAAGGCATTTTGACTCAAGGGTACGGAGTTACCCCCTGGAGTAGGCAGTTATATAAAAGCGGCTTTCATAATGGCATAGACATTGCTGCTGGATACGGAGCGCCAATTAGAGCGGCTAGCGACGGGGAAGTAAGGGCTATAGGAAATACAGATAATTATTGCCTTGGCGGTTCATATGGGCGCTGGATTGCTGTAAAACACGGAAATAATTTAACCACTTTATATGCTCACTTATCTGCTTACGGTAAATACAGCATAGGAGACAAGGTGAGCACAGGTGATATTGTCGGCTATGAAGGGAGCTCGGGATATTCTTCAGGAAGTCATTTACATTTTGGAGTTTATGCTTCTAACACTTTTTATTTAAAACGAGTCGGATCTTGCGGATTAGTGCCTACAGGAGCAACATTAAATCCAATGGATTATTTGTAATATGACAAAAAGGCGTTCTGAGAAATTAGAATGGATTAGCGCTATTATTTTAGCTGTTTTTATAAGTACTGTTCTTATTTTTCCAATTCCGATTACCTCTAACCCTTATTTCTACCCTCCTGTAATTCAACCTACCAAGCCCTCTGTTTTTCCAGAGATAAAAGATATTGTTAAGAAAATAGAAATAAATTTATCTACTCACAAATTAATTCTCTGGGAAGACGAACGAATAGTTGGTGAATTTCTTGTTTCCACAGGAAAGTCAAGCACACCAACAAAAACCGGGGAATTTTTAGCGCTCACTAAGCTCCCTGTGGCTTATGGGGGAACTTATGGGCAAAGATGGACAATGCCTTATTGGATAGGGATTTATAACGCTGGAGGGCAAGAGAATGGCATTCACGAGCTTCCATTTATTAACGGAGTTAGAGAATCAGCTTGGAGTTTAGGACATTCGATTTCTCATGGCTGTGTGAGGCTGGGAATAGGGGAGGCAGAGCTGGTTTATAACTGGACGGACATAGGCACGCCGGTAATTATTCATTATTAAAGTTTTATGAACACAAAGCCCAATCCGGAGAAAAAATTAATTATTGAGGTTAATGGTAAAAAGTTTGCCCGTTATCCAATTAAAACCAAATTGATCAAGTTGGAAGATAAAAATTTAACAGAATTAATTAAAAAATATACCAAGGAATTACTTAAAAAGGGAGACATATTATTTATAGCTGAAAAAATTGTAGCCATTAATCAAGGACGCGCTTATCCAGTAAAGGAGATAGAACCGTCTAAAATGGCTGTTTTTTTAAGTAAGTATGTATACAAAAATCCCGGAGGAATAGGGTTAGCGTCTCCGGAAACAATGCAATTAGCGATTGAAGAGGTTGGACCTTTGCGAATACTTCTAGCAGCTGGCATTGGAGGATTAGCAAAATTATTTAAAATTAAAGGAGTTTTTTATAAAATTGCCGGGGATCAGGCCAGGGGGGTTGATGGTCCGGTTCCTTACGCAATTCCTCCATATAATAAATATGCTAGTAAAGCTCCTAAAAATCCTAAAAAAGTAGCCAAACAGATAGCTAACAAGACAGGATGTCCGGTAGTTATTGTTGATGCCAATGATTTGGGAGTAAGAATATTAGGGGCTAGTCCAGAAATTAAGAAAAGAACCAAAAAAATAATAGCCAAAGCATTAAAAGATAATCCCTTAGGGCAAAGCGATGAGAGTACTCCCATGGGAATTTTAAGAGAAATTAAAAATAAAAAATAATTTTTGTAAGACATTTATCCACAAGGGGAGTGTTGACACCGCTTAGAGGTCAGTTATTATAAAGATATAGATAATGCAGTATAATAACCCTTGCACTGAACAATGAATACAAATTATTACGTAAATAAATTTAGTACCACTCCCCTTCTAATCTTTAAATAAATTAAAACTAGATTAAACATTATCCTAAAAAACTAAACCACTGCATAAATCAAAAATTTTTATCTCAGTATATATTAGACTTTTTAAGTTATCAAAAAAAGAGTAACTACCCTACTAAAACTATCAGAAGAATACATAATAGAACTAATAACATAACTTAGCTTATGGAAAAAAAAATTGTTCTCCCTTATTTAGACGACTTTCTTCTAAGCCTTAAAACAAATAATTTATCTGATGAAACTCTTTATAATTACGAAAGAGATTTAAAGGTGTTCGAAGATTTTCTAGATGAAGAAGGAATCGAATTTGAAAATATTGATAAAAAAACAATTCTTAACTATAAAGCATATCTAACTTCGATTGATAGAAAAACTCCTAAAAACCAAGCAGGAACTAAGAAATTAAGCAGTTACTCTATTAATAGAATGCTTTCGGTTCTTCGTTCATATGTCAAATATTTAATTGATATGGACTATAAATCTCCTTTGTCGGCTGAGGCAATAAAATTAATTAAGACCGAAAAAAAACATCCCAGAGTATCAGAATTTGAGGAAATTAAAAAAATAATAGAATCACCTACTAGATTTGAAAAGAATAAATTAATTGCTTTAAGAAATAGAGCGATGTTAGAAGTTCTTTTTTCCACCGGAATGAGAATTTCTGAACTATTAAATTTTAAATTAAACCAAATTGATAAGCAGGGCAGAATTTTTATTCAAGGGAAAGGAAAAAAAGAAAGGTTTGTTTATCTAACTCCGCGAGCACAAAAACATCTAAATAATTATTTAGAACAAAGAATAGATGATTCCTCATTTGCCTTTATCCCCTATTCTGGTAGTAGGACCAAGGAAAAAAACAAAAAATTAGACCCGAGTTATTTACAAAGAAAAATAAAACAATACAGGGAAATGTTGGGTATTAATATTCCGCTTTCTGCACATTCAATTCGCCATGGATTTGCTACTTATTTAGCAGAGGCAGGCGCTAATCCAGCCGCAATACAGGTATTGTTAGGTCATGAGTCTTTGGATACAACCACTCGTTATGTTCATGGCTCAGATCGCTTTGCTCACAAAATCCATAAAAAATATCATCCGTTAAAAGAATAAACAAGAATGAGCGGTAAAAAGTTGAGCCCATAAGAAAATGACGCTTGATTGACTCAAGCGTCATTTTTTTTGAAAAATTTGTAGCCGATTTTGATTGTAATCGTCCCAATTGGACTCCATTTGCTACTTTCATCAACTTCTATTGAAGGGTGGAATTTGCAACTTTCTACTCGAAATTTAATAAACTGAGCTCGAACCCCCACTTCCATAAATAATCTTTTTGTTAACTGATAACTGGCGGCCAAAGAAATGAATGGGTAAATGGTGCCAGTATTACCTTCTTTAAGTTTATCAGGAAAGGACGCGTTCTGAATGATGTATATCCACTTATGAGAAATCAGTTTATTGCCATCATATTCTGTGCTGTAATTGTTGTATTTACTAGCAGGCATACCATATTCTACTCCGGCTGCTACTGGTAGAGAGAAATTATCAGAAATTTGTATTCGATAGCTAGGATACAGCCTGAGATATATGCCGCTATGAAGCCAGTCTATATCTTTTCTGATCCCAATCCCCAAACCAAATCCTTTATAGATCGACTGTTCTACTTCTAGTTCTACGCTGTTAATGTTAAATTTATAATCTTCAACTTGTCCGAAGTTAAAAGATAATCCAGTTTTAATCGTAGTTTCAGCATTAACTGTAATAGTAAGCGCTACAAATAAAATGAGAAATGTTTTAATTCTAAGTATCCTCACTTTTTCCTCCTTAATTTGTTGACTCTTTCCTCTTTGGTTGTTTTTGTTCTCCTGTGATGTGTTGGAATACTTTCCGGATCTTCAAGGGTTGTGTAGTTATAATCATCGGTGTTACTGATAGTGCTAGTGCTGGTTTCTCCTACGAGAATGTTCATTAGCGGACTATATTCTGCTGCTAAACCGTCTGCAAGTCCTTTGACAAGGCTAAACTCACTACTTCTTGCCGAAAATACGTACCAGTAAATACGTTCAGCTCTTAAAGAATTTCTGAGCTGAGGATAGACCTTATTGACATATTCAATATGTTTTGACCAATCTCCAGGCAGATGATTAGCTTCTGTAATCCAGATTCTAGTATTAATAGGTAATCGACTTATCTGCTGCTTGAATTCATGAATTCGAGTGCTACTTTCAGAGTAAAAATGGATGCTAACAATTTCAAGTCCGTCTCTGCAGAGATCATCAAGTCCAGCATCGATCATTCTTCTAAAGTTATCTGCTCCACCTCCATTACCAGGAGGCGGCTGATTTATGACAGTAATATTCGGATGATGGGATTTAGCATAATAGAACACCTTTTTAAAAATTTTCATGTATTCTTCTGGGTTCATGTTGATAAAACCGCTCACTTCATTTCCGATTTCCCAATAGTTAATATTTCCGTTGAGGCTTACCTTGCTGCTAAAAATCTGACATACATTAGGATCTCTGAGATATTTGTTGGGAAAAATTCCCAATACTTCAAGTCCCCTGCTTGAAAACCATCTACTTAGCTCTTGAGATTCTGGACTGTCTATATCTAGACGAGCTCCGCTCATTTGTCCAGCTTGAATCAGCTTTTCTAAATGAGGTTTCTGGATCGCAGTATTGAATGCATGTACTCCGATATATGGATCCCAATTTGCCAAAACTGAAGCGGTGGAGTCTTCGGTAATCTTCGAAGGACCAACTATATCAAACTTACAGGATACAGCCAAAAAGGCTACTAAACTAAGAATAAGAATTTTTTTACTCATTTTTTCCTCCTTTGTTTAAAATTGTAAAAGTTCATAATTTTTGTTATAGTAGAGTAAAATATAACAAAAATTTATTTCTTTTCTTGTGTTTTTATTCTAACATAAACATGAAAGATAGTCAAGTAAAAACATCATATTCTGCACTCGATACTTTTCGTCAATGCCCGCTCAAATATAAGTTTCGACATATAGACAAAATAAAGACTCCAAAGTCTAAAGAGGCAATCTTTGGCAGTAAGCTTCACAAAGCATTACAATATTTTCATTCTCAGCAACCTGCTCCCCCAACCCTTGATGAGTTGCTTAATTATTTGAAAGATATTTGGGAAAGTGAATCTTTCAATGACGAACAAGAAGATTTAGTATATTTTTCAGAAGCAGTTAATATCCTAAAGAATTATTATAACCAATACTATTTAAAAAATAAAGGTAAATTTACTGTAATTGACACAGAGGTTAATTTTACAGTAACTCTGAAAAATCCATCGCAGACAAAATCAATTCCCTCGCAATGTGTTTTGAGGGGAATTATTGACAGGATTGACAAAACAAAACACGGCATAGAGATTATTGATTATAAAACTGCAAAACGACTTCCTTCACAGCAAACTGCTGACAACAGTCTTCAACTCTCTCTTTACTGTTTGGGATTAATTAATCGTTGGCCAAAGCTTACTGAACGAGGGCTGGAGAATATTAAATTAACTTTCTATTATTTAAAACACCAGGAAGCAATCAGTACCACCAGAAACAAGCAACAACTAAAAGAGGTTGAGCAAGAAATCTGGGAGAGATTAGCTGAAATCAAGAATAAGGAATTTAAGCCCCGCCCTTCTGTTCTTTGTGATTGGTGCGGATATAAGAATATTTGTCCGATGTGGAAGCATAAATTTGAAAAAGAGGAAACTACCGATGATAAAAAAATTGAAGAAATCACTAAAGAATTTTTTGAGTTAAAAGAGCAGAATAAAAAAAACCGCAATCGTATCGGAGAATTGAAAGAATTAATTAATCAGTATCTTGATAAAAAAAATATAGAACGTATTTTTTCTGATTTTGGATATATTACCCGCTCGTCTCAGGCTCGTTTTAAGTACGAAGATCGTAAAATAAAGAAAATTTTAGAACCCATAGGAAGATGGGAAGAAGTGTTAACGGTTGACGATAAAAAGCTTAAAAATATACTTAAAACTCTCCCCCGCTCTATTCGCAGACAAATTGAAAAAGCCAAAAAGAAAAATAAAGAATATAAAACATTAAAAATCAAAAAAGAAGGTTAAAGCCCTTGATAAATTTTTCAATTTATAATAGAATATAAGTCGTATGGCAAAAACAAAATCCGCTGGTTCAACTAAATTAGGTCGTGATTCTCGCCCCAAATACCTGGGGGTAAAGTTATTTGCCGGGCAAAAAGTAAAACCCGGCGGAGTTATTATTCGCCAACGAGGATTAAAATTTATCCCCGGCAAAAATGTTCGCCGGGGAAATGATGATACCCTGTATGCTACTGCTAAGGGGGTTGTTCAGTTTCAAGCTGTGAGCAAGAAGAAATTTGACGGGAATTCAAGGAAAACCAAAATGGTTAATGTTGTTTTGAAGAACTGATGCAGGATTTAATAAATTCTTTAAATAAAGGATGAGGATTTAGAGGTCGAGATTTTAATTCTGGATGAAATTGAGTACCCACAAAGAAGGGGTGCTTTTTTAATTCTATTATTTCCACTAAATTTCGTTCGGGATTAATTCCAGCAACTGACATTCCGTTTTCTTCTAAAGTTTTTCTAAATTTATTGTTTAGTTCATAGCGGTGGCGATGGCGCTCGGAAGTGTTATCTTGACTGTAAGCCTTGTGACTTTTAGTTCCTTTAGCTAATTGACAAGAATAAGCTCCCAACCTCATTGAAGCTCCGAAATTCTTTTTTCTAATATTTCCTTTCTGCTCCGGCAGGACGTCAATGATTGGGAACTCGGTATTTTTGTTGATTTCGGTAGTATTAGCGTTTTTAAGTCCGCAAATATTTCTAGCAAATTCCACTACTGCTAATTGCATTCCGTAGCATAATCCCAAAAAAGGAATTTTTTTCTTTCGAGCAAATTCTATGGCCTTAATCTTACCCTCTACTCCCCTGCTTCCGAAACCGCCGGGGATAATAATCCCATCCATCTTATTTAATTCTTTGAGATTGTTTTTATCTTTTTCGTATTTTTCAGAACTTAGCCAATGGATTTCTGGTTCTTTATGAAATTTCCAGCAGGCATGTTTCACAGCTTCGATCACGGAGATATAAGAATCAGATAACGTAAAATCACCAGTATCAAAATATTTACCAATAATTCCAATATTAACTTTTTCTCGAGGATTGTGAATATTTTTCAATAAACGAGACCATTTATTTAACCCTTTTCCTTGTTTTCTAGATCGTAAATTAACCTTGCTTAAAATTCTTTGCCCTAGATCGTCTTTTTCAAAATTGATCGGCACTTCATAAATCGACTTAATGTCTGGAGCAGAAATAACATCTTCTTTATTGATATTGCAAAACACAGAAATTTTCCTTTTTCTAGGTTTATCTAGCGGTACCTCGCTGCGGGCAATGATAAAGTCTGGCTGTATCCCAGCTGAGTTTAAGGTTCGTACAGCATATTGAGTGGGCTTAGTTTTCATTTCTCCAATTATTTTAGGGACTGGTAAATAGCTTACCAAAACAAATAAGACATCCTTGGGATGTCTTAAGTGCATCATGCGGGCTGCTTCTAAAAATAAAAGGTTCTGATACTCTCCGATTGTGCCTCCGACTTCTATGAGCACAAAGTCTGCCTTGGAATTTTTGGCAACTTTTTGGATTCTCCTGATAACTTCATCTGGAATGTGTGGAACTACCTCTACACATCGTCCCTCGTATTCTAAATTTCGCTCTCGTTTAATAACTGCCTCATAAACTCTACCGGTGGTCATGTAATTATCAGAATAAATTTCTTTGTTTAAAAATCGTTCATAATTTCCTATATCTTGATCGCATTCCACGCCGTCATCAGTCACAAAAACCTCACCATGCTCAATCGGGTTCATTGTTCCAGCGTCAACGTTTATGTAAGGATCAATTTTAATAGCAGTGACATTGAATCCTTTGCTCTGAAGGATTGCACCAATAGAAGAGGTGGCAATCCCCTTTCCTATTCCGGACATAACACCGCCAACCACAAAAATATATTTACTCATTTTTTCTCTTTTTGTTCTTCAGTTATATTTACTTTTATTTCTGCCTCCAGTCCATGAGCAAAACTAACAGTAACTGGATATTCCCCTAATTCTTTAATAGACTCCTTCAATTTTATTTGATGTTTTTTAACTTTAAATCCTTTTTTCTTTAAAGCCTGACTAATTTTACGAGGAGTAATCGATCCATAGATTTCTTCATTTTTTTTGATCTTAACAGGGATTTCTATTTCCTGCCTGTCAATTTTAGAAACTTGCTCTTGAATTTGCTTAAGCTCTTTTTCTGCTTTTTGGGCAGCTACTTGCCTCTCTCTTTCTAATTTTTCCAAGGCTTTTTTAGTTGCAGGTTTTGCTAATTTCTTGGGAATTAAAAAATTTCTAGCGTAACCGCCAGCTACTTCCTTTGCTTCACCCTTTTTACCTAATTTTTCTACATCTTTAAGAAGGATTATTCTCATGATTCTAGTTTTATTATAGCATAGTAATTAATTACTTAACAATTCTATTGCTTTATCTAGTTGGGGGTCTCTATCAGCATTAAAATCTTCTTCAGTTAACTCTATTTCTATATCTGGCGTTAAACCTTCTTCGGATATTGATATACCTGAAGGAGTAAGCCACTTTGCTATAGTTATTTTTATGGAAGAGCCGTCTCGAAATGTTTCCAGGTTCTGTATGGACCCCTTTCCAAAAGTTTTTTCTCCTACCAGCTCTATTCCTCGAATATCTTTTAATGCCCCAGCCACAATTTCAGAGGCAGAAGCTGATCCCCCATTGATTAAAACTACTATCGGAATATCTTGAAATTTTTTATAACCCTTACTTCTGTGTTTTTCTTGATCTTTATTTTCTCCCCAATCTTCAATAACTACTACTTCTCCCTTGGGAATAAACCAACTAGATATTTCTACTGCTGTTTCAAGATATCCACCAGGATTATTTCGTAAGTCCAAAATAAAGCCGTCAATATTTACTTTTAAGATTTCAGAAGCAATTTCTTGAAACTTTTTAGGCAAATTTCCAGTAAAATGATAAATTTTAATGTATGCAATATTTGATTGTTTGTTTTGTCCAGATTTCAACTCCCATTTTGCTATTGGGATTTGAATTCTATCTCTGACAATAGGTATTTCTTTAGGCTCATCAAAACCTTTTCGAGAAACAGTTAAAACAACCTCGGTTCCCCTTTCTCCACGGATTAAATTCACTGCTTCTTCTAGAAGCAAATCTTCTGTAGAAACATTGTCGATTTTAAGGATTTTATCTTTAGCTTTAATTCCTGCTTTATATGCAGGTGTGCCCTCTAAAGGGGCAATTACAGTAAGAATTCCGCCTTTAATTCCTATTTCCATTCCTACGCCCTCAAAACTTCCTCCGGTTTCTACAGCCTCAGTAAACTCATCTGTTTTTTTCGGCTTCATAAAAACAGTATAGGGGTCATCTAAAGAATTAGCCATTCCGGAAATTGCCCCATAAACAATTTCTTGATAGTCAATCTTTTCCCGATCAACAAACTTTTCTTCTAATCTTTTTAGAGCCTGCCAGAAAAGACTAAAATCAACTGACTCTGGTTGCCCCAGTTCTCGATTGATGATTATAGTATCAGAGGGGGTCGGTTTTGGTATTGACTTCTTTCCCAAATAAAAGCCTCCGCTGAAAATTACAGCGACCAGGATGATTATAGCCGGTATTAAAATGTATTTTTTTGTTTTAGGATTCATTTTTCTTTGATTTTCGATGTTTCCAAAAATATTTTAATGCACTTATGACATGAACTCGAGTATATTTATTTAAAAGAATATCTATAAATCCTCCCCATTTTTTACTGCTGCGATGGTAATAGTGAACCATTTGAGCAGTGGGCAAATAAATAACCTTATATCCTTTTTGCCAAAACCTTCTACACCAATCAGCATCCTCAAAATACATAAAAAAACGTTCATCTAGAAAACCCACTTTTCTGATTGCTTGTTTGCTAATTAGCATAACAGACCCCTGAACCCAGTCTACTTCTGTTGGCGTTTTAATTTTCTTGCCCTGGATAATAAACTTATTAATTGCTTTTGCTCCCCGTTTGGTTTTTTTAAAAAAGGTTCTGCGAGCAATTATTGCTTTCAGGCTAGGATTGGCAAAACAAGAATCTTGAATATTGTTGGTAAAATCTATTAGTTGCGGAGCTACTATTCCAACACTAGGACGCTCTTGAATATATTTTAACATTTTTTGAACAGCACCTTCAAGAATAATAATATCAGCATTTAAAATTAAAACAAAGTTTCCTTTTATTTTTTTCAATCCTGCGTTTACTATTTTAGCGTAGCCGATATTGTTTTTGAATGTAATAAGTTGGGCGTGAGGATATTTCTCCCGAATTAACTCTTTAGTTTTACAACTAGTTTCACTATCAACCACAACTATTTCGTAATCAATACTTTTTAAAGTATTCTGAATTGATTTCAAACAAAGATCTAGCAATTCTGGAGTATGATGATGGGTAACAATAATTGATAGACTCATAATTCAAAAATCTGCTGGCAGGTTTTTCGGATTTCGCTGAAATTTCCCTGCTTGGGAATGAGAACATAAATTCCATCTTTTTGAGTTTCTTCGAGAAGGCCGTCTTCTGAGGTGTCAAAAACTTTTCTAATAATATTTTCAGCATCAGCTTTTGCAGCGAGATTAATTAAACTCGGAAACTTCCAAGGCATAGTATCAATTTTAACATTGTCCGCAACGATATTAAACAAGTTATTGATTATTTTAGGATTAGTCAATGCATCTAAAGAAAGCAACTTATCTTTAACTGCAAGCATTACTTGCTGTTGACGACGCGCTCGATCAAAATCATTACTTGAAAATCTTGACCTTACGTACAATAAGGCTGTTTCGCCATCCAAAACCTGATCTCCGGCAGGAATAACAAATTTTTTACAATTCTCTCCATTTTCATCACACCACCATTGCTTGTCTTCAATAAACGGTTGATCTAAATGAATGCTTATTCCTCCCAAAGTATCAATAACAGATTCAAAAGCCTGGAAATCCACTGCTACTGCGTGGTCAACGTATAAACCAGTTATAAAACCAATTGTTTTTTTACTGTAATCCAGTCCATTGCCGTATAATTTCTCACCTGAGACATAAGCGCTGTTAATTTTTTCATAAAACTTTTCCCCAGGCATTTTTAAATAAAGATCTCGCGGAATAGAAATTAAAGCGACTTGCCCAGTGCTTTTTTTGTAACTTACTATCATTATACTGTCGGTAAGCATTCCGCCGTTATCGTCTCCTATTCCGCGAATTCCTAACAGTAAAAAGTTCATTCTATCCTCGTCCTTGGGCGGAGTATATTCACTGGGAGGCAATTCTTCTCCAAAAATTTTATTCCAGGTAATATTTTTAATTTCAATAATTTTACTAAATGTAAATCCAGCTTTATAAAAAAATCCTCCAAAAATGATTAAGGCTAATATTATGCCCACAATCAAAATAATCCTCTTCTTGAGAGGTTTTTTTATTTTCTGCTTATAAAGTTGATCGTGGGTATTTTTTAAAAACTTGTTATTATCCATGTTTAAATTAGCTACAAACACTTTCTTTAAGTATTATATTGCAATTTTTAAAAATTGTAAATTTTAAAGACCTTCTTTTTTTAGTTTTTCCAAAAGCTCCCTTTCTTTTTTAGAGAGTTTTTCAGGGGTATTGATTTTGATTTTAACAAGCTGGTCTCCCCTGCTTCCATCTGCTTGAGGCAATCCTTTATTTTTTATCCTTAAAAGTTTTCCTGACTCTACGCCTGAAGGAATTTTTAATTTAACTTTTTTTTCAAGAGTAGGTATTTCAACCTTATCTCCCAGGGCCGCTTGAGTAAACTTTATTGGGAGTTCGTAATAAATATCATTTCCTTTTTTGGTGAAATCTTTATGTTTTTCAAGATGAATGCGGATATATAAATTGCCAGGAATTATTCCTTTACCTCCTGCTTCTCCTTGTCTTTCTAATTTAATAATTTGGCCATCGTCAACTCCAGCAGGGACATTAATAGTTATAGCTTGAACATCTTTAATTGTTCCCCTACCTCGACATTTAGTGCATGCTTTTTCAGGAATTTCTCCCTCCCCGTGGCAATCAGGGCAAACAGTTATTCGGCTGAAAGAACCGAAGATGGTTTTTTGGGTTTGATGAATTTCTCCATTGCCGTTGCAGGTTGAACATTTTTTCATTGCGCTTCCTGGCTCCCGTCCGCTACTGTTGCATTTTGGACATTTTACATTTTTTCTCAACTTTATTTCTTTATTCGCACGGTTATAAATTTCTTCCAGGGTAATCTCTAAATCTACTACAATGTCTTTGGCTTTAGACTTATACTCCCTGGTTCTTTTTTGTCCTCCTGGAGAACCGCTGAAAAAAGAAAAAATATCATCAAAGTCAAAATTAGCACTACGAAAACCTCCAAAGTTTCTAAAAATATCTTCAAAATTTCCATTCCCCCAAGCTCCAGATGGTCCTCCTTGTCCGGGGAAAGCAGAACCAAATTGGTCATATTGGGCTCGCTTTTGATCATTGGAAAGCACCTGGTAAGCTTCATTTATTTGTTTGAATTTTTTTTCGTCGCCTCCTTTTTTATCCGGATGATATTTATGAGCAAGCTTACGGTAAGCCTGCTTTATATCCTGATTAGAGGCATTTTTAGAAACTCCTAATATTGTGTAATAATCTTTTGACATATTTTTGTTTTGTGTTAGTATAAAATTTCTAGAATTGAACCTTAAAAACAAGGAGGTAAAATTGGAAGATTTAACTAATCTAGAAAAAGTAGTGATGAGCGCATTAAGTATTCGGAAAAAAGAGGAATTTAGACAAATTAACCAAAAGCAACTGGATAAACATACTGAAGAAATAATTAATTCACTGTCGGCATCGGATTTAATTCATCACGCCATTGAAGTTTACGATCGGACCATTAATCACTTTAATTCCGATCCTCATATAACTGAAGGAGTTGTAGACGAATTGCTTGTTTTTATGCAAAAGCTAAACAGAGATGCCTGTATTTGCGATCTTGGCTGTGGGAATGGCCGAGATACCCTTTTTATGGCCACTAAGAGTCAGAAACTACGAAAACAGTTAATGCAAAGAATTTATCAAGGGGAAAGGGTTATTGATAAATTTGCTGTTCCTAGAAAAAAGCTAAGAGTAATTGCTCTGGACAGATCTAAAGAAATGCTTAAAGCCACTGCTAAAATAATTGCTAAATATGCTAAAACAATTGATCCTAAATATTTTCCTGCAATTATTCAAAGAGATATGCACAACTTATCTTCTTCTTGCTCGGAAATTTTTGATGGCATTTGGTCTTGTGCGTCTTTGCTTGTTCATACGCCCAAACAAATGATTTATTCTTCATTAAAAGCAGTAATTGATTTATTAAAGCCCAATGGAAAGTTTTCCCTTAGCTACATTCAAGAACAAATTCCAGGAAAGTACAACAAGCTACTCATTTCTTCTACTGGAAATGTAAAATATTTTTCACAGCCAGACCCCAGACTTATAAGAAAAATTGCTAAAGAATGCGGTTTAAAGGAAAGATATTTTCGTATAACTGACTTTGAAATAAAAGGGAAATTAATTCAAAAAGATTTTTTTGCAAATCACATTTTTGAAAAAACAAAATAAAACATTAAAAGCCTGTCTTTAGTTGATGGGCTTTTTATAATTCCAATTTTTCAGCATCAACTTTTTGAATATCAATATTAACAAATCCCAAACTGACAGATAGCTTAATAGAGAGTACTGTTAGCAATAATACAATTGGAACCAAGACGATAACAGCTATTCTTAAGGATAAAAACAATCCCACAGCTAAGGCAATAGGCACATAAGTTTTTATTGGTCCCTGGCTGCTGCTGATTTGGGAATTAATAAACTCACGAGCAAAATCTTCTATTTCCGGACCCAAAGAGCTTAATGGTTTCAAAATTGTGTTCATAAGACCTTCAGAAATTTGGAAACCAGCTTCTGAAGAAAATGCTCCCAGAGCAGGAGAAAAATAATAGACAAAAGCTATTAACAAGCAAAGAAGAGTAAACATCCAGCCAAGCCCCTTTCTTCTCAAAATTTTCCAAAAGTGCAATTTTATTCTTGTTTTTTTATCATGCAATACCCTTGTTCGAAAAAGAATAAAACTAACAAAAACCAAAGCCAAGATTAAGAAGTAATATAGCGCTTCTCTGAATTCTAACGGTCCCACGCCCGATCCCTGGAAAAAAATAAAAAAGGAAAACAAGCTCAAAATAAATGCCGGATATAGGAATTTTTTATCTAAAACAAGAATTCCGATAGAAAAAGCTATTGTCCAGAATATTAAACTTAGTATAGCTAGAATTAAAAAACTTAAATTTAATTCCGAATAAAATACTTGGTGCAAGAAGAGCCAGACCAATAAACCAAAAACAACGATCTTTATCCCTAAAATAATTTGCTTTTGAACGCTAGAAAATTTAAACATAGAATTTGATTTATTAATATCCACTGACGCTTAAACGCCAGTGGATATTAATGTGAATATTTAATTTTTATCTTTATCCTTATTTTCATCATCGTTTTCTTCTACTTCGCCCTCTTCTATGTCTTCATTCTCTTTTTTATCTTTTTTGTCACCCTTAACATCCTTATACTTCTCTTCTTGTTTTTGAGCTTCTTGTTGGGCCTTATAAAGATCAGATCCGATTTTTTGGATGGCTTGAGATAATTGGTCAGAGGCTTTTTTAATTTCTTCAAAGTTGTTTCCGTCTTTTACCTTTTTAAGGGCTTCAATCTTTTGTTCAATTTCTTGCTTTGCTTTGGAATCTACCTTATCACCGTGTTCTCGAAGCGTCTTTTCAGTAGTGTACACTAAAGTATCAGCTTTATTCTTAACTTCGATCTTTTCTTTTTTCTTTTTGTCTTCTTCTATATGAGCCTCTGCTTCTTTTTTCATTCTTTCTATGTCTTCTTTGGATAATTCTGAAGATGCCTCTATTCTAATCGACTGTTCTTTTCCAGTTGCCTTATCTTTAGCAGAAACACTTAAAATACCATCAGCGTCAATATCAAAACTTACTTCAATTTGTGGAACTCCTCTGGGTGCAGGAGGAAGGCCGTCTAAGATGAATTTACCCAAAGTTTTATTATCTGCGGCCATTGGTCTTTCTCCTTGAAGAACGTGAACCTCTACAGAGGGTTGATTGTCAGCGGCAGTTGAAAAAATTTGACTTTTAGAAGCAGGAATAGTAGTGTTTTTTTCGATTAATTTGGTCATTACCCCTCCCAAGGTTTCAATTCCTAAAGAAAGAGGAGTGACATCAAGCAGTAATACATCTTTTACATCTCCCTGGAAAATTCCTGCTTGAACTGCTGCTCCAACAGCTACCACTTCGTCGGGGTTAATATTTTTGTGAGTCTCTTTTCCAAATAGTTTTTTAACTGCTTCTTGGATTGCTGGCATTCTGGTTTGTCCGCCAACCAAAACCACCTCATCAATGTCAGAGATTTTAAATCCAGAATCTTTAATCACTTCCTTGGTTTTCTTGGTCGCGCGGTCAATGTATTCTCCTACCAGATCTTCTAATTTAGCCCTACTCAACTTTATATTAAGATGTTTGGGCCCGCTGGAATCAGTGGTAATAAAGGGGATATTAACCTCGGTTTCTAGGGTTGAAGATAGTTCATGCTTTGCTTTTTCTGCTGCTTCTTTTAATCTTTGCAGGGCTAATTGATCTTTTGACAAATCAATTCCTTGATCTTTTTTGAATTCCTCAACTAGCCAGTCAATGATTTTTTGGTCAAAATCGTCTCCTCCTAGGTGGGTATCTCCACCTGTAGCTTTTACCTCTACAGTATTTTCAGAAACCTCTAGAACAGAAACATCAAAGGTTCCTCCCCCAAAATCGAAAACTACAATTTGTTCATCCTTCTTTTTATTTAATCCATAAGCTAGGGCAGCTGCAGTAGGTTCGTTGATTATTCGTTTAACCTTTAATCCTGCGATTTTACCGGCATCCTTAGTTGCTTTTCGTTGAGAATCGTTAAAATATGCAGGAACAGTGATTACTGCTTCTTCTATTTTTTCACCCAACCTATCTTCGGCATCGTTTTTCATTTTTTGTAGAATCATTGCTGATATTTCTGCTGGTCGGTACCATTTATCAGATAATTTAATTTCTACTCCTTCGTTTTTAGACCCTTGCATTTCAAAAGGTAACAGCTTTTTATCTCTTTGCACTTCGGGATCAGAAAATTTACGGCCGATTAATCGTTTAGTAGAAAAAATCGTGTTTTTAGGATTAGTAACTGCCTGCCTTTTAGCTAAAAGGCCAACTAATCTTTCTTTATCTTTGGAAATTGCAACTATCGAAGGGGTTGTCCTGTTTCCTTCTTTATTTTCAATTATCTTTGGTTCCCCACCTTCTACTATTGCCATAGCAGAGTTAGTGGTTCCTAAATCAATACCTAGTATTTTGCTCATGGTAATAAGATTAGAGATCAAAAATTTTGACTTAGGGAATTAATCACCTATTCAAATTCCCTAATCATAAATTTTTAATCTCAAAATTGTTATTTATTTCTTTTTATTTTTAATTTTAACAGAGATTTTTTCTTTTTAGTTTCGGTTTTTTTAGGAAGAGAAATTTTTAACATTCCGTTTTCTGAAGTTGTACTGGATTTATCTCCTTTAACCTTTGTGGGCAGCGGATAGAATTATTTACTAACTTTAACCCTACTTGCTCTAATTGTTTTTCCATGGAGCTTATATCCCCTCTGAACTTCCTCAATAATAACTCCGGATTTTTTATTAGATTTAACTTCTTCAACTGCTTCGTGAAATTCAGGGTTAAATTTTTTTCCTATTACTGGAATCTCTTCAACTCCATTGGTTTTTAAAATATTTTTTAATTGTTTGTATATTTGCTGAATATTTTCTTTTTCAGGTTTAGAAATGTGCTTTAATGCTTGTTCAAAACTGTCTAAAACTGGTAAAACTTCTAAAATTAATCCTTCGTTTGCAAATTTGTAGTATTCAGAGATTTTATTCTCCTGCTCTTTTTTGTAATTAATTAAATCCGCTTTTGCCCGCTGCCAGCCAGCAAGATATTCTGCCTTTTCTTTTTGGCAGGATTTGAGCTTACTCTTAAGCTTTTTTATTTTCTCTGAAAAATCTTTGTCGTCTTCCGGTTCATATTCTAATTTATCATCCCCTTTTTTATTGCTCATGTTCTTCTAATATCTCCTTTAATTTATTTATTAACGGGATATTTTGTTCGTAACGCATGCGCATTGGACCCAATAGCCCGATTATTCCTTGTTTATGCTCAGGAGTTTTACAGCTGGAAATAATTAAAGTTAATTTTTTAGTTTTTCCTAATGGATTTTCTTTGCCGATAAACACCTTGGTTTCATTCTCAATTACTTTTTTAAGCAGTTTATCAAAGTGTTTATCAAGTTCTTCCATTATTTGAGTTATTTCTGTAAAAAAATCTTCATCTTCCAACTCTGCTTCTTTCAGTAAATTCGCTAAACCAAACTGGTGAAGAAATTCCCCTTCTTCAGTGCTGCTAAATGCAAATCCTCCTGACATTTGCGCTAACTTTTTAGTTGTTTCTCTGAGAATTTCTTCAGATTGTTTTAATTTTAAATTTTTCGAAGCTTTCTTTAAGGGCTTTGGAGATTCTTTTCCCTCTTTTTCTCTTAAAGAGTTAATAAACAAACGATAAGCTTTCTCTGTAGGCACACGTCCAGCTGATGTATGCGGCTGGGCTAAGTATCCTAGCCTTTCCAATATTTTCATTTCATTTCTGATTGTTGCCGGACTTAATCCCAGCTTGTATTTTTGAGCTAATAAGCTAGAGCTCACTGGCCTTGGCCGCTTTACGTATTCCTTGATTAAGAGGGTAATAATTTTTTTTTGGCGGTCAGTCATTTTGATTAGCAGTCTTAAGAGAAGACTGCTAATTGTATTATAATCGTGCGGGAAAAACCTGTCAACCCCTGTGCATGTATCCACAAAGTTGTTAGGAAAATATTTCTAGATGTGATATAATATATTTAAGGTTAAGTTAAGAAATAAACTATAAACAATTATGAATATTATTAAACATAAAAAGAATATTTGGATTGATGTTAAAAACCCCAGTAAAAAAGATCTTGATTATTTAAAGAAAAAATTTAAATTTCACCCCGTTACCCTAGATGAGCTTTTAACTCCCACTATTCGTCCCCGGGTAGAGCATTACGATCATTATTTATTCATGGTCATTCATTTCCCCTTCTATGATAGCCAGAAAAAAACAAATAAATCTATAGAGGTAGATTTTCTGATTACCCCCAATGCTTTAATTACTGTTCACTATGAAGATCTTCTTCCTTTAAAACAGTTTTTGGCAAAATGCCAGACAGATAGAACATCCCGGGAGCGCGCCTTAAGTGAAACCCCTGCTCTGCTTCTGCATTGCATACTTGAAAAACTGTATAATTTTTCTCTAAGACAGTTGGATCATATCAGTAAAAAAGTAAATCAGATTGAAGATAAGACCTTTAAAGAGGGTGGAAGTGAAAAGGTGGTAAAGATAATTTCCTGGGTTCGAAGAGATATATTTGATTTTAGAAAAACAATCAAGCCCCAAAAAACTGTTTTGGAATCATTAAAAATTAGAGGATTAAAATTTTTTGGCAAAGACATGCGTCCATACTTTATGGATATCATCGGAGACTATATACGCGTTTGGAATATACTTGAAAATCACAAAGAAACCATTGAAGCTCTAAGAGAAACTAATGATTCCTTAGTCTCCAACCGCACCAATCGCATTATGCGGATTTTAACTATATTTTCCGTAATTGTTTTTCCGCTCACATTACTGGCTTCAATCTTTGGAATGAATACTCAATTTCTTCCTCTTGTGGGGCACGAATATGATTTTTGGATGATTTTTGGGATTATGCTAGTTGCTACTGCAGGAATGCTGGTTTTCTTTAAAAAACAAAAGTGGCTATAAAAGTTCTTATGCTTAAACTGTACAATACTCTTACGAGAAAAAAAGAAGTTTTTAAACCTATAAAAGATAAAAAAGTTGGCCTTTACAGCTGTGGGCCAACTGTTTATTCTTATCAGCATATTGGAAATCTAAGAAGCTATATCTTCGCAGACATTTTGAAACGCAGCTTAGTCCATAATGGCTATACTGTAAAACATGTAATGAATGTAACCGATGTTGGGCATTTAACTAGTGATGCTGATACTGGCGAGGATAAAATAGAAAAAGCAGCTAAAAAAGAAAAAAAGAAAGCCAGTGAAATTGCAGATTATTACTGGAAGGCTTTTAAGCAAGATTTTGAAAAGTTGAATATAATTGAGCCCGATATTTGGTCGAAAGCAACCAAACATATACAGGAACAGATTGATTTGGTAAAAGTTCTTGAGAAAAAAGGATATACTTACAAAACAAAGGATGGTATATATTTTGACACTTCTAAATTGTCAGATTACGGAAAATTAGCAAGATTAAAAAAGAAAAAACTCAAACCCGGGAAAAGAGTGGATTTGAGAGAAAAGAAAAATATTACTGATTTTGCATTGTGGAAATTTTCCAAGAAACCCGGAGAAAGACAGCAAGAATGGAGCAGTCCTTGGGGAGTTGGATTTCCTGGCTGGCATGTTGAATGTTCAGCAATGTCAATGAAATACCTGGGGGTTCCGTTTGATATTCACACTGGAGGAACAGACCATATTCCTGTTCACCATACTAATGAAATTGCCCAAAATGAAGCTGCTACCGATAAAAAATCAGTTAACTATTGGATGCACGGCGCTTTCTTAGTTTTTAAAGGGGAAAAGATAAGCAAAAGCACAGGGGGGTTATACACTATCTCAGATTTACAAAAAAGGGGCTTTACTCCCCTAGCCTACCGCTATTTTACACTCACTGCCCATTATCGTTCCTTGCTTGATTTTTCTTTGAAAAATTTAAAAAAAGCTCAGGAGAGCTATGATCGTATGAAAAATATTATTGCAGGATTAAAATTGGATAAAAAAAATAACAAGAAATATTTTTCCCAGTTTGAGAAAGCAATTAACGACGATCTAAATATGCCCAAAGGATTAAGTATTTTATGGAATATGCTGAGAGATAAAAGGGCTCTGGGAAAGCTAAATACAATTCAAGCAATGGATACAGTATTGGGGTTAGATTTATTAACAAAAAAAGAACTTAAAATTCCCAAGAAAATTCAACAATTAATAGTACAAAGAGAAAAAGCAAGACAAGAAAAAAAATGGGAACAAGCAGATAAAATTAGAGAGAAAATCAAGCAGCAGGGATATTGGATGGAAGACACTCCTGAAGGGGTGAAAATAAAAAAAGCTTAAATAGAGGTTTAAGCTTTATATATTTTCTGTTTATATTTATTTCTTGTTTGATTTTTTCTTAACCGGCTTTTTTGCTGGTTTTTTTGTTTGTTTTTTCTTTTTGGGAGAAGATTGTTTACCTGCTGTTCTTTTAGTTTTTTTGTTGCGAATATCTTTTATTTCAACCTCTGTAAATGGCTGCTTATGTCCTCTTTTCTTTTTGTATCGTTTTTTAGATTTATACTTAAATACAATAACCTTCTTTCCTCTTCCCTGTTTGATAATTTCTCCAACTACTTTAGCAGTTTTTACAGTTGGTTTGCCAATTTCAATTTTTTTATTTTTTTCCACCATTAAAACATCCGTGAATTCAACTTTATCACTTTTTTTACCCTTTATTTTTTCAATCTTTATTTTGTCACCAGGAGAAACAATATATTGCTTACCTCCAGTTTTAATAATTGCTAACATATTGGAAAATAAATTATGATTTTTTAGGTTTTTTTATTTTTTTCGGCTTTATTTTGTTCTTTTTTTCAGTCAATTTTGCAGTATCTTTTTCTATTTTTGAAAATTCCTTGTGTGCCTTATTATACGTATTTACGGTCGTGCTTAAATGAGATCCTAGTTTGTCTAAAAAATTATTGTAATTCAATAAATGCCTTCTAAGAGTTTCTACTCTTTCTCGAATATCTTTTGCTGATTCTTCAATTTCTAATGCTCTTAAACCCTGAAGTACGGTTTGTAAATAAGCGTAGAACGAGGTTGGAGAAACAATAATCACATGCTTTTCTTTAAATGCATATTCTATTAAATCATATGTGCTTATTTTAACAGCTCCTACGCGGTTTATCAAGAGGTCATAGTATATTCCCTCAGAGGGAATGAACATGAATGCAAAATCTGTGGTTTTTTCTGTGGGTCGGATGTATTTAGCAGTTTCATCGATTCTTTTTTTCAAATCCTGCCTTAGCATTTTTTCCAACCCTTTTTTCTTATGGGGATCTTTTTGCTCATAAAGTTTATTATAATTCTCTAAAGAAAATTTGGAGTCAATGGGAATAATTTTATCTTTAAGAAAAATAACTGCGTCTACTATTTCTCCGTCTTTAAATTTGTATTGGAGTTGGTACTGATTAGGTTGAAATACATTCTTTAATAATGTTTCCAGGAAATATTCTCCTAATATTCCCCTTTGCTTGGGATTTGCCAAAATGTTGCTCAACTTATCTAATTGCCCCTTAACGTCTTTAACATGCTGGTGATCAGAATGGATTTTTTCTAATTGCGAAGTAACATCTTTAACTAACTTACTGCTTTCTTGCAATTGTTTTTGCATTGAATCCATGCTTTTTTCTCTGGCTTCAGACAGTTCTTTTCGAATCTCCTTTATTTCTCCAAGCAGAGATTGCACTCCTGCGCCGGCCCTTTTTTTAATAATCAGGTAAATAATAATTGCTAATAGAATAAAAATTGTGATGTATAGATATTGGGTCATGAATTCACTTTAACATTTTTTAATTATCCCAACAAGAATTCAGCTACTAAGAATATTAAGTAAACAAGGATTAAAATTACTCCCTCTTTCCAGGAGATTTTTTCCTTGGTGGCAATAAAGAAGTTAGCAAGTAAAATTGTAAAGATCATAAATAATCCTCCGATCATAATCATATCAAGATTCTTTATTTTAATCGGAGAAATTATAGAAGTAACCCCTAAAACCATGGTGGAATTAATAACTGTACTTCCGATCAAGTTTCCCAGATTCATTCCTTCATGTTTAATAATTACGGATTTGATTCCAAATACTAGCTCCGGAAGAGAGGTTCCAATAGCTACCAAGATGATCCCGATCAGGATCAAGGGCAGAGAAAAACTTTCTGCTACTAAAGTAGCGGTTTCTACAGTTCCCCAGGAGCTTGCCAACAGAATAGTTATTGCTACGATGAAGATAAATAAATTCTTGGTAAATCGTTTAAATTCCTCAACGCTGGGCTTTAAATGGTTAACTCTTTTTTCAAATGCTTCTTTGGATTTGAGAATATGCTTAAGATACCAAACAAAAACCAGCAGAAGCACAATGCCGTCAGTGCGAGACAAATTCTTATCAATTATTAACAGCAATGGCAAAATGGAAATAAAGAATACCAGCCAGGCGTCCCGTTTAGCGATCTTACTTTCAATTCTAATTCCTCTTCCAATAATTACCACCATTCCCAACACAAAACTAAGATTAACTATATTCGAGCCGATTACATTTCCCAGAGAAAGAACAGAGGTTTGTTTAAAAGCGGCGTTGATTCCAATGAAAAATTCCGGCAAGCTGGTCGCTAAAGCCATAAGAATAAACGCCAGAATGTATTCTGACATTCTTAAATAGCGGGCCATGGCCACTAATTTTTTAATTGCCACTGTTCCGCTCTTAATTAATATATAAATAGATAGGAAAAGTAATCCTAAATAAACAAAGATCATTTTATTTTTTTCCTTATAAACAAAAATTTAGTTAGTTCAATAGCAAATAAATTGATAAACCCGATACCAAATACTAACACCCAATCAAACAAATTAAGGGGTACGGTTTTAATTAGGGTTTGAAAAACAGGAACGTAGACACCAATAAGCAACATAAAGACTGCAAACAGCCAGCTTAATATCAAGAACCGGTTAGAAAAGATTCTTATCTGCCAAATATTTTTTCGTAAGTTTTTACAGGAGAAGATATAGAAGATAGAATCAATGGTCAAGGCGGCAAATATAATCGTTCTAACTTCAGCCAAGTCAAGATTCAATCTTAAAAGCCATAAAAATAAACCAAATAAAATTAAGGTGGTAATGAGTCCAATAATAAATATAATTACTTTCATCTCCTTGGTTAATAGCGGGGCCTTAGGATCTTCAGGGTCGCGCTTCATTACGTCTTTTTCCTGGGGCTCAAACCCCAAAGCAACAGCAGGAAGGCTGCCCTCTATGAGATTAACCCACAATATTTGAGCAGGAAGAAGAGGCAAGGGAAGTTGTCCTAATATACTTAATCCAATTAAAATTATTTCTGTGAAAGCATCCGCGAATAGAAAAGTAATTACTTTTCTAATGTTATCAAGAATTGCTCTCCCCTCTTCAATTGCAGCCACAATAACCGAAAAGGAATCAGTTAGAAGGATTAAATCTGAAGCTTCTTTAGCAACATCTGTTCCTGAACCCAGAGCTACACCAACATCTGCCTGTTTTAAAGCCGGAGCGTCATTTACGCCGTCTCCAGTCATTGCTACCACTCTCCCTTTTCCCTGCCAGGCCTTAATAATCCTTAATTTTTGCTTAGGCTCTACGCGTGCGTAAATTTTGAAGTTTTTAAGCTGATTATTGAATTTTTCATCGTCCATTTCTTCTAAATTTTTACCTTCAATAATATTTTTATCTTTTATTGAAAATCCTAATTCCTTAGCAATTGCTTGCGCGGTCAAGCGATGGTCTCCAGTAATAATTATAGGGGTCATGCCTGCTTTTCTACATAGTTTCATTGCTTGCTTAACTTTTTTTCGTAATGGGTCTCTAAGAGCGATAAATCCCACAAACACCATTTCCTGAAATTCTTGTTCATAAATTTTTTGTTTTTCTAAATAATCTCCTTTTTTGGATTTTTCTAACTCCTTAATTTTATTCTCCACAGTTCCCTTTTTAATCTCTTTATATCCGGTAGCCAACACTCTTAATCCCTTACTGTCCAATTTTTCATACATTTTAGTAAGCTCTTTTACTTTTTTTGGAGACAGCTTTTCCTTTTTACCGTCCAATGTCAAATATTTGGCATTTTCTAAAATTATTTCCGGAGCGCCGAGAACATAGATTACGTTCTTTTTCTTATTTAATTGATGTACGTTTGCTGAATATTTGTAAACGGGCTCAAACGGCAAACTGTCTACTACTGGTTGCCGTTTGGTGATTTCTTTTCTATTTAGTCCTGCATGAATAGCTCCTAATAAAAGAGCTTTTTCAGTGGGGGTTCCTCTAATTTTCCAGTTAGACATTGCGTCTTCAGGATTTTCGATAAATGCTTCATTGCACAATGCCCCGATTTTTAAAGCTAAACTAGGAGTGCTGCGCTCATTCTTGTTATCTATTTTTCGTAAATACTTTTTACCATCTCCTGCAATTGCCTGTTTTCCAGTATATACGCCTGCAACCTGCATTTTAGCCTGAGTTAAAGTTCCGGTCTTATCTGTGCCAATTATTTGGGTTGAACCTAAAGTTTCAGTGGCTACTAATTTTCTTACTAGTCCTTTTTTTCTGGAAATTCTTTCCATGCCTAATGCCAGGATCACAGTCATAGCAACCGGAAGTCCCTCTGGGATTGCTGCGACTGCAACTGCAATTGCAGTTACAAACATTTCTAAAAAATCTTTTCCAGCAATTATTCCCCCGATAAATATTGCTGCTGAAAAAATTCCCACTACTGCAGTAATAATTCTACCAAAATGAATTAGTCGTTTTTGGTATGGGGTTTTTTCTTCTTTGGATTCTCGTATGGAAACAGCGATTTCCCCCAAGGCCGTATTCAATCCTGTGGCTACGACCATTGCCCTTCCTCTTCCATTCTCAACCACAGTTCCTGTAAACACCATATTTTTTCTATCTGCTAAATTTGTTTTTTCAGGAAGAGTTTTAGTTGTTTTGTCGGTGGGAAGCCACTCTCCGGTTAAGGCGGATTCATTAATCTTGAGATTATCTTGCTTGATTACCCGTGCGTCTGCAGGAATTTTATCTCCAGGTTGAAGCATAATTATGTCTCCAGGCACTAAATTTTCTTGCTGCACTTGTTTTTCCTGGCCATTTCGGATAACAATTGCTTGCTGCTTAACCAATTTTTTTAATTTATCAAATATTTTAGAGGCTTTATTTTCCTGGAAAAATCCTACGATTGTATTTAAAAAAACAGCAGCGAAAATAACTACTGAGTCTGTCCAGTCTTGTACTGCCAAGGTAACCACTCCGGCAATTACCAAAATATATATTAGCGGACTAGAAAATTGGTTTAAAAATATTTTTATAGCTGGCATTCTCTTTTTCTCCGGTAATCTGTTTGGTCCAAATTTCTTTAATCGTTCTTTAGTTTCTTTTTCAGTTAGTCCTTTTTTATTAGTTTTTGCTTCTTTCAGGGTCGCACTTATGCTTAGTGCGTGCCAACTAAGGTTTGTTTGTTTGGATTTGGCCATGAATATATTCTTAACATTAAATAACTATAGCCCCGAGGGGACTCGAACCCCTGTTTTCAGGATGAGAACCTGATGTCCTCGGCCGCTAGACGACGGGGCCAAAAGCATTCCTAATTATTATATCCAATAATTTTGAAAATTCAATACCTGCTTCTTTTGCCGCTTTTGGCAAAAGAGATTCACTGGTTAATCCCGGCAAGGTATTAACTTCCAAGACATAGGGAATTTTTTTATTTTTTAAAATGAAATCTACCCGGGAATAACCTCGACATTCTAGTGATCGGTGAGCTTTAATTGCCTGTTCCTGGATTGTTTTAGAGAGTTTTTTATTAATTCTTGCAGGAGTAATTTCTTGCGTAGAGCCGTCATACTTAACTTTGTAATCAAAAAACTTTCCATTTGGGGGAATAATTTCAGTTACTGGCAAAGCTAAAATTTTGTTTTTGTCATCAGGTCCGGGGTCTAATATTCCACAAGTAACTTCCAGGCCAGGAATATATTCTTCAATAATAACTTTATTGCACTTTTCTCGCGCTTGGCTTATAGCTTGCTTAAGGCCCTTTTTATCTCTGCTGTCAATAATTTTAATTCCTACGCTCGATCCCAGACAAGAAGGTTTAATCACTAATTTTTTTCCTAAACGCGCTAAGTTTTGTTTCAAGCACTGGGATGCATCTTGGGCAATAACTGCTTGCGGTATTTTTAATCCCCGGGATTCAAATAGGTTTCTGCTTATCACTTTATTCATTCCTACAGCACTGGCTAAAACCCCAGAACCGGTATAGGGAATGCCAATACAGTCTAATAAGCCCTGGATACGGCCATCTTCTCCGTATTCACCATGAAGGGCATTAAATACCACCTCAATCCCCTCCAGTGCCTGCTCAATGCCTATTTTCTTGCTATTTACTATCCATCCTCCATTCTTGCTAATTGTAATCGTTCTAATCCTGTATTTTTGCTTATCCAAGTGTTTAACTACATTTTTCCCGGTATTTAAAGAAACTTCATGCTCTGAAGACATTCCGCCCATTAAAACTGCTATATTCTTCCTAGGCATACTATATTAATTTTAGCAAAATTTAAGGGAATAAGAAAGAGAGGGCAAATCTTAATAATTCTTGCACAAATTGACAGAAAAGAGATAGCAATACTGCTATCTCTTTTGTGATTTTTTTTGAGGACGGAAAAATAAAATGAGCATCATTATGCTTTGGATTATGAGAAACATAATAGGTTGACTTGCATCGCTTAGTGTCCATACAGGAATGGCTAAAACTGTAAAAATACAGGATATCCAGAATAATGTCCAAGCAATCTTATTTTCACGAGTAGGGTCTTGCCACGCAGATGCGAATGTAGGAATTGAACCAATAAACATGACGCTCAGGCTAATTATAATACAGAAGATAGGATTTTTAAGAAAAATCCAAAGCAAAATCCCAACTCCAGCTCCCACCAAACAGAATTTATCCAGTAAATTCCAATTCCATCCAGATGTACCGCACTTAAAGGCAAATATTACCACCAACCAGGCACAAATTACGGCAGAAAGAATTTGTCCGTTAATAGCGCCAGCTGATATCATTCCAATAAGCACTATTAAGTCAAGCGTGCCCCAGATTATCCAGCTAGCTTTTGCTGGCTTTGTTTCACCGCGTAAAATTGCTCTGATGTACGGTACAAATCCAAAAGCGAACAATAATCCAGCAAAAACAGAAAAAATATTTTTGATATTCAATATTATCCTCCTTAAACAAATTTTAAATGAGCTTCATTTCGCACTAATCTTAATTAAATTATATCACATTAAGAGAATTTGTCAAGAGTTAATAAAAACCGAATTCTTTGCAGAAACGGTTTTTAAAATAATTAGTTTAAAATTTAGAATTTATTCCTGAACTAACAACTCTTTTGCTTTTTCAGGTTCAGCCATTATTTCTTCGACAATTTTTTCCATTTTCATTGAACGCGATCCCTTTACCAAGATTATATCTCCGGACTCAATAATTTTTTGAAGCGGCTTGCCTGCTTCTTCAGAGGTATAGAATTCAGAAATTTTGTTTTTCTGCATACCCTTTTCTCTTGCTCCTTTGGCAATGAATTTAGAACGCTGACCAATCGTGAGTAACAAGTCAACAGCTTCAGCAGCTTTTCGACCTGTTCTCTGATGAGCTTCAGGGGCATATTTTCCGATTTCTAACATGTCGCCTAAGACAGCAATTTTTCTTCTTTGATTGAATTGTTGTAAACACTCCAAAGCTCCCAATGTGGAAAGCGGAGCAGCGTTATAACTGTCATCAATGATTAAACTATTTTTAATTCCCTTGATTAGTTTCATTCTTCCAGGAAGAGATTTGTATTTTCTTAATCCTTCAGAAAGTTCCACTAAATTCAAATTAAAAATTATACCCACAGCTGCTGCTGCCAATGCTGGATAAATTTGGTGTTTTCCCAGAGCATTAGTTAGCCTTACAGGAACTGCACTTCCTTTATAGTTCAATTTAAAGGTGGTGAATCCAAAAATTCCCTCTTTTTCAGAATCAACGATTTTAGACTCAAAATTAGTAGCTCGTATTTCTGCGCCTTCTTCAAATCCATAAGTCATGGTTTTTGCTTTTGACCTTACTTTCATTTCTCTTACTATGGGATCATCATAGTTTAGTATTGCCACTCCTTTATCGGTTAGGCAGTCAATCAATTTTTTCTTTTCTGAAATTAACTCCCGGGGGCTTTTAAAGAATTCAACATGAACAGGGATTTCTCCAATTGCAGTCACAATCCCTACTTTGGGCTTAACAAAATTTGTAAGATAGCCGATGTCGTTGGGTTTATCTGCCCCCATTTCTACAATCAAGATTCTGGGGTATCGTTCTCTGACTATCAACATCAAGAAGATTTTAATAAACTTGATTAGCCAAGAAATTATAGACCTTCCTCCTGTTTCTAGCCCAAACACAGTTAAGGGCACCCCAATTTCATTATTATAATTAAGTTGATTGCGGCGTACTTGATTTTCTCCAAAATGATTTTTTAAAACTGCATAAATAGCTTCCTTGGTCGAAGTTTTACCAACGCTTCCAGTTACAGCAACAATCACTGGCTTATACTTCCAGAGCACAAGCTTAGTTAATATTTTAAGTATGAATTGTAGGATTTTACGCATTGTTGGGATTATAAAATTATTTAGCGGCTAGGCGGTATTTCATAATAATTTAAAATATATTCTGCTATTTCTTTAAATACAGGAGCAACGGAAACAGCTGCGAATCGCACTCCTTGGGGATTATTTAATTTTACTAATACTAAAAATCGAGGTTCAAAAGCAGGAAAAAACCCGCCAAAAGAATGAATAGTTTTTTCTGAATATCCTGGCTGGTCACTATTGGGTACTTGCGCAGTTCCGGTTTTACCAGCAATAAAATATCCAGGAATCTTGGCATTGCTTCCGCTGCCGTCATCTACTACTTTCACCATCATTTTTACCAATTGCTCTGCTGTCTCTGGAGAGATTATCTGCCCTTTGATTTTTGGCTGAATAATTTTTTCTTTGTCATTGTCATAAATTATCCTTTCAACTAAATGCGGAGTTACCATTTTTCCCTGGTTGGCAATTGCAGACATTGCAGTTACTAATTCTATTGGAGTGATTGCAATCCCCTGCCCAAAAGAAGCAGTAGCAAACTCTATATCCCGACCTGTATTTAAATTGGAAATGTTTCCTGTTGTTTCTCCCTTTAAATCAATTCCAGTTTTTTGAGAAAAACCGAATTTTTTTAAATATTCTTTAAAAGTTTCTTTAGGGATTAGCTCCTGAATGAAAACTGTTCCTGTGTTTAGAGATTTTTGAAGAATTTGGGTTACAGTTTGAGTTCCTTGAGGTTTGGGATCAGAGTTATAAATTGTATGACTTCCGACAACAACATATCCCTTATCTGTGTACGTAGTTTGAGGAGTTAATAATTTTTTATCTAAAGCCGTAGCTACAGTAAAGGGTTTAAATATTGATCCCGGTTCAAAAATATTGTGTGTGGCTGGATTCAGAAAAACATTAATATCTTCCACTTCTGAATATTCATTGGGATTAAAGCTGGGCTGGTTTGCCAATCCCTTAGTAGCTCCAGTCACGGGATCAAGCACAATAATTGTTCCTCCCTCAGCGTTGTAGCGATCAACAACCTGATTAAGCTGCTTTTCTATAAAAAACTGGACATTAGGATCAAGAGTTAAGATTAAATCTCCTCCATCTTTGGCAGGTTGAAGGTATTGCTTGGCAATGGCGATTAAGCGACCCTGGTTGTCTTTTTCCCCTTCAACAAATCCAGTTTTTCCGCTAAGTTCTTTTTCATAGTAACCTTCTACTCCGTATTGTCCTTCCCGCTTATTTTCAGAAAACCCAACAAATCCTAATACATGGCTAGCAAAATCATTAGCAGGATAATAACGCCAAATTTCAGAAGTTAATTTTATGCCCGGAATATTTAAATTTTTTATTTGTTCAGCAATCTCATTAGAAAGCTTATGTTTTAAAGGCTCGTAAGGATCGTTTTTTTTGCTTAAAATTTGCTCTAATTTTTGCTTATCCATTTCCAGCAAAGGAGCTAATAATTCTGTTGTCTCCTTAACGTCTTTGATTTTTTCAGGAACAGCATAAGCCATTGACCATTCTTTATTTAATGCCAATGGAAAAAGCTCTGAAGAGGAGTCTTGGTTGTAAAACCTGTCTTTTATAAAAATTTCTCCTCTTGCAGGAAAGAGGATTTGATGTGTTTGGTGTTGGTTGAAGGCCAGTTCTTTATAGAAAGTGTGATTTGCAACCTGAACAGAGAATAGACGAAAAATTAAAACAAAACCAAGACAAAAAATAAAGGCTACTAGAATATAGATGCGGGAATTTTTCATATTTCTATCGTGCGGCCACCTGAGTAGTCGGAGATAGATATTTTACCTCAACTCCGCTTATTGCCTTCATGTTAAGGCTTTCGACTCTTTGCTCCAAGTATTGAAGTGAGCGAATTTCAGATAACTTCAATTTAAGATTTGTGTGTTTTGTTTGCAATTCTGTTAATTCTTGTTTATGTTCCTGAAGCTTATATCCTCCGGTAGCCAAACTATTTGCTTGAATTATATATATTATACTAAATAAAATTATAGAAAAAATCAACAGAAAAGCAATTGTTCTTTTTTTACTTCCCTTTCTTGCAGAAAAGGAACGTTGTTTACTTCGATAGTAAACACTATTTTTTTGAGCAAAGCTTACAGAATAAGACATATATTTATCTTAGGTCTTTGGGTGGGGTGCTTCCCCACCTAAGGACCCAAGCTTGGCTTGAGTAGAAGCACTCAAGACCTTGGGTAAACCTCAATGTTAAATTTAATAACTCCTATCGCGAAATTAATTTAAATTTTAAATTCAAGTTTTTATTATTGCTCTTAATTTTGCACTTCTACTGCGAGGATTATTTTCAACTTCTTGCTGGCTAGCAGTGGTTGGCTTTTTAGTAAGGATCTCTATGATTTTCTGTTGTTTTTTTTGCTTAAAAAAATGTTTGACTATTCTGTCTTCCAGGGAATGAAAAGATATTACTGCCATTCTTCCCCGGGGCTCTAAAATTCTTATTCCCTGCTCAAGTCCTTGTTTTAAATTTTCTAATTCATCATTAACAACGATTCTTAAAGCCTGAAAAATTCTTGCTAATACTCTATTTATCTGTCCGCGCTTGGTTTTATGATAAGGAACAGCACGTTTAATGATTGTTCGTAATTGTTCAGTAGTATAAATTGGCTTTTCTGCTTTTTTTATTGCTCTTGCGATTCTGTAACTGTATCTTTCTTCTCCATATTGTTTAAAAATTTCCGCTAATTCTTTTTCTGAGCTTTGGTTTATAACCTTGGCAGCAATCTCGGACTGGGGACTAAAGCCCATCTTTAAGGGTTCATTGTTTTTAAAACTAAATCCCCGTTTGCTTTTTTCCAAATGCCAGCTGGATAAACCAAGATCAAATAGAATTCCACTTACAGGTTTAAACTTTTGTTTCTGGACAATTTTTTCTAAATTTTTAAAGTTGTCATTAACTAAAATCAATCTTTTACTAGTGCTCGTACCAGTGCTCGGTTTTAAGTCTCTGATTTTAGCTTTAAGATATTTTAAGCTTTGAGGATCGCAGTCAATAGCTAGCACTTTACCAGGAGAATTTTTTTGTAAAATAGCCAGACTATGTCCCCCGGCTCCAACTGTACAATCAACAAAGTTTTCTTTTGGTTTTGGATTTAAATATTCAATAACTTTATCTAAAAGAACAGGTTGGTGAATTGTCATACGCCAATTTCACCCAAACGTTCAGCCATATTATCTACTTCCTTTTCAGTGCTTTGTTTAAACAACTTCCATTTATTTTCGTCCCAAATCTCCAAACGATTATATACTCCGGCAATAACTACATTCTTTTTTAGTCCTGCATATTTTTTTAAATAGTCAGGAATTAGAATTCTCCCTAATTTGTCTAATCCCGTCTCGCTTGCACCTGCCAGCATCAATCGCGTAAATCCTCTTGTGTCTCTTTGCCCTAAGGGTAATTTGCTTAATTTTTGAATTAACTTGCTCCATTGTTTTTGAGGAAAAACAAAAAGACAATTATCCAATCCCCTGGTAATAACTGCCTTTGCACCCAACTCTCTTCTTAACTTAGAAGGAATAGCCAACCTTTTTTTAATATCAATTGTATGTTTGTATTCTCCAATTAGCATAGTTATTCACAAATTCAGCTATTTATCCCCAAAATTATCCACAATTACCCACTACAATTTAATTCTACCCCACCTTTATGTCCTCTGTCAACCCTGGGATTTCAGCTAAAGACCAATTAGTTTGTAAAATAAAAATGGCTCTACAGAGCCATTTTTGGATTTAAACCTATTTATTTTTCCACACTTTATCCCCTATTTTGGGTTATTTAAACTATATTCGCTTTTAAAGCTTTAAATTTCTTCAGTTTTTAATTCTATAGCATCTCCTTTTCTAAGCTGGCCAGATAGTATTTTTTTAGCAATTTTATTTTCGATCCTATCCTGGATAACCCTATTCATCGGTCTTGCTCCAAATTCAGGATTATATCCCAATTCTGCTACTTTCTTTGCCAGCTCATCAGTTATTACTAACTGAATTCCTCTTCCATGAACAAGACGTTGGTTTAATTTCTGGAGCATTAATTTCGCAATCAATGTTAAATCTTCTGGAGACAAAGGCTTAAAGGTTATTGTAGCATCAAAACGATTAAGAAATTCTGGTCGAAAAATGCCCCGCTCTAAAAGATTATTTATCAGTTCTTTTTTAAATGCAGCATAATCGTAGCTAGGTTTTTTTTCTTGACCGAGATATTGGCGTATAAATTCTGCGCCAGCATTGGATGTTCCAATAATAATTGAATTTCGAAAGCTTACTGTCCTGCCCAAATTATCAGTCAAACGTCCTTCATCTAAAACCTGGAGAAATAAATTTAAAATGTTCGGATGAGCTTTTTCTATTTCATCTAACAAAACCAAAGAAAAAGGTCTTTCCCTAATAGCATTGGTTAATAGTCCCTGAGTTCCGTCTGAAGAGCCAATAAGGCGATTGATTGATTGTATGCTTTGGTATTCAGACATATCTAATCGGATCATTTCTTTTTCTGAGCCAAAATATGATTCTGCTAATGCTTTGGAAGTTTCTGTTTTTCCTACCCCTGTGGGACCAAGAAACAAAAATGTCCCAATAGGCTTATTCCGTCCAGCAACTCCTGCCCGACTTCTTCTCATTGCATCTGCTAGAGCATTAACAGCTTCTTCCTGGTCAACAACCCGCTGGTGAATGTATTCTTCTAGTTTTAATAGTTTTTCTTTTTCAGTCTTTTGAATTTCTCCAGCTGGTATTTTAGTTTTTTGAGAAATAACCTGGGCAACATGCTCCGGAAGAACGACTCGAGAATTGGTTTGTGTTTTTACATACACCATTACCTCTCCCAAGAAATCAATTGCTTTTTCCGGAAAAGGAACATCCTGAATGTATCGGTCGGTGAGGTCAATAACCGTTCTTAACCCTTTATATCCCACCTTTAAACCATATTCTTTTTCAAATTTAGGAAGCAAATCTTCTAAAACAAACATTGATTCTTTTTTAGAAGGTTCTTCAATTTCAACTTTTTCAAAGAAGTTCATAACTGCGGGATTGGTTTCAATGTTTTTATGAAATCCTGAAAAAGTAGTTACCCCAATAACTTGAAGTTCAGGAGAGCCAAGATAAGAGGTTAATGCTGAGGAAATATCCAATCCTCCTACTCCTTTTTGTTCTCCAATATAGTTATGAATGTCGTCAATTATTAAAATGACATTGCCAGCATTTGCTGCTTCTGAAAAAACAATTTTAAATCTATCCAAAATTTCTCCATGGGTTTTTAATCCTGCAAACATTGCTTGCATATCTATTTCCAATACTCGTTTGTAATTCAATCCCGGAACAGATCTTCCTTCCATGATTTTTTTAGCAAAACTGTAAACAATTGTTGATCTTCCTCCTCCAGGCTTACCAATCACCAATACATTATTTTCTCCTCTGCGCGAAAGGATTCTTTCAATGGTTTCAATTTCCGTTTTTCTTCCTACAACGTGAAGAGGAATGTCTTTATGTTTTATTAATTTGGTAACATCTGTAGCGTATTTATCAACATTGACAGTATGCCCGGCTGCCCATTGTTTTCCAATTCCGGGCCTTTTTAAAAGATTTTCTAGTTTCCAGAACTTGCTTTTCCATTCAGCTTCGTAGGTGATAAAATTGTCCCAGGCAATTACGTGATTTACATCAGCATATTCAAGATCGTTGTCAAATAAAATTTCCCTAAAATCATTATCGTATTCTGCAGCAGTTACTAAAAAATCCTTAACCTCTATTTGGCGGTGAAAATTTGCAATTGCTGCTTTTGCCGATTGGTTAATAATTTTTAAAAAGTTTTGACTGTACAATAACTTGCTGGGTTTTAGATTTGCCTCTTTTTTGCTTACAGCCCTTTTTATTTCCTTTTTAGCAATTCCTAATTTATCAAATACTTTATTTACCCGTTCATTCTTGAATAAGAACAATACTACTATTAAGGCCGTAAGCGAAATCCTTTTTCGTTTGCAAAAGTTAATAGCATCAATTAAAGCATCTACGATTATAAAGTCTAAATATTCAGCTAAATTTAAATTTTCAATTTCTGTAAAAGAGGTTACTTTTTCTAAAGGAACCTTGAGTAAAGTATTTTCTCTTAAAACAGCCTTAAAAAATATTAACCAAATCCATCCAAAAATATTAAAGCTTAATACAATTAAAAAGAGACCGAATACTTGACCAGAGCTCAATTGTAAAAACGGTTGATTGCCTAAAAACACTACTAATAACGAAAAAGTAATAATTAAAAACAGCCAGTTCATAACAAGTACTAACTTGGGAGAAAATACTTTTGCCAATTTAACTATCTGATAAATAGTTGTTGATTTTAAATCAAACCCCATATTAACCTGCAAGCAACAATATTCCCATAATAACAAGGAATATTAGTGCAAACGGAAGGATTAACCAAATAATTAAAGCTACAAATCCTAAAATAATTACGCCCAACAAACAAATTAAGCCAAAAACAATTGTTACTGACCTAACAAAAAATCCAATAGTTCTGGAAATAGCATTAAAAGTAAAAGCCTCAAGAAGTTTTTTAATATCCAAACCTCGAGGCTTGCGAGTAACATCCCTTTTCCAAGGAGCAACTAAAGTTTTTAACAGCAAAGGAATAGAATAGTATTCCTGAACAAAGATAATAAAATTTTTCCAAATGTTAATCAGGCTTTTTATTGCTTCTGTATAATACCATTTCCAAAACTGCAAAATTATTGGTTTTTTCAAAATCAATCTCATCATTTTTATTATACCATAAACAAAAAAACGATTAAATTAAATTTAATCGTTTAAAATGGGCACTGCAGGGATCGAACCTGCGACCTTTCGCATGTGAAGCGAACGTTCTACCACTGAACTAAATGCCCTTAAAACTTCAATTTATTCATTAAAAACTCTGATTTTTCGTTAATCAAGTCCCTTACAAATCTGTCGTACATGTTATACCGATATTTAAAGTCTTTAGCGCTCATTACTGCGCAGTTTACATTTGTTCCTGCTTCAGCTTCAATGTTTTTTATAAACCGGCTTACTTTTCTAGAGCTAACATTATCTCCTACAATCAGCAAATCTGTACGAGTTGTTCCGCGATTAGTTTTAGGGGCATCTTCTCCGAGAAATATTCCTGAAACCAGAACCATTTTAATTTTCCCCAATTTTCTGATTGTTTTTAATAGTCTGTCTTTGGGGACTGGACTGGCCTTTAAGATTAATTCTCGAAGCTCGTTAAGGAAATTAAAGCTGTGGTCAATAGAAAATAATTGTTTTCGGGGGGATATTTTTCTACTTCTTAACAGTCCAATTGTTTCTAATTTTTTCATTTCTTTTCTGGCTGTGTCTGCTCTCATCCTCATTAGTTTTGCTGCATCTTTAAATAAAAAGCTTTCTTCAGGATTTCTGAAAAATAGCTTCATAATCCTTACCTTTGGACCGGATTCAAATAACTGCTCTAGAGATCCTTTGTTAGGATATGTTCTAGTTTTCTTTTTAGGAGCATATTTTTTCTTGGCCCGCTTTCGTTTAACTGATTTTCTCTTTTGTGATCTTTGTTTTGGTTTTCGCCTGGTTGTCTTTCTTGTTTTTGGTTTTTTTCTGGTTCTATACTTTTTTCTAGGTGTTTTTCTTTTTTTTCTATAGGACCTCTTTGTTTTTGTTGGTTTCTTTCTTGTAGTTCTTTTTTTAGGCTTTCGAGAAGCTCCCCTCTTTTTGGAGGATTTTCTTTTCTTAGTGGGCCTCTTTTTAAGAGTTTTTTTTCTTGACTTTGTTTTTCTCTTTGGAGTTGTTCTTTTCTTTGTTCTTCTTTTATTTCTTTTTTTTGTAGTTCTTTTTTTAGAACTCTTTTTTGTTTTAGATTTTGCCATATTTTTATTGATTAACCTGATATATTTTAATAATAACCCTATTTTAAAAGCTTGTAAAGCATCTTAAAAACTGCTACAATAAGAACGATGTCAGAAGATAATCTTCAATTTTATTCTAAAGAGTTTATTAGGCCAGTAGAAAGCCCTGGGATAGGAAAAACTAAACATCCAGACTGTGTTTATGATTTTTTTGTCTATGAGCCAAAAAACATTGAGGAGGCCAAATTGGGTACTCTTTTTATGTTGGGAAAAATAGATAATATTCCCAAGAACAAGTATAAAAGCACTGACTTTCTTTTAAATCTGCTAATTTCGGTAATTAAGCGTGAATTTTATTCTGATTTTAAACGTTCCGGGGCAGAAGCTTTAGAGGCCAGCCTTAACAAGGCAAACCTTTATTTAGCCGACTTTGCTGAAAAAGGAAACACAGAATGGATGGGCAATTTTCATTTTGTTTGTGGTGTTTTAACCGAAAACACGCTTCATGTCACTCAGGCTGGAGATATAATGATTAAGTTGTTTAGAGAAGGGGGCGTAAGCCACATTGAAAAAAAATTCACAGACTCAGAAAAAGTTCCTCCCCTAAAAACATTTAATAATATTGCTAGTGGAAAAATTATACCCGGGGATAAACTAGTATTAGGCACTAAAAACATTCTAACTCTTGCTTCCCTGAAAGAGCTGAAAGCGCTTTCTACAAAAGATTGTAATCGGATAATATTGAATTTTGAAAATTTAGCCAGGGCTAAATCAATTAAGCCTCCATTAGTCAGTCTGGTATTAGAGGCAAAACCAGTGTTTGTTACTGATACTGCTCCTCAGATAGTAAAAACTAGCCCTGAAATTGAACAAAAAATAACCAAGCAAAAAAGAATTAGCATTGGAAAGCTTAGACCTATAATTTTAAAAATCGGAACCACATTCAAAGTTATATTTATACTCCTGGGCAAAGGATTCAGGCTTTTGAGGCCAGTAACCAGAGCAATAGGAAAAACTGCAGTTTGCCAGCGGATAACAATAACCACTCGCAAAATTCCTCAAAAACTAAATGAAAAATACAAAATTAGAAAAAAATATTATTATTTAAAAGATCAAAACAAACCTGCATTTATTATTTCATTAATTTTAATTTTATTAATTTTAATTCTCCCCTATTTTACTGTTCAAAAGATTAATTATTTAACCAAGCTGCATGCATTTAATCAGTTAGCTGAAAAAGTTCAAGCAATTCAAAAAAAGATAGATTCTGCCTTAATTTACCAACAGCAAGATAAGGCCCGAGCATTAATAGAAAGAAACCAGTCCTTGCTTTCTAGTCTTATTGATCATGCCCGACAAGCATCCTTAAAAAACAATGAGCAGGTCATTGCCAGAGCCTTTACCTTAGAGGAAAAATATCAAAATCAGCAAGACAGCATTAATAACGTAATTAGGGTGAATCAGCTCGAGGAGGTTTTAAATTTTTCTAAGACTGGATTTATTGTTAATCCTGCAGGAATTAGTAAAGCAGAAAATAGTCTATATTTTTACGAATTGGATTCAGGCATTCTTTATAAGTCAGATTTGAGTACAGAAGAAAAAAATTCTTTAACCCTAATATTCATTTCCGCAAAAGACGAATTAAGGAAAATGATTTCTTTAAATTCTGGACAAATAATCTTGTTTGGACAAAGCGGCAAAGCTTATATTTACAACAGCGCCACAAAAGAACATGAAGCTTACCTGTTAAGCCCGGAAATCTCTATTGAAAAAATTCAAAGCTTGGGAAGGTTTCTTTCTAATTTCTACATATTAAATTCCCAGCAGGGTGAGATTATAAAATATCCTTTATCGTCAATACAGGCAGAAACCATTAATGGAAAAAGTTGGTTATCGCAGCCTGAAGAAGGATTAAAGACTGCTCAATCCATGGCTATTGATGGCGCAATCTATGTTCTCAATTCCCAAGGAACAATAACTGAGTATTTTCAAGGAAAAGAAGTTCGCCAAATACCATTAAAATTAAATCAGCAATTATCCGGGAATAACAAATTATTTGTTGAATCTGATTTTAAGCATTTATATATATCCGATCCAGAGAACAGGCGCTTAATTGTTTTAAACAGGAAAGGAGAGATAATAAATCAGTATGTGAATAAAGAATTTAACCGACTTTCTGATTTTTGGGTTACTGGAAATGAAAAAGAAATTTATTTTTTATGTGAAAAAAAAGTATTTAAACTCAAATTATAGATCTTAGATTGTATTAATAATAGCAAAAAAGCCGTAAATACGGCTTTTTTGATTAACAAGAAATTAAATATATTATTTCAATTCTACAGTTGCTCCTGCTTCTTCTAGCTTTTTCTTAATTTCTTCAGCCTCTTCCTTTTTAACATTTTCTTTTACAACCTGAGGCGCATCATCAACTAATCCCTTGACTTCTTTTAATCCTTTGTCCATGATTTTTCGAAGCGCTTTAATAACGTCAATCTTTTTAGCGCCTGCATCTTTTAGTTCAATGTTAAAAACACTTTTTTCTTCACCTTCCTCTTCTCCACTGCCTGCTGTTCCTGCTGCTGGAGCTGCTACTGCGGCCATAGGACTAACTCCAAATTTTTCTTCCAAAAGTTTAACCAATTCTGCTAAATCCAAAACACTCATTTGCTCAATTTCGTCAACCAATTTTTTAAATTTAGCCGGTACTTTCACTTCTTTGTTTTCCGCCTTATCAGCTACTTTTTTTTCTTCTTTTTTTGATTCCTGCTTGGGCTCTTCTTTTTTAGGTTCTTTTTGCTCAGGCTTTTGTTTAGACTCCTCAGTCTTTTCTTGTCCAGCTTCTTCAGAAGCTTTTTTTTGTTCGTCTTTTTTTTCTTCAGCCATTTTTATATTAACTTCTTAAGAATTAGCTTGTCAGCCCGTTATTAAATGAAGCTGACAAATCCCAAAATTAAGAAGTTGCTTATTTATTATCTATTGCGCTTAATACACCAATTAAGTTTCTAATATTACCCTTTAAGACATTAACAAATCCACTGATTGGAGATTTAATGCTGCCTACTAATTTTGCTAATAATTCTTCCTGAGAAGGAATCTTGGCCAGTTCTTTAATTTCTTCTGCGCTTAAAACCTTGTCATCCATCATTCCTCCTAAAACGCCTAACTCTTTATGCTCTTTGGAAAATTTACTGATGATTTTAGTAGGAATAATCGGGTCTGAAAAACCAAAAGTCAAAGCTAGAGAAGCTTCAAACTGATTCATATCCATTTCCTTGTCTGCTTTTTCTAGAGCCAACTTTATTAATGTTTTTCTGGCCACCTTATACTCACCATCCGCTTCCCTGAGCTTTTCTCTCAGTTCTTGCATCTCATCCACCTTTAATCCCCTAAAATCAGTAAAAATCAAAATATTTTGACGTTTGAGTTTATCAGATAGTTCTTCTACTAATTGTTTTTTTTGTTGTTTGTTTAGCATAAAAAAATGTCTGCATAGTCGCAGACGAATTAGAGTCTAAAAATTAGAATCTAAAATTAATTATTGTCTCGGCGGGACTTATGCAAAAAATTGCCCACTGTCTACGACTGTTATCAGTTTAACATTATATAAAATCTTGTCAAGCAGCTCTCTCCACATCTTCCACCTCTTTGCTAATATGGCGCTCAATTGCTTTCAGGTCTTTAAGTAGATGTTTTTCTTTCTTTTCTTCCTCGCGGGACAACTCCTTGCTTAGCTTGGCTCTTTTGATTACTGCTAGCTCAACCTTAATATCATGCCTAAGTTTATCAAATCCTGATTTCACTGCTCTTTCGGCCTCACGAATTTCTTTCATTAACATTTTGCGTTTTTTCCGACCGCTTTTGGCATGAAATACAATAAACGCTAAAAGACCCAGAAGCGCTACCAGCAGAATCAAGGCGCACAGTAAATAAAACATTTCATAGCTCAACCGTGAGGCCCCAAATTGAATGGCTGTCGAAACAACCCTAACATTAATTTGAGGGCTTGGCGGACTAACCATATCTCCCAGCATGGATTGAACCCAAATCATATATTTCCCTTCGGAAAGGAACGAGGGGTGACGATAAAACCATTCTCCTTTCTCTCCGGCAGTCTCCGAATAACTGAATATCTCGCCAGTGCTCAAGTTCTGTATATAAATAATGATTTTTGCATTTGGTAGACCTGCTGTGCCTCCGAGGTAAAAAATTTCTTCATTGGAAATATGTTGCGGCGCTGTGGTGATAATTGGCGGAGCAAGTTCCGAAGATTGCGCACTGACCTGTGGCACAAACAATAAAGACCCAAATAAAATTAAAATTAAAAGAACCAAAGCACCGTATTTCTTCTGATATTTATCAAGATCCTTAAGTTTTTTTTGCACTGAATCGGGCATTTCTTTTTGGTCTCGTTTTTTCTCAATTTCGCGGTGACGAACATAAATTCTCCGAGCTATAACAGCAAATAAAATCACAAGCAGAAGCAAACCCCCTAAAAGATATTTGTTAGTAGCCCAAAATACAAATGGCGTCATTATTCGTACTCTTGCCTGGCTTTCTTGAAAATTGCCTGTTTTGTCGTACGCCCTTACAATAATATCGTATGTTCCGATATCTAAATTCATCGCCTGAGGACTCTGCGTTTCTACAAAGAAAAAAGAACCCTGTTCAACGCTTGCGGGTTGCAAAGGAATAATTTGATATTCATATTTATCAATGCCGGAATGAGCATCAGTGGTTGAAAAAGAAAATACCACGTTCCGGCTAGTGGTGCGTTGGCTGGTCTGGACTTCTATTGGAAATTTAGCGGGAGGATTAATGTCAATATTTATTGCAAAATGAGTTATGCCACCCCATGCATTGTCGGAATTTTGGGCTTTAATATGAAAATAATGCGTGCCTGATGACAAATCTTTATAAAAGACGGAATCTTTCGTGGAATCCACTATATTATCAGGAACAGTCATAGGAGAATTATCCAATATGTAACTGTAGCCGCCAACCGCGGATAGCGCTGTCCAGCGCAAAATAACATCTGAAACAGCATGCCATTGCGTTTGGTCGGGATGAGTTTCAGAAGCCACAATCGGCCCTGCCGGAGCTGGAAGAACAATCTGATATACAGCGCCTTGAGTTTTCCGCAGAGTATCTGTGCCTTTGCCGTCGTTCAAAAGAATGCGAGTATCATCACTAAAACGTACTGCTGCGCTTCCAACTTGCCTCACTCGAAAAACAATTGTTGCAATCAGCCCTTTATTCACTAAAGTACCATTTGGTATTCCTCCTGATAGAGATATTTTCCCCTGCTGATTGTCAAATCTCGGAGTGCTAGTCCAAATATCTACAATGGATTTTCCAGCACCAGAAGAAACAACCTGAAGTTTATCCGGCGGAAAAAGCAAATGCATATCCAAAGCGTTTACGCTCTCGCCTTCAGTGTCAAGCAGGATTTGCGCTTCAAAAGTGCCTCCAACATGAAAAGTTCCGCTTGCCGGACTTAAGGAAATAACAGCCGCGTTGGCGGTTCCTGAAAACGCAATTCCCGCCAAAATAATTGCCAACGCAATTACAACACGCTTCTTTGCGAATCGCCGTACTATATACCATAAAACAGCTAAAGCAGCGAGAATTGCTAAAAATTTCAATGCCATAATGTGCCAGCGATATACAATAGTTTCGGCTTCCTTGCCTTCCCAGTTAAATGCTTTAAGTTGAATTGCCCAGGCGTATTTTGGAATCGAGGCTGTCAATTGCGCTTTTTGCCAATCGCTCCATAAGAACCATGAACGGCTGCGCACAAGTATTTCTTTCACTCCGCCGTCATCTAGGGTTTTTATTAAAATAATTGGATTACTGGTGGCAGAGTCCTTAGTTACTATTGCTTCAGAAATTTGCGGAGCAGACGGTTTAAGATCCGAGCTTGCTAGCTGACCTCTTTCTGCAACAATAACGCCAGAACGTGCTTCTCCTGCCCGAACAAGCGTACCTTTACCGTCAGCTAAAGCAAAATCCGCTTTTTTAATTGCAAAATCAGCAGAACCAAAATCGCGAGTCCTAAAAACTAAGGTTATAATCTCGCCGTTTTTGCCTGAAAACGGCTCAATCATTCCGCCAATAAATCGTATCACTCCCTCCTTATCTTCCAAGGGAAGAGATTTCCAAAAAGAAACAATAGAACGCTGGGTTGAAGCCCGGCTAAGCTCAAAAATCTCTGGCGAATATTTCAAAGTAACATCAAAAGCGTTTGCTGGTTCGCGAGATGTCATTAATATTCTTACTTCCACTTCTGATCCCGCCGCGACATTATTTGCGCTTAAATTAATATCCACGGAAACAGCACTTGCCTGCGCGCAAACAGGCAATAAAGTTATAAAAACAGAAAAAAATAAAAGTGTTAAAGCAATTAATTTTTTAGATAACGCTATTGGCATATTAAAAATTGAACATTAAAAATTTCATTAGTCCTTCCAGTAATAAAAAAGAATGGAAACATCGGCAATGTCTATTTTATTGTCCTGGCGCAAGTCATAAAGGATAATCTCCGGCCCTGTTTTCCCAAACCAATAAAGCATAATGCTTAAATCAACGATATTCACCTTGCTATCCTTATTAAAATCCGGACTTGGCTTGGACTCGGGCTTTGGTTTGGGTTTGGGAACTATTTCAGGAGTCCTTCTTGAAATGCTTCCTCCGCCTCCTCCTCCTCCAGACGATTCCTCTTCTTCCTCCTCTTCTTCTTCTCCAAAAAGCGCAAAAGAGCTGAATTGAGCAGTGGAAAAAGTAACTGTGTTGTCTGTTGTATTAACCGTTGCTCCGGAAATCAATTGCCACGATGAATCACTGCTTCCCCATTGATACGGCGCCAAAGAGCTTTCGTTTATTCCGCTTACATTTGCGTCAGTGTATGTTAAAACAAGAGTGGCCGACTGAGAAAGCGTTGAGAGCGCATTCGCGCTTGTGTCTATAAAAACAAGGTCATAGGTTTTGCCGATGAAACTTTTACCTGAAAGAGCGGGCTTGCTGGAAGAAAAATAATTATTTGCGTAGGAAAAACCATGTAATCTTACATCGGCAGTATAAAAATTTTCCGACAGCGTAATTTTTATTTGATTGCTGTTATTGGTAATAGTGGTTTCGCCGCCAGAAGAAGAAGTAAAGTCGGTTTCATCTGTTGCTTCTGCGCTTGTGGTGCAGGCAGAAGTTATAAATTCGCAGGAACCGGAACAGGACAAATCTCCACTGCTAAACCCTAAATCTGAGCAAGCTTTTCCTTTTAGATCCTCATTGTCGCAGTGTTCCCCGCCTTCTGCAACATCATTTCCGCAAATCGAAATTTTAGCGGTCGCTTCAACAGTAGTTGATTCTTCTGCAACAGCTGGCGAAAAACTTAAAAATCCTCCCCCTATAATTGCGGAAAATACAACAAAAATTATTGCTGTTATATAAATTTCTTGTTTCATTCATTCTAATAAAAATCTACTTGCCGCGCAGTGAACGTGATAGCGTTCTACTGCCGGGATTTTTTCGCAATCTGAAATTTGAAGCGCTTGCTGACAAACCGAAACGCAATGGCAAGTAAAATAAACACCAGAACTATAGTGTCCCAGGGATGATAACGGGAATACAAACTGATAAACCGATAATAAATTCCCTGAAAGATATTAGCCGGCGCAACAGTAAAATAAAGTTTTGCCGCGGCCGCCACGCCAATTCTTGTTTGGCCTGTCACATCTTTTTGAACCGGGTGTCCCTCAAGGTAGGCAAAATAAGTTCCGGGCTTTACGCCCTTAATCGGCAAAGACAATTTAATTTGGACTTGCTGGGATTGGCCCGGTTCCAAATGGAAATTAGCCGGTTCAAAACTAAACCATTCTTTTGCCGGCTTCAAACCCATATCATCTCTTGTTTCCTGGCCTTCGTGATATTCAATAGAAGCTTCGTATTCTCCCGGCTCGTCGCCTGTGTTTAAAACCGATAAAGACGGCAAGGTGTAAATAAGACCGGGTTTTAACGGTTGGTCAACCACTATTTTCCCTGTGCCAACGCCAACTCCGATTCTGGCAAATGCCAAAATGGGCAAAAATAGCGCCACAAATAAAATTACAACTATGGCTTTTTTCATAAACCCTTAAAATAAATTAATCAATTATTCAACCTTTCTCAAATTAGCTGCTGGCAACCGCTTGAACTGTCACATCAATTGATTGCTCGTCGTAAGAACTTGTAGAAGTGGGGGTATTAACTTCCAGGTCAAAATCATAAGTGCCATCTACTGCTACACCTGAAGTTAGTTCTGTAGAGCTGGTAGTTAGAGCCGTTCCGGTTCCGTCGCCACAGCTGTCACTAGAAGCAAAAAAGTTATGAACATATTGATCGCTTCCTGCGGTAGCAGCCAATGTCCAACCATCAGTAGAATTTTGCCCTCTAATGTTAAAATCTTCAGTAACATTACCATCATTAGTAGCAGTTTGAGTATCAGGCAAATCACAAGTATTTTCTGTTGAATCTAGTCCTAATGTTCCATACGGCACGGTTCCGTCAGAAACAGAAACAGAAATGTTCTGCACCGTTACCGTTGCTGTAACTGTTGCTTCATCTGCCGCGCCTACACCTACGGCAACAACCATCCCAATCATTGTTAGAATGCCGATTGTCGCAAATAATTTTTTCATAAACATTTAATTTAATTTGTTAATTTAATTTTTAACCTTTGGCTCGACCTTTAATTTTTATCTTTTTACCAAAGAAGTTTCCAATCGTCGTTTTTTATTGTTGAACCGCTTGGACAGTAACATCAACTGACTGCTCACCATAACAACTTGATGGATTGGGCGTGGTAAGGTACAGCTGAAAATCAACTGTGCCGCTTGCCGCAATCCCCGTATCTAATACCTGATAAGAAGTGGTTAAGGCAGTATAATTTGTCGGTGGAGATGAACAATCTAAATCAGTGTCATTGCAAAATTCGTGAACATACTGATCAGAGCCGTTGGTTGAAGCCAAAGTCCAAGTGCATCCTCCTCCAGTAGCATCCTGGCCCTTAATATTAAAATCTTCAGTTACATCCCCATCATTGGTAGCTGTTTGCGTATCAGTTAAATCCAAAGTGCTTTTTGATGTATTTTCTGCCATTGTGCCATAAGCAACGATGCCGTCAGAAACAGATACAGAAACATTTGCCGCAGCAGTATAATCTACTTCAATATACCAAGCATAGACATATCCCTGTTGCGGTTGACCTGCTCCGTTTTTTGTGCTAGTAAATTCTGCTGTTAAAGTCCCGATACTTGAAGGACTGTCCCAGGTAGCATACACCCAAGACTCAGCAGTGCCTGGATTTACTGTTTTTGACGCAACTTCCGAACCATCGTTTTGAAAACTTATGTTCATTTGATGATCGCTGCCCGTAGAAACATATACCCAGAGAGTAATATAATTAATATTGCTTTCGCTAACCGAGCTTACTGAATGTTCATCGGTATATCCGTCGTTAGAATCTTGACTAATATAATCATCGCTTGTGCTTGGCGTATTAGATTGTCTAATACCATCGTCTAAAACTGCGTAATGACCTGTTCCGCAGTCTGTTCCGCTACAGGTCCATCCAGTTGCAACATCAGAAGTTGGGTCATAATAAGCAGTGTCTGCCCATACTTCTTGAATTTTCGGCGGAACTGATGGTTCTTGCCAAATCCTCGGCCAGCCGGAATAAATCCAAGCCACTATTATTAAAAATATAAAACCAATTCTTAAAAATTTCTTTAAATTAATCATCGCTGAAATAATAAAAAAACCAACTTAACCAAAGTTAAATCGGCTCCAAATTAAAATTTTGGCGAAATTTACTCTCTCTCTCTCTCTCTCTCTCTCTCTCTCTCTCTCTCTCTCTCGTACCGAGCTTTACCCTGGCACTGAGGTCTCCTTACCTCGTAGCATTTCGCAGGGATTGCTTCGGGGTCTCTATTAAATAAATATATGCTTGACATAAATAAATTATTCCACATAAATATTTAAATCTACCGTTCTTAACGGTTAAATTTTATAAATTTCTCACTGTGTTGCTATATTCTCCAACATTATACGATTCTATCATAATTTTACCATATAAAATAAGAATAAAAAATCCCACCCCTGTGGATAATATCAATCTAAGGATTTCACAAATCCTTAGATTACAATTAGAAATATTTTTGCTTGTTTGCATTATGCTCTTCTAAGGTTTCAGAAAAAATGGTTTGCCCAGTTTCAGGATCAGTAAGAAAGAAATTATATGCGCTTTGTTGAGGATAAACAGCAGCTTTAATTGCTAATAGTCCGGGATTATTAATCGGAGTTGGAGGCAGGCCTGTGTTTGTATACGTATTATACGGAGATTGAATGCGGGTGTCTTCATAGCTGTATCTCCACTTGTCTTGTTTTAGGATATAAGCAATGGTAGCGCAAGACTGTAAGGGATAATTATTTTCTAGTCTTTTCCAAAAAATACCAGAAACAATTTTCATATCCTCGTAACTTCTCACCTCTCTTTCTAAAAGTGAAGCCATAATCAAAATACCTTCAAGTATTTTGTCTTGCTTTTCTATTTCTTCAATTAATTGTTGGTCAATTTTTTTATTAAAGTTGTTTTTCATTCGCGAGATTATTTCATCAGCAGAAACATCTTTATCAAAATAATAAGTGTCTGGAAAAAGATACCCCTGAAGGCTTAAAGGAATATCCGTATTTGCAGAAATTAATTCCAGACTCACCAAGCGTTGTTTAATTTGTTCATTGGTCCAACCCTCGGGAATAGTTACTTTAACCCACTCCTGAACTATTTCCCCGCTAGTTATTTTGCGGACAATTTCAGGAATATTCATAGAAGAACTTAAAATATATTTTCCTGCTTGCAGCTTATCTTCTTTATTTTTTAACCAGGCATAGTATACAAATATCCATTCACTTCTAATGACTTGTTTTGTTTTTAGCTTATGAGCAATTTGTTCTAATCCCTCTCCGCTTTCAATAATAATTGGTTTTTCTTCTCCGGATTTATCTAAAGGAGCTTGGAGTTGGTAATAAAAAAAGAGCAGGCAAATAAAAACAATAATTAACCCAATATCAGCAATTATTAGTATTGTTCTTATTCTCTTGCTCATATTTTTATCCTTCAATTAAGGGGACAAATGCAAATCCGGGAAATTCTTTTTTTTCAAACTCAGCTTCTCCATTTTTGATTAATAGCCAAATACTGGATTTAACCGGAGTTACTAACCTTCCTTTAATTTTTAATTGTTGTTTCCAGGCACCAGGAATTTCTTCAGCAGAAGCAGCAGCAAGAATTTTATCAAACAGAGCTTCTTGCTTCAATCCCCTGCTTCCATCTTTATTTAGAATTTCTACAATTCCTTTTTGTATAAATTGGTACTTTTCTATATTTCTTTTACTAAATTCTACTAATTGCGGAATTCTTTCAATGCCATATACTTTCCCACCTTGTTTTTTGCTTGCGATATAGGCTAATAGAGCGGTTTGCCACCCTGAGCCAGAACCAATATCTAAAATCTTATCTCCTGGCTTAGGTTGCAATAATTCCAGCATAAATGCCACAGTTAATGGCTGAGAAATAGTTTGCCCGAATCCAATAGGAAGAGGGGCATTTACATTTGCTTCAGATTTAAGATCTTCAGGCACAAAGTCTTTACGGTCAACACGTTCAAAGGCCTCAATTATATCTGGAGTTTTAAGATATTTTTGCTTAATTAGTTGTGAAATTAAGTTCTTCATATGTTAATTATATCGCATTTAGAAAAAAAGAAAAAGGAGAAAAGAAATTCTTTTCTCCTTAGTATTTATTTAATGCTCGGATTTTTCGTTTAGTAAGCGGAATCCAGCTTGATTTGAATTTGATTGAAATTGCTGGGGATTGCGTTTAATAGCATTTGGTCCGCGTTTGCGGTATTTTCTCAAAAAAACCAACTTACTGTTTTTAACATCCACCCAGATACTATCACCAGGACGGATTTCTCTGTTTGCTAATCCGTTTGCAAGCGAAGCGCGAACATATTTTTCCACAACCGATCTTAGCGTTCTTACGCCGTAATGAACATCGATTCCCTTTTTTAATAAAAATTTCTTTGCTGATTTTGAATACTCAATATCAATTGAACGAGCGGAAAAATATTTTATTCGCTGATTAAGCAGTTCTTCTTCGTCGGCAAGAAAGTTATCGAGAATTTTTTTAAAATTGTCTTCTGATAAGGGTCTGAAAACTACCAGATTCAGTCTTTTGAATAATTCTGGAGGAAATTCTTTTTCAATCTGTTTTTTAGTGGATTCGTAAATATTTTTGTCTAATTTGCTTTCTGTAATATTCTGACTAGTATCAAATCCTACACGAGCATTTTTACTGATTAATCCCTGGATGCTTCTTTGTCCAATGTTTGTAGTCAGGATTATCAGAGAATTACTGAAATCTGTTTCTTCGACGCCCTTTCCCATTTGAATTTTTCCCTCTTCCATAATTTGCAACAACACATTCCAGATAGCAGGATGAGCTTTTTCAATTTCATCAAAAAGAATCACAGATTTATATGGCTTGTTTGCTTCATATGCATCTTCTAAAAGACGATATGCTTGAATTTTTCTAGCTTGTTCTCTTGATCCAGCATGAAAGGCCGCTTGCTTTTCTTGGTCAAAGTTTTTCAGCTTAGTTGCCCAGTAACCGTTATCTTCATTTAAAACGTCAAAGTGATAAGCATCAATATTCTTTTGAGATAAAATGCTTGTTTCAGCATAGCCAATATATCCTGGAGGAGCACCTTTAAGCTTAGCAACTTCATGTCTTTCACTGAGGGTGGAGCCGTCAATTCTAACCAGATAGTCGCGATATTTATGTTTACCTCCTAAAAAATGTCTGGCACTTACTTTTGCGGCGAATGTTTTTCCTACTCCTGTGGGACCGGCATAAATAAATCCTCCAATCGGCCGCCGAGGATCCTTTAGCCCGCTATAGTAAGATGCAACTGCTCGCAGGGATCGTCTTATTGCGCGATCTTGTCCAATTACTTCTTGTTGTATTTTTTGCTTTAAATTTTCAATAATCGGACTTTCTTTTTTGGTATTAATCTTAATTTTGTATTCATTCATTATATTTCTCCTTTTTCGTACATTTTTACCAATGGGCATTTCTTATTGGGATTTTCAAAATTATTATTTTTAAAGCATTGTTTATAGCTAAAGCAACCTTTAAAATGCAGCTGATCCTTAACTGTCCAGTATTTTCTTATAATCTTAGCTGCCTTTGCAGGAGAAGCATTTTTAAACAATACTTTCCAGGACCTTTCTTGCTTGTCTGTTAAAGCGCTCTTTTTTAAGCTTCCTGATTTTGTTTGCCAGTGTTCAATAATTTTATGTATAAATTCACAAGGAAGTAAATTTTTATTTACCGCTTTTTCAGATAAAGCGCGCGCTAAAGTATGAAATGCCTGATGTTTTTCAACTATTTTTTTTCTTTTATTCCAGGAAGCTTTTTTAGGGCCTCCCCTGCTTCGAGCAATAAGGTGATGAATGCTACCATGCTTTTTTTCTTCTTGTTTGCCCAAAACTTATCTCCTTTCGCTGAAATTTGTATATATGACTGAAAGGCAAAGTTTTTAAAGAACCTATCAATTCATCTTACCATAAATCAAGAAAAAAGAAAAGGGCAAACCTTATTTAAGGCTGCCCTTTGATTTTTATTAGCTAAGAAAGAGGTACGCCAAGTTTAACTAGAATTTCGTCGATAATTTCATTATCTATTTTCTTAAGATTTTTCTGTGCGTCTCCGTAAAAGCGATCGCCGTAAAAACCAGTTTCGCTAGTTACAACTCGTCCATTAAGAGACTTAACCCTACAAATGCCAACACCGAAATCTGTCTTTTTCATTTTGTTAGTTTCAAACAAGGTATATCTCTGGATTGTAGGTAGCTGGACATAAACTCTTTGCCCAATTTCTTGGTCAAAGTGTTCCATACTTAGTCCTACGTGCCAATTACCAACAAAATTAAGATGAGATTCCAGATGCATTTTCATGAATTTTTCTCCAGAAATGCTGGCAGTAATACTTCGTCCGGTATAAGGATGTCCCACTTTTACAGCCAATCCCGAAGGTGTTCTATAGAATATTTGTTCAATTGGATCATCTTGAATTATTTTATTCACCACAATGCCGTGTACACCGTTAATACGAACATCAAATTTTTTGAGCGTTTTCTTTATTTCTCTGACTATAAAGTTAATTAAGTCTTGTTCAAAAACGACCAAGGGAACAAAACTTCCGGATCGTTCCCAGGCATCATGATTTCCTTCTAAGTAGATAAATGTGACCAGAGAATCGGAGATTAATTTTTTCAATTCATCCTGATTTAATTCTTTTTTATTTCGAATAGCTTTACTAAAACGAGTTTCAAAAACTTTTGTTATAACGATTCCCATTAAGCCTGCAGCAAGTTTTTCCTGATAAGTATAGTTGAGACCTCGATATATCTGCCCTTTTTCAAGCATGCGGTGATAAGTTCCTTGAATAATATCTCCTGACAATACAAGATATTTAGCTCCAGTTTGGATAATATAATTAGGGATAGCTTCAACAATGAATCGGTAATTAGTTTGAGGAGCACCTGTATGCAGACAAGAGCAAGCTACAAATGTATCTTCTGCAAGCTTATCCTCTTCAGGCATTTCATAAGGTGCTTTTTTCTGAAACCATTCAGAGCTGAAGTCAAAAAGATTAGAGACATTATCAAAGTTAATACCTGCTCTAAACCTTTTCAGGTCTTCAATGGCCTTGATTACATCTTTACGAGTGATATTTCTCCAACGGGGATTTTCTTTTAGGTGATATTCAAGCACGCCGCTGCTCATAGGAGCTATCTTAAGCTGTTTGATAATTGCAGATTGGAATTCAGAACAACTTGAAGGAATTGTAATCAATTTTCGTTCTTCTCGAATCAAATCCTTAAAAGAAATAGTTTTAACAGTAAGCTCTCTGTTTTTTCGAAACTTGACAATACGTATTCCAATTTGATTTTCCGATGTTCGAGTTTCGTCTAGTTTATGTATTGCAGGCAAGGACATGTAGGGAACTCTTGAATCTCCTTCCGGCTTGAACACGCTAGAAGCAAAACAACCCACAGTGTATATATCCGACAGCTCCATAGAAGACCGCTTTAAAAGATCCTTTAATTCTCTCTGCACAGGAGTACTATAGTAGTCTGATCTCATCCATGATTGTCGCTGAGAAACTACAGGAAATAAAGTTTTATTTACATGTTTAACCAGCAATGGATATTCAGGATTAAATCCCCAATAAACAATATCATTGTCTTTTCTTAAAGCTGCTAATCTTCTTGCAATTTCATCGCCAATTTTTCCATCAAAAGGTGAGCTTGTGAACATATACAGCTTTACGGGTTTACCGTTTGGTTTTTTAACCTGAGGAATTAACCTTGCCAACTCTCTTGCGCATTCGAAATAAAAATCATCTTTCTCTTGTGCTCTTTCTTCTCTTTTTTCCTCTACTGAAAGCCTCAAGCCTCGCAAACGATCATTCAGTTCTTTAATTCTATCTCGGAGTTTCTTTTTAAGCACTTTTTTATTTACCAGTCCTCCAACGAGAATATTAAAACGAAGTCCATGCTGAGCAGTTTTCTCGAGTGCCAGCTTAATTAATCCCGCTCTAAAACCTTTTGAACCGAAGTCAATTCGTGAAATTAAACCAATGTTTGTGCTCTTTCTATCCCAAACCCCTGTTTCAATTTTGAATGTTTCTGCAGGAGCAATCTTCTCTGATTTTGAGAATAGAAACTGTTTATTCCTAACTTCTTTTTCTTTGGAAACTTTAGCTCTGCGGTCAGTAAAGTGCCTTGTCAGATTAAGATGCATTGCCTTTCGACGAAGCTCATTTCGATAGTTTCTATCTTTAAGAATTCTTGATTTTTCTAATTCTGACCTTAATTCTTTCCATGACCTTACTTGTTTACAAATTCTTTTTAATTCTCTTTTTTCAGCGTTAGTCCACTTTTTCCAACTTTTTCTTGCTTTATTCATTATTAGTTTCCTCCTTTTCTTAAATGTCGGTATTCTTTTATTAAAGAACCCTTCATTTAAAGCTATTACATATTTAAAATTCTGTCAACATTGACAGAATTTTAAATAATTGACTTAGTTTATTTAAGCTATTTCTGAAATTTAATGCCCAGTTCGCGAAGCTGTTTTGGGTTTACTTTACTGGGGGCATTCATGGTTAAATCTTTTCCATCTCCAGTTTTAGGAAAAGCAATTACCTCTCTAATGCTGGCTTCGTTTCTTAAAATAGCGATAATGCGATCAATTCCCAGAGCAATACCGCCATGCGGAGGAACTCCATATTCAAAAGCTTTAAGCATATGTCCGAATTTTTGTTCTGCTTCTTTTTCTTTTAATCCCACTAACTTAAAGATTTTTCTTTGGATTTCTGGATCATGAATTCTAATACTTCCACCTCCAATTTCCTGACCATTAAGCACTAAATCATGCTGCCAGGAATGTACTTTTTCAGGATGTTTATCTAAAAACTTTACATCTTCTTTTTTAGGAGCAGTAAAAATATGATGCATAGGATCCCAGCGATTTTCTTCTTTATTGAATTCAAATAAGGGCCAATTTATAATCCAGGCAAATGCTAATTCTTGATCATTTTTTTTGTTTTTTCGTAAATCCGGCTTGTCGGTTTTGTATTCTTTTATTGCCTGCTCATAACTCAAAATCTTAAAGGGTTTAAAGGTTAATTTTTTACCAGCGAGATTAGCAGTTTGAATCATTAATTCTTCAATAATTCTCAGAATCTGTTTTTGCGTTGGAAAAGAAATTTCAAAGTCTAGTTGTGTAAATTCCGGCTGGCGATCCCCTCTTAAATCTTCGTCCCGAAAGCAGCGGGCAATTTGAAAATATTTCTCAAAACCAGCAACCATTAGCAATTGTTTTAATTGCTGGGGAGCTTGTGGAAGAGCATAAAATTCCCCAGGATGTATCCGAGAAGGAACTAAGAAATCCCGCGCTCCCTCGGGAGTAGATTTAGTTAAAATTGGAGTTTCGATTTCGAGAAATCCTTGTTTATCTAAATAATCCCGGATTAGTTTAATAAATTTATGGCGGAAAATAATGTTTTGTTTCATTCTTTGGGTGCGTAGGTCTAAATAGCGGTATTTTAATCTCTTTTCTTCTTTAATTTTGTAGGCGTCTTTATTTAATTCAAAAGGAGGAGTTTTGGATTTAGTTAAAATATTTAATTTTTCTGCCAGTAATTCTACTTTTCCAGTACCAAGATCAGGATTAATCATTCCTTTGGGACGGTTATTAATCATTCCTTCTACCTCAATTACCCATTCCGGGCGTAAATTATTAGCTACCTTGTATACTTCCTTGTTTTTAGGAGTAAATACAACCTGAAGTAGTCCTGAGCGGTCGCGGAGATCAATGAAAATTATTTTCCCGTGATCGCGACGAGAATTAACCCATCCGGAAACTTTAATTTTCTTATCAGTATGTTTAATTGTGTTTTTAATTAAAATCCTTTCCATTCCTTTATTTTATCTTAATTATTTCATACTTCACTTTTCCTTTTGGAGTTTGAGCCTCTACCTCATCCCCTTTTTTGTGGGTTAATAGAGCTCGCCCTAAAGGAGATTCATTAGAAATTTTTCCCTCTGAAGGGTCAGCATCTTCTGGGCCTACAATCAAAAACTCAAACTTTTTGTTATTTTTGTCTTTAATAACTACCTGGGAACCAACCTGAACAAAATCTCCTTTTCTTTTTTTAGAAACTACAACTGCATTATTTATCAAGTTTTCCAATTCTAAAATCCGCCCCTCGTTAAATGCCTGGGCATCTTTAGCTTCAGAATATTCAGGATTTTCAGAAATATCTCCCTGGGTTTGCGCTTCCTGAATACGTTCAGAAATTTGTTGACGCACTTCTGTTTTACGATTTTCTAGTTCTTGTTTTAACTCTTTAAGTTTTTGTGCAGAAATATATTGCATATAAATGGAAATTAGCTAAGTTTAGCTAATTTTATTAAATTACTCATTAACATTGCTACTGTCATCGGCCCCACTCCGCCAATAGGGGGCGTGATGTAGCTGGCTTTAGATTTAAGATTTTCAAAGTCAATGTCTCCAACTCCAGCGTCAATAACGATTACTCCCGGCTTAACCATCTCTGGAGTTATTAACTTCGGATGTCCGGTTGCAGAAATTAAAATGTCAGCGTTGAGAGTATATTTGGAAATATTTTTAGTATTGATGTCGCAAGCAATAAAATCCAAACCTGCTTGTTTTATTAGCTTAATCAATGGTTTTCCCACCAACCTTCCCTTACCAACAATCACTATCTTTTTGGATTCCAATTCAATATTATATCTCCTAAGCAACTCTATTATACCAGAAGCTGCTGGAGATTCAAGAAAAGGGTTATCCACAGATAAACCATCAACGTCTTTATGATTAGGAATTAAATTTAGAATTTTCTGAGTATGAACATGCTCAGGCAAGGGAAGCTGGACAATAATTCCTGTATTTTGGTTGTCATTCACAACTTTATTAATCTCTGTGATTAAATCCCGGTTGCTAATATTTGTATTAAATTTATATACCTCAAAACCGACTCCAATTTTTTGAGCTGCTTTTTGCTTTTGATGGATGTATTTTAAAGATTTAGAGTTGTTTCCCACCAAAACCACTGCCAGCTTTAGAGGCTCTAATTTTGGAACCTCTTTTTTAAGCTCAGCTAGTATTTGCTGAGATATTTTTTTTCCATTTAAAATCTTAGCCATAATATTAAAAATTACTATTTAGAAAAATACCATTGGAGAACTTGTTTTGCAACCGGCACTGCTACTGCGCTTCCCTCTCCCCCATTTTCAATCAGGATTGTAATAACAATTTCTGGATTTTCGTAAGGAGCAAATCCCGTAAACCAGCCGTGAGGAACAGGATTGTTAGGAGCTTGAGCAGTTCCAGTTTTTCCAGCAACTTTTACTGGCAAGCTATAAAGAAGCTGGGCAGAACCAGAAATTACTGCTTCTCGCATTCCCTGGGCAACAATACTTACGATTTGTTCTTCAACTAAGTCTTGTTTTGCTACTTCTGGAGAAATAGTTTGGTTGTCAATTTTATGTACAACTTGAGGCTTAAATAAAATTCCTTGATTAGCAATTGCAGAAGTAGCCAAAGCTATTTGTAATGGAGTAACCATTACATCTCCCTGGCCAATAGAAACATTATACGTATCCCCCAAATACCATTTCTCTCCCTTATATTCCTGTTTCCATTGAGCATTAGGAATTAATCCTTTTGCTTCTCCAGGAAGATCAATTCCGGAAAGCTGCCCTAATCCGAATTTTGTTAAATATTTATTTAACCCTTCAATTCCCAGCCCTTGAATATCTCCGTATCCACCACCAATAGTGTAAAAATATACATTACAGGACTCTGCAATTGCTTTTACTAAATTTGTTGGCCCATGTACTTTCCAGTCGTGATATATTCTAAATAGCTCTGGGTAATATTTATTCTCTACCCGTATCAAGCCCTGGCAGTTAATAATTTTAGCAGGATCAATAATTTTTTCAGTTACTGCTCCCACAGCAACAATCGGCTTGACTGTAGATCCGGGAGCATAAGTTCCTTTAATTACACGATTAAATAGGGGTTTGTCTGGATCGTGACTTATTTGCTGAAATTCTTTACTGGAAAGCCCTTGAATAAATTGATTATTATCAAAACTGGGAAAGCTAACCAATGCTAAAATTTCACCGTTATTGGGGTTTAAAACAATTCCTGCAGCTCGATCAGTATTTAAACGCCTTAGCATTGAATTTAATTCCTGATATAATTTTTTTTGCAGATCACTGTCAATGGAAAGATGAATTGCTTGCCCGGAAGAGGATTCGGTTTTAGTAAAAATATTTTTAATTTCACCCTGGGAATCAACTTCTACTAATTTTTCTCCAGGAACGCCTCGAAGCGCATCTTCGTATTCATATTCCAGGCCTGTTTTCCCGATCCAGTCGTCTAGAAAATATCCTGAAGATTGTTTGTATTCTGGTTTACTAATTTTTCCCAAGTAACCGGTGATATGAGAGAAGTATTTTCCGTCTATATACTCTCTTTGCCCTACTGCTTCTACCAATATTGCGGGATTTTCTGAAAATTTGCTTTCTAAAATCAATGCTGTTTGCTTGGAGATATGTTCATCAATTGCAATCGGTACAGAAAGATTAGCATGGCGATTAATTATTTCCTCTATTTCTTGTTTGGATTTTTGAACATACTTAGGGAGATATTCTAAAATTTCAGAAAATTTTTGTTTCTGTTTAACTAGATCTGCAGGAATTACCTTTAAAGCATATTGAGGCTGGTTATTAGCCAAAACATCGCCATTGCGATCATAAATAATGCCTCGTAAGGGTTTTATGGGATAAGAACGTAATCGATTTTCTTCAGCCAAACTCTGCCAGTACTCTCCTTTAACTACTTGGAGATTAATTGCTCGGATGAATAAGCTCGCAAGCAGAATAACAATTAAGATGTATATGAAATAGATTCCTCCTTGTCGAATAGGAAATTCAATTTTTTCACGTTCGCTTTCCGGCGACTCTTTTATTTTTTTAGAATCCAAAAAAATCTCCTCAGCCTCAATAGATTCGCGAGAAGGACGTTTTACCTTGTATTTATTAAAACCTTCTTTATTTCCCTTCATAACTTAAAAAACAGCAATTAGTTTAAACAAATATATATGTCCACGGAATTATTTCAAGACAAAGCATTAAATGACACTTTCTTTATGAGCCAAAACAGCGGGATTAAAATTATCAAGTTATATATCACCTGAAACAAGACTTGGAAAAAACCGAATTGAAATTCAACGCCAATAACAGCCAAAGTTAAAACAATCAACAGCTGATAGATTAGAGTTCCTTCAATTCCGATAATAATTATTGAATAAATGCTATTTTTTTGAAATATATTCTGGCTTAATTTTGCAGAAAGATAAGCAATAAGCAGCAATGCCAGAATAGAAATTCCAACGGGGTTATTGTAAGAATAAATATCCAGTAAAAATCCTCCAAAAATTATCCATAGCAAACCCTGCTTGTAACCTTTTAATATTGAAATAATCAGGATTATAACCAGAATCAGATTTGGAAAGGCATTATAAATGTGGAAATAAGGATATACAGAAACCTGAAATACAATCAATGCCAAAATTATTATTATTTGCAGTAAAAATTTCATTTTTTGATTTTTATAATAAATACTTGCTCTAATTCTTCTAAGTTTACAGCTGGATTTAAAGTTATTTGTTGAAACATTTTGTGCTCAAAGATTTTAACCTCAGAGACTTCTCCAACAAGCATACCTTTAGGAAAAATTCCGTCCAAGCCGGAAGTAATTACTTTATTTCCGGTTTCAACTTTTAAATCTTTAGAAACCGAATCCATTGACAAAGACTCTTTTTTAGTTCCTGAAACTAATCCCTGAATGCGAGACTCTTGAATAAGAGCGGGAATTTTACTGTTTGGGCTGGTGATCAATAACACCTTAGCAGAATCTTTGAAAACTTCAGTAATTTTTCCTACTAAAATGTTATCAAAAACAACTACAGGCATGTTTTTTTCAATTGCAGCTAAACTCCCCTTGTTTACTAAAATATATCTCTGCATTCCCTGAAATCCGCGTCCAATAATTGTTGCCAAACTTATATCATAGTCAGTTTTTTCTGTTAAATTCAAACTTGACTGTAGAAATTTATTTTCTTGTTTAACTTCTTGTAATTTAGTATTTTTGGCTTTTAGCTCCTGAACTTCTTGCTTCAATTCCAAATTTTCATCAAAAAGTTTTTGAACATCCCGAATTATACTCCACCAAGCCCCGACTTCTTTAGCTGCATGGTCAGCCTTTTTTTGAACAGGAGCAAGTCCAGAATAGAAAAAATCCTTTATTTGATTACGAATATTGGGGAGGTTTAAAAAAATAAGCCCTATGATAATCAGTAGAGCTAAGATAAATGACTTAGTTTTAAATGCAGTTTGCATATTAAATTTATTAACCTATTTAGGAACCTCTCCATAATCAAGAGGGACCAATATTTCTTTTAATTTTTCAATATCTTCTAAAATAATTCCTGTTCCCCGAGCAACAGCAGTTAATGGATCCTGCTCAACCTTGATTGGCATTTTTGTTTCTTCTTCCAGCAATTTATCCAATCCTTTTAATAAGCTTCCTCCTCCAACAAGAACAATTCCCCTGCTCATAATATCTGCAATTAATTCCGGAGGAGTATTTTCAATAGTTTCCTTGACTGCTTCTACGATTATTTTTACTGACTGCGATAATGCTTTTCTGATTTCACTGTCATTGACAATGATCTCCTTGGGAAGCCCTGTAACTAAATCCCTTCCCCGCATAGGAGCTTCCAATTCTTTTTTTAATTCATAAGCTGAGCCCACAGCAATTTTAATATCTTCAGCTGTTTTTTCTCCTAAAACTAGTTTAAACTCGTCTTGGGCAAAATTTATTATATCCTCATTTAATTTATCACCAGCGATTTTTAAAGTTTTACTGGCTACAATTCCTCCCAGTGATATTACTGCAATATCTGCAGTTCCGCCTCCAATGTCTACAATCATATTTCCCAATGCTTCCTGGACCGGCAATCTGGCTCCAATAGCAGCAGCCATTGCTTCTTCTACTAAATAAACTCCACCTGCGCCTGCATTCATGGCTGCATCCTGAACAGCTTTTTTCTCTACTTCTGTAATTCCAGAAGGAATTCCCACTACCACCTTTGGTCGTTGTAAAAAACTAAAACTTCCTTTATGGACTTTGTTTATAAAATAGCGGAGCATTTGTTCAGTAACCTCAAAATCAGACACAACTCCCTGGACTAAAGGACGGCTGGCAGAAATATGGGCAGGAGTTCTTCCAACCATTTTTTTAGCTTCGCTGCCAATAGCTAAAATCTGACCTGTTTTTTGATTAATAGCAACTACTGAAGGTTCGTTAATAACGATTCCTCGTCCTTTTGTGTAGACCAAACTGGTAGCTGTTCCGAGGTCAATACCAATATCTCTTGAAAATTTATTGACAATTTTTTTTAGCATATTAATAGGCTTTGGCAAATAATACCTGGGTGTTAGTTTTTTTATTACACTTTATACACTTTCCGGCTTTTCGGGATTTGCTATCGGGAATGCACCTAATTGTAGCTTTGGTCTGAGATTGAATTTTTTGTTCACAGCTGGGATTTCCGCACCAAAAAGCCTTAACAAATCCTTTTTGTTTATTGATAATATTTTTAAACTGAGTATAGGAATTTGCCTGGTAACTATGTTCGCGAGTATATTTTCTAGAATTACTAACTAGTCTTTTTTGAAATTTATCTAAAATATTCAAAACTTCACGATTAAACTTAGACAAACTCAAGGTTTCTTTTTTAAGATTATCTCTGGTTACAATTGTTACTTGCTTCTTTTTTATTTCTTGAGAGCCGATTTCTAACCGCAAAGGCACTCCTTTCAATTCCCACTGATTAAATTTCCAGCCAGGAGTTTTATTACTCCAGTCAGTATGTATTCGGACGTTTTTGTCTATAAGTGTTTTTTCCAGGCTTGCAATGTATCTCTTAATTTTATTCTTTTCTTCTGCTTTTGTCCAGTGTTTTTTACCTGCAGATAAAATTGGAATAATTATTACTTGATAAGGAGCTATTTCTGCAGGAAGAACTAATCCCCGATTATCTCCGTGAGCCATAATTACTCCTCCAATAAGTCGGGTGCTTACTCCCCAGCTTGTTTGCCAGGGATATTTTTGACTTCCTTTTTCATCTAAAAATTGAATTCCAAAAGCCTTAGCAAAGTTTTGCCCAAGATGATGGGAAGTTCCCATTTGAAGAGCTTTGCCGTCTTTCATCAAGCACTCTACAGTTAAAGTATCCTCTGCCCCGGCAAATTTATCTGTTTGGGGCTTAGCTCCTTGAACACTGTAAATAGCTAATTGATTTTTAACAAAATCAGTATACATTTTTAATGCTTGCCGGGTCATTTTTTCTGCTTCTTCCCGGGTAGCATGAACAGTATGGCCTTCTTGCCATAAAAACTCCAAAGTTCGCAAAAATAGTCTCGGTCTCATTTCCCACCTTACAATATTTGCCCATTGGTTAACCTTTAAAGGTAAATCTCGATAAGATTGGATCCATTTTGCAAATACATCATACATTATTGTTTCTGAGGTAGGTCGCACTGCTAATCTCTCTGCCAGCTTCTTGTTTCCTCCCCGGGTAACCCAAGCCACCTCAGGAGCAAATCCTTTTACATGCTCAGCTTCTTTTTTAAGATAAGTTTCAGGGATAAATAAGGGGAAGTATACATTTTTAACATCTAATTGCTTGATGTCTGCATCCAGTTTTTTTTGTATATTTTCCCAGATAGCATAGCCATAAGGTTTAATAATCATACATCCTTTAACTGCCGAATATTCAGCTAAATCTGCCTGTAAAACAAGATCATTATACCATTTAGAAAAATCTTTTGATTGTGGAGTTAACATAGATTAAAATAGTCTGGAAACATCTCTAAAAGTTACCAAAACCATTAAGCCGATTAACAATACAAAACCAAGAGCATTTACAGCGTTTTCAATTTTAGTATTTACCGGCGACCCCTTTACTTTCTCAATTCCTAAAAATAGCAGCCTTCCGCCATCTAAAGCTGGAAATGGAAGAATATTAATAATTGCAAGATTAATTGAAATTAGAGCTATAAATTGCAGTAAATAACTTATTCCTAATTTACTTACCTGGGCCGTTAAGACTGCAATTCCTACTGGCCCTGCCACTTCCCCCATTAAGTTGCCAGTGGTAATTAAGGTTTTGAATAGTTTGTAAAATAGACCTATAAACGTAACAACTAACTCTCCAGTAGTTTTAAAGCCCTGAAGAATTGCTGAGTGCCAGGGGTATTTAACAATTCCCACTTCTGATAATACTATCCCTATCGGACCTTGATCTTCAGGCGGAGAAACTCGCGGAACTACTGTTTTTTCAATAGTTTCCTCTCCTCTTTGAATTATTAATCCCATTTCTTCTCCAGCATATCTGGCAGTTATCTTCTGAACTTCTTCTACTGTACCGACTTCAATTGTTGAGTTTGGAGCCTTAATCCCGATTATTGCATCTCCAGGCTTTAATTCTGCCTGCTGAGCCGGGGAATCTTTGCTCACTTGAAGGATTTGCACTTGAATGTTTTTTACTTGAGGGTGGGCAGCCTCTGTTCCTGCACTTACAGCCGTAGGAACGCCAATGCCGTGTACAACACTTAAGAATATTGCAGCTACTAGTAAATTCATAACTACTCCCATTACCAATACAATTGCTCGTTTCCATATCGGTTTATTGTAAAAGGCGCAGGCTTTTAATTTTTGACTAATTTTTTTTATTGTTCCTCCCTTTTCAGGTTTTTGCTCCCCGAAAATTTTTACAAACCCGCCCAAAGGAATCAGGTTGAAGGAGTATAAGGTTTCACCTTTTTTAATTCCAAATAACCTCGGAGGGAACCCAAATCCAAATTCTTCCACCTTCATTCCCATTTTTTTAGCACTAATAAAATGCCCAAACTCATGGGATAAAATCAGAATAGCTAAAATAATGATGAAAATGATGATTGTGCTTAGCATATTAAACTGCCATTATTTCTTGTTTCTTATTTTCTGCTATTTCTTCAATTTTTTCATTATACTCATCAACTAAATCCTGAAGTTCGTCTTTTCCTCGGAATTTATCATCTTCCCTTATTTTTCCTTCTTGCTCTAATTCCTGTATATTTTTCCAGGCCTCTTCTCGATGATGACGAACAGAAATTTTAGCTTCCTCTTCCTTTTCTCCAACAATTTTTGCATATTCTTTTCTTTGTTCCTCAGAAAGAGCAGGAATGTTAACTCGAATCATTTCTCCATCTACTACCGGATTTAAATTCGAACGTTTTCTCAGTGTTTTTTCAATATCTGGTAAAATATTTTTATCCCAAGGCTGAATGGTAATCATTCTGGGTTTGGGAACATTAATGGTTGCCAATTGCTGAATTGGCAACTTCTGATCATAGCACTCTACTTCAATATTTTCTACCATTGCTGAATTTGCTCGACTAGTTTTAATTTTCATCAATTCTCCCTTTAAGAATTCAATTGTTTTATCAAGACTGGGCTTGATATTGTTAATAATTTCTTTATACATGGATTTTTAAAATTAAATTTTCCAAAGCTAATCGTTTATCAATATTAGTATTTGAAATTAAAGTTTTTGTTTTTTGAATTTCCTTTAAAATTCCCACTAACTGACTGTTATTATATTTGCTTGAATTTTTATCAGTCAGCAATTTTCGAAACCAGAACAGCCAATTGTCTAACAACTCTAAGCTTTTGGATTTTGTTTGAGCAATTTTTTTTATTTCTTCAAAGCTGTTATTAATAGAAGCCTGTAGAAGATTGGTGTATTTAGGATCATTAAATTGCTTTGAAACTTTATTTAAACTCGGAGCTCGAAACCTTATTTCCTCGCAGCGGGAAATAATTGTGTCCGGCAAAGCAGAAGGAACAGCAGTGGTTAAAATTATTACTGTATCGCCCTTTGGTTCTTCTAAGGTTTTTAATAATGCATTTGCTGCCTGCATATTCATATTGTCAGCATTATGAATAATCGCTGCCTTATACAAACTACTATGCGGAGAAAGGCTTAAATATTTTCTTAATTTTCTAATCTGGTCAATAGTAATTTGTTTGTTGTTTTCCAGTAATTTAATTTCAGTAATATCTGGTTTTTGACAATTTAATAATGAACTCACAAACCAATTAGCTATTTTTGTTTTTCCAGAATGCGCAGGTCCGGTGAATAAATAAGCATGGTTGATTTTATCCTTTTGCTTACTTTTTTTAAGATAATTTGTAATATACTGTTGACTAGTAATCATGTGCGTATTTTACCATAATTTTAAAACCATTGACAACTCTGACACTGTGTGCAATTAATATGCTGTTAATCATACTATTCTGTATTAACAATTTTATTTTAATATTAAATTTTTGAATTCTTTTTCAAATCGTTGTTGGGAAAAATTTTTAGCATGATTAGATATAAACCTTGGATTATAGTTCTGCAAATTATTTTTTAACCGCCGCATGCCATCAGCCAGCACTGCTGGATGCTGAACATCAAAAAATTCTCCAGTCTTGCCCTCAATGATTGTTTCTGTTGCACCTCCTTTGCGATAAGCTAATATTGGCTTTCCATAGCCCATTGCTTCTACAGGAGCAATGCCAAAATCATCTTCACCGGGGAAAACAAATCCTGTACAATCTTTGTAATACTTCGAGATTACCTTATCTGGCTGCCATCCTAAAAATTTAATATTCTTTTTTGCAATTTTTTGCAATTTTTTTCTTTTTGGTCCCTGGCCGATAATGATTAAGGTTAAGCCCAATTTATTAAATGCCTTTACTGCCAAATCAATTCGTTTATACTTTCTTAATTGCGAGACAATTAAATAAAATTCTTTTTTAGAATTTGTTTGCTTATTGACCTGTTCAACTGCATCTGGAATTTGCACTGGAGGATATATTAATTTTGAGGTTCGTTTATAGTATTTTTTAATTCTTGCTTGTACAGTTCTGGAAATTGCAATAAATTCATCTACGCGCTCAGAAGCTTGACGATCCCATATTCGCATATGATGAAGCAATATTTTAGATACAGGGTTCTTCCATAAAAATCCTGAATTATTTTCTCTTATCCATAAATAACGGTTAGGGCTGTAGCAATAACAAATATGTTTGGTTTGGGGGCGGGTAATAATTCCCTTGGCAAATGAGAAGCTAGATGAAATTACAATATCAAAATCTCTGAAATCAAGAGTCTCTGCAGCTACAGGCATAAGCGGCATTAATAATTGGTATTTATGCTTAAAAGGAGCTTTTTGCAAAAAAGAAGTTTTAATTTTAATATCTGGAAAAAATCTTTCCTTTATTTTCCGGTCATAGAACAAGGCATATGCTTCTGCCTGGGGAAATAGCTTTAGGAGATTTTTAAAGGTTTTTTCTGCTCCTCCAAAGCTAGTAATGTAGTCATGGATGATTGCTATTCGCATAAAATTTTAAGCGTTTTTTCTGCACAATTTTTCCAGGAAAAACGCTTGATATTGCGCTGCCCTTTTTTAATTAAACGCTGTTTTAGTTCTGAATCTGTGATTACCTGATACATTTTAGCTGCAATTTGCTCATAGTTTTTAGGGTTAATTAAGATTGCACTGCGGTTTAAGATTTCCGGCAAGCAAGAAGTGTTGGAGGCAATTACAGGAACGTTAGCCAGTTGCGCTTCTAGGGCAGGAAATCCAAACCCTTCATAGAGGGAAGGAAGGACAAATAAATCTGCCCCTGTTAGCAGTTGCCACTTTTCATTTTCTGTTAACTGCTTTTCAACTCCGGCCAATATTAATTCATGAGGAACTTGATATTTTTGTTTTAAAATTTCAAATGCTTTTTTTAACCCTTGAATATTTTTTCTTTTATGTCCAGATCCCAGATACAGAATGTATTTAGATTTCTGTGTTCTTTTTGGTATATTAGGCTTATTCGGTATTCCGTGATAAATTACAAATATTTTTGCAGGATCAATGTTGTAAATTTTTACAAGATCGTTTTTAGTGCATTTTGAAGGCACAATTATTTTATCAGCCCGACGAGCGTTTCGTTTAGTTAAATATCTTAATTTTTTTCTTTGCCGCCAGGAATAACATTCAGGAACCTGTTCATATTCCAATCCCTGAATTGCCACGATTATTTTTTTAGGATGCACTACTGGAAATGTATGCGCAGGGACAAATAGCAGGTCTGGTTTATTGTTTATCATTCTCCAGCTTAATCGAATTTGGGTCCAACCGATTTTAAACGGCCAGGTTAGTTTTCTCGGGGAGAATATAAAAAATTGATGATTTTGATAATCATCAACTGCAGGTAAATGCTTTAGCAATTGCGAGATATATTCTTCTATCCCTGTTTTTTTTTCCAAATTAGAGCTAACCTGGATACCAATCTGCATATTAATTTACTTTTTTGACATTATACTTCGCTTGTAAACGTCTAAATTTTCTAAAGCCATACCAGTTCCTTTAGCAACACAGAATAAAGGCTCATTCGCTTTATAACAAGGAACTCCTGTGGCTTGAGTGATCAATTCATCAAAATTACGGAGCAGAGCCCCTCCTCCGGAAAGAACCATTCCTTTATTCATAACATCTGCTGCTAATTCTGGAGGAGTTTTCTGAAGAACATTTCTTACTGCTCTAATGATTTCTTGCAGCTGACTGCAAATAGCTTCAGTTACTTCATTGCTGTCAATGGTAATATTTTTTGGCAAACCATTTATTAAGTCCCGTCCTCTAATTTCAACCGATTCTTTTTCTTTTTGAGATAAAGCATTGCCAATTTCGATCTTGATTTGTTCAGCTGTTCTTTCTCCTACTGCCAAATTGTACTTTTTTTTGATATAGTCAGCAATTGCTTTGTCAATTTTGTCTCCCCCTACTCGCACTGAATCCCAAGCGACAACCCCTCCTAAAGAGATTATTGCTACTTCTGAAGTTCCTCCTCCAATATCAATGATCATATTTCCAGAAGCTTCGTTTATGGGAATGCCGGCTCCAATAGCAGCTAGTACTGGCTCCTTAGCAACATAAGCTGCTTTTGCTCCTGCACGGGTTGCAGCTTCAATAACTGCTCTTTTTTCCGTAGAAGTTACTCCTGCAGGTACAGAGATCATTACTTCTGGCCGAAATAATCGTATTCTTCCTCCAGCTTTATTAATAAAATATGTTAACATTGCCTGTGTAACCTTGTAATCAGCAATGACCCCGTCTTTTAAAGGGCGATGAGCAACAATTGTATCCGGAGTCCGGCCAAGCATTTCCTTGGCTTCGTTTCCTACAGCCAATACACGATTATCATCAATAGAAACAGCAACGACTGAAGGTTCGTTAATCACAATTCCTTTTTTAGGAATATACACTAAACTGTTAGCTGTTCCTAAATCAATGCCAATTTTCTTTATAAACATTACTTTTAGATTAGCACTATTTTAAAATCTTGGCAAGATTAAAAAATGATGCTAATCTAAACCACATATGAGCAAAAAACTCCGCCGCACATTCTTTTATGTCTTCCTGGGCATATTTATTATCCTCGCAGGAAGTATTGTTCTTTATGCTCAAGGTTATGGTTTTAGTTGGCAAAAAAAGAGCCTGGTTGCTACTGGCGCTTTTTATTTCAAATCTCAACCCAAAGAAGCGAATATAGTTATTAATCACAAATTTCAAGGAAAGACAAATAAAGTTATTAAAAGATTGCTCCCTAAAGAATATGAAATTGAAATTACCAAACCAGGTTATCATTCCTGGGAGAAAATATTGGAAATTAAACCCAAGTTGGTTACAGCTGCAAAAAATATATTATTAATTAAAAAAGAGCCTGAAATTAATGTAATCAGTAATAACATTGATTATTTCTCTGTTTCGCCAAATCAAAAAAATCTAGTTTATTTAACAAAAAAAACACCCAGCCATTCAGTATTAAAGTTAATAAACCTTGTTGATTATACAGAAAAACAAATTTATCCTCCACTGGAAAACGGCAGCAGTTTGCTGGAATTAAGGAATATTTCAAGAATTTCCTGGGCTAATGATAACAAGAAAATACTGTTAATCTTCCCTGATAACCGCTATTATCTTTTACAGCTATCATCTCAAAGCCCATTAGCTGCCTGGACTCAGGAAGATTCTGTAAAAATTATTAATATCAAGGAGTTAGTTCGAACTTTATCCGGATATGCAATTTACAATATTCACAATTTACGCTTTCATCCCCAAGATTCCAACAAACTATATTTCCAGAATAACAAACAATTGTATGCGCTTAATACATCTGAAAATTCACTAGACCTTGTAGCTTCAGAAATCTCAGCATTTAATGTTTATGAAAATAATATTATTTACACCCGCTCTCTGGGAGCATACAAAACCAACCTTGAAGGATCTTCACTGGGAAAATTGTTTGAGATTCCTTTTTCTCAATCCCAGCAAGAGTTTGAAATAATTAGTGATAATCTGTTGACCATCAACGATCATTTGTATTTCTTTGATCCCCAGACAGAAATTTTAGAAAAAATTGTTGAGCAGGTAAAAGCAGTTAAATTTTCTGAATATAATCGAATATTTTCATGGCAGAATAAACATGAAATCGGACTTATATGGCTGGAAAAAAACTATCAAAATCCAATACGGGAAAAATACGAGACAGAAACAATTTTTAAAACTAACCAGGATATTCAACAATCTTTGTGGTACACAAAAACAAATCAGCACATTATTTTTTATTTACACAACGAAATTAAAATTATTGAACTTGATGATCGCGACCATCGGAATACAGCAGTAATTGCCAGCTTGGAAGAAGTAAAAAATTTAACTTATAACCAATGGAATGATAAGCTTTACGGATTAAACAATGAGCAATTATTTGAAATAGAAATAGGCAATTAAGAAAAATAAAACGCTTTGGATATAAAACAAAACAGCCTTTTTAGATAAAAAGGCTGTTTTAAAGATATCAAATTTGTATTTATTCTGGTAATTTAAATTTTTCTTCTTCAGATTCAGCTCCTTCCTGAATAGGAATTTCTTGAGGTTCTTGAGGAGGGCCTAAGTCAGGTGATCCCAGCGCAGGTCTACCTGCTTTTAAGTTAGCCAGGATTTGCTCTACCAATTTATTATCAGGATTTAATTCTGTAATTTTCTCAAACTGCTCAATAGCTGCTTGCTGATTTCCCTCTTTATCGTAAAGCAATCCCAGAAAGTATCGGGCATTAGAATAATTGGGGTCTAAAGATATTGCTTGTTTAAATTCTTGTTTGGCATTTTCAAATTGAGCAGCCTTGTAGTAAATAACTCCTAATTGGAAAATAACTCCCGTATCTTTAGGATTAGACTGTTTAATTGCCTTCAGGGTGGTAATTGCTTCCTTGGCGCGGCCTTGACGGTCATAAACCATTGCAATACCAAAGTGGGCTTGGGCATAATTAGATTTGAGCTCAATAGCAATAGTGTAAGATTGTTCAGCATTGCTTAAATATTCAGCTTTTGTTTGTTTTTTTTCTGCTGAATCCGCAGTTACAGAATCAGCCATATCTACATATACTTGAGCTATTTGAGCAGGCACAAGAGGATTAGTAGGTTCACGTTTTAAAGCTTCCTGATATGATTGAATAGCCCACTTCCCTGCTTCGTTAACCAGCGTTATTAAATTATGATAAACTGATCCCCGATTAATCCAATTGGAGACATTGCTTGAGTTTAAGGTGGTGGCTCTTGCTGCGGAATTAATAGTATTGCTTATTCCTAATTGTATCTGCTCTGCTCGTTCGTCTTCATCTAAGCTTTGATCATTTAATTTTTGGTTTAGCTGTGCAAGAAAAAGAGAGGCCAAATCTCTGTAATATTTGTCTTCATAGGAATTAGTAACCGTAGCTCGGGTAATTTTATTAATGCTTGCAGCAATATTTCCTTCTTGAGCTTGTTCTATACCAGAATTATACTTCACCTCAGCAATAAATTTACTTCCTCCCAGATACAAGAGTCCGATAACAATCATTACTGCGATAATAAAGCCAAAGCTGGCTATTACAGCAAGCTTGCCGGAGTTCTTGAAATCAACAGTTTTAATATCAGCTTGTTTACTGGTAATAACTACCAAAAAACTAAACAGCAGCCAAAAAGTAAACATTAAAACAATACTCTGAGGATAAAATAACCATCCCAGAGCCAAAGCGATCCAGCTGGAAAAAAGACCTACCTTAAGTTCGGTTACTCGAGCAGAATCTTGTTTGCTAGCAATCAAATCCTTAACTGTTTTGAACAAAAACATTCCTATTAATGCTAAAAATGACAACAATCCTATAATTCCTATTTCTGCAAACAAAGACAAAACTTCATTAGGAGAATTGGTAAACCTTAGATTCCAAAAAACAGTTTGGTTAATAGTTTTTGGTTTATATAACGAGTAGTTATAGACAAAAGTTTCAGGACCAGTTCCTAAAACTGGGCTTTCCTGTAAAGCACTTCTGGCAATGTTTGTTCCTGCTTTATTACTCAACCCTATTTCAGCTGGAACATTGACATCAAAAAGACTTCCGGGACTGAATAAAAAGAAAATTAAACAAAAAGCCAGAATCACTACTGGGATTGCCAACCATCCCAAAGCTTGGCCAGAAAGAGCATAACGCTTACTCAGCCAAAATCCAATAGTCATTATCATTCCAATTCCAGTTATAATCCAAAGAGTTCTAAAATTAAGCAAGAGAATGATGATCAAACTAATTATTACCAGTAGGCCTAAAAAGATCTTGAACCCGGTTAAACTAGGTTTACTTCCTTTTTCTTTGCCAGTTAACCCCACTAACAAACTTATACTAACCGGTAAAAGAGCAGCAAGGAAAATACCCAAGCTGGTTAAGGTGCCAATAGTGTTAAATGAGGTTGTTTTGGTAAAATCCCAGGGGAAAATAAATTTTCCCAGGACTTGAAGTAATCCTATAACGCCTACAACCAAAGAAGAAGCTAAAAACACAGTTAAAAATTTAAGAATGCCTACTATTTTAGTCTCTCCCTCTTGTTGATAATCGTAATTTACTAATAATAAAAACAGAGCAAAAAAGAATACAAGATTAATAAATGCCCTGCTTAAATGTCTGTCTGCGCCCATTAAACTTTCATAAGGCTGCATTGAAAAAACTGTAGCTAATCCGTAAATAATCACAAATCCTAAAAAGAAAATTGCAATCAATCCTTTATACCACTTGACATTTTCCTGGGTAAGTAATTTTCCCAGCCAAGCAATCAAGGCTACAGTTAAAATACCCAACATTAAGATTTGCTTGTCCAAATCTAAAATGTTAGGAGTTATAGACAAAAACCATAAAGGGAGTAAGGCCAGTAGAATATACAAGCACCACTTTATGATTTTACTTAAAATTAAAACGTTTTTTTCAGAAATAGCTTTAGATTGAATTTTAGTTTCTATTGGTTCCATAATTTTTGTATTAATGTTAATTAATTACAATATAATAATAACATAAGATTTTTTAAAAGAAAACAAGACCTTTATTGTGGAAAAGTTACCGTTTAGACCATTGGGGGCGTCGACGAGCTTTTTTACATCCAAATTTCTTTCTTTCTTTCTTTCGAGGATCGCGGGTTAAATAACCAGCTTTTTTTAATTTTTTTCTAAAATTGGAATCAAATAAAACAAGCGTTCGGGCAATTCCGTGACGAATTGCTTCTGCTTGCCCTCTTATTCCTCCCCCTCTAACCTTAACAACAGCATTAAAACGATTAAGTGATTTCAAACGCTCAAAAGGCGCTTCTACAATTTTTTGAAATTCTAAGGTTGGAAAATATTTTTTGTATGGCTTAGCATTTACTTCCAAATTTCCCTTAGCAACGGATTTATCTGGCTGACAGGTAAATAAGCGCACTCTGGCTATGCTTGTTTTTCTTCGACCCACTGCTTCATAATATTGTTGAGCAACAGCTTCTTTTGCTTTTTTGTCTGTTTTTTTTGTTTTTTTTGTTTCCCCCTTTTTTGAAGTAGTGGTTTTTTTAGTTTTCTTTTTGGTCTTGGGCATATAATTTTAATCTCTTTATTCTTTTATTCCTCAATTTATTTTTAGGTAGCATTCCATAAACTGCTGTTCGTAAAACTTTATTAGGATCTTTTTTAAATAATTCCTTGTATTTAATTTCTGTTAATCCTCCCAAATATCCAGAATGGCGGTAATATTTTTTTTGCTCCATTTTTTTACCGGAAATCCTTATCTTAGAAGTATTGGTTACAATTACCCTATCTCCTTTATTTACATTAGGTGTAAAATCCGGTTTATGCTTTCCTTGCAGCAAAATTGCAATTTTGGAGGCCAATCGCCCTAAAATTTTTCCAGAAGCATTGATTTTATGTGTTTTATTAGCCATGAAAAATTAAGATTTATTTAACAAATTCAATTACTGCCATTTTAGCAGCATCACTCTTTCGGGGAAGAAGTTTTACGATTCGTGTATAGCCTCCTTTTCTTTGTTTGTAGCGGGGGCCAAGTTCTTTAAACAGCTTATTAAGCACTGGCTTGGAAAAATTTCTTGCCAGCAATCTGCGATTAGATAGATTGTCCTTTTTAGCGCGAGTAATGCTTTTTTCAACTAGAGACCTTAATTGCTTAGCCTTAGCTTCAGTGGTAGTTATTTTTTCTTTTAAAATTAAAGAAGAAGCCAAAGTGTTAAATAGTGCTTTTCTTTGTTCTTTAGATCTGGCAAATTGTTTTCTTTTTTTTCTATGTCTCATTATTTTTTTGATTTCTTAGTTTTCTTGCTGGATTTTACTTTTTTCTTAGATGTTTTTTTAGGCTTGGTTTTTGATTTTTGAGAAGTTTTTTTCTTTTTCTTTGTTGTTGCCCCTTTTTGTTTATCAGAAGAAGTTGATTCTGCTAGAATGCTGAAATGCTCAATTAAAATTTGCGCAGCTTGCTGGAGAGCATCTTTAGGAGTGATTGTTCCATCAGTTTCAATGTTCAACTTTAAACGATTAAAATCAGTTCGATCTCCAACTCGCATATTTTCCACTTCGTAATTTACTTTTATAATCGGAGAGAAAATAGCGTCAATGGCAATAGTTCCAATGGGCAGTTTTTGTTTTTTTCTTTGCTCTACAGAAACATATCCTAATCCAGAATCAATAGCAATTTCCATTTCCAGGGATGCTTTTTTAGCAGTTAAAGTTGCAATATGCGCATCTTTGTTTATAATCTCTATGTCCGAAGTTAATTTTATATCCGAAGTACTCACCTTTTTTTCTCCCTTAGCTTTAAGAGTTAGGTTCACTGGTCCTGGAGAGTGTAATTTAAATCTTGCCTGCTTTAAATTTAAAATTATTTGAATAACATCCTCTAGCACATTAGGAATTGTAGAAAATTCATGCTTAACTCCTTTAATCTTTACAGAGGTTATAGCTGCACCTGAAAGAGAGGAAAGCAAAACCCTTCTAAGGGCAGTTCCTAAAGTCATTCCATATCCAGGATAACAATTTACAATTTCAAAGACAGCTTTGTTTTTACCTTGTTTAATTACTTTTGGAGGTTTGGGGAAAATAATATTTGTTTCCATGTATATTAACTTTTTAACAATCAACCTCTTAGCTCTTTGTTTTTCAAAAAGCTACCAGGCAAGCTAAAAAGCCAAAATTAATTAACGCGAATAATATTCAATAATCATTTGAATATCTATAGGGACCTTAATGTCTTCTTTTGTGGGCCAAGAAACTACTTTTCCTTCCAACTTCTTTTTATCCAAAGAAAGCCAGCTAGGAGTTTTGTGTTTCTTGAGTCGAATTTTAAGCCCTTTAAATAAATTAGATTTTAAACTTGATTTCTTGACCTTGATTACATCTTTAGGTTTAACCTGGAAAGAAGGCAGATCCACTTTGCGGTCATTAACCATAATATGTCCGTGATTAACAATCTGCTTAGCTTTATTTCGAGATTCTGCCAATCCCAGCCTGAATACAGCATTGTCTAATCGAGTTTCCAATTCTTTTAATAAGTTTTCTCCAGTAATTCCTTCCTGTTTGGTAGCTTTGTTTAAATAGCGTTTAAATTGTCTTTCCCGAAGATTATAAATGCGGCAGAGTTTTTGTTTTTCAGTTAATTGTGCTCCATATTCAGAAACCATTCTTCTATATTTTTTTCCATGAGCTCCTGGGGGATAAGGTTTTTTAATAAGCGCGCATTTAGTAGTAAAACAACGACTCCCCTTTAAAAAGAGTTTTTGTCCTGCTTTTCTACATTTTTTACATTGGGCATTACTCATATTTTTTATACTCGACGAGGTTTAGGCGGCCGGCAGCCATTATGCGGAATAGGGGTAGCATCTTTAATTTCCAAAATATCAATTCCTTCATTAGCTAATGCTCGTACAGCTGCTTCCCGTCCAGAACCTACTCCTTTTACAAACACACTTACTTCTCTAAGTCCGGTTTTAGCAATTTTATCCATCAATGATTTAACTGCCCTAGAAGCTGCAAACGGAGTGGCTTTTTTAGGGCCTTTAAATCCCACTGCTCCTGCACTTTCCCATGCTAAAACATTTCCTTCCTGATCAGTTATTGTGATCAGGGTGTTGTTATAGCTGGCTCGAATAAATGCCTTTCCACGGGTAAGCTTTTTACCTTTAATTGTTTTTTTGCCCTTAGTGCGTGCTTCCTGAGCCTCTTTTTCTTTTAAAACTTCTTCAGTTGTTTGTTTTATGATTCTTTTTTTCCCCATAGTTTAAATGTTAGGTTTTTTCTAATTTATGCTTCCCGCTTCCCATTGTTTTACGAACATTTCCGCGTACAGTTCGGGAATTAGTTTGAGTTTGCTGTCCGCGAACCGGCAATCTCTTGGAATGTCGTAGACCTCGATAAGAATTTGTTTCTTTTAGCCTTTTTATATTCATCATTTGAGATCGCCTTAAATCTCCTTCCACTATATACTTATCCTCATCAATGGTTTTTCTTAATTTATTTAATTCTTGATCAGAAAGTTGGGAAGTTTTTTTATCAGGATTAATTTCGGTTTTTTTTAAAATTTCTTTACTCAAAGAACGACCCATTCCGTAGATATAGGTTAAGGCGATTTCTATTCTTTTGTTGTCGGGAATATTTACCCCTGCAATACGAGCCATAGTTTTTTTATAATAAAAATTATCCCTGCCGTTGTTTATGTCTAGGATTTGAGCAGATAACATAAATTCGACCTTTGCGTCGAACTATTTTACACTTTTTGCAAATTTTTTTTACAGAAGCACGAACTTTCATATTATTTTTCTCGATATACAATTCTTCCTCTGCTTTCATCATAGGGAGTCATTTCCACAGTTACTTTATCTCCAGGCAAAATTCTAATTTTGTAAATTCTCATTTTTCCGGAAATGTATGCTAACACCTCTTTACCATTATCTAATTTCACTTTAAAAGAAGCATTGGGAAGAGTTTCGATAACTACTCCTTTTTCAATATTATTTTTTTCTTTGGTCATATAATAAATAATTATAACAAATCCTTATTTTTCGTCAAGTGTTTCTACAATTACCTCCATCTTATCCTGATTTTTGGGGATTTTTTTGACCCAAAAAGGCCAAAAAATTACTTTAGCTTTTTTAATTTCTGGTCGGGAACTTAAATATTGGCGAACTTCAACTTCTTTTTTACCTGCTAATTGATTTTTAATTTCTTCAACATTAACTTTCCAGGCAATATCTTCTTTTACCTTGCAGCTTAATTTAGCTGTTCCCTGCTCTAAATTAATATCTGTTAATGTATAGCTTATTTCTATAGTTGCCGGAACCAAAGTTTTACTTTCTTCGATTTTAGTTTTCAAGTTGTCATTTATTAGCGAAACTGCATCTTCTTCCTTAAAACCAATAGTTTTAGCAGCAACCTTAATCTTGACTGTAAATTTTTCAGCTGGCTGATCCGGCTCTGCGCTGGAATAAGTTTCTAGTGCTTCTACTAAAATTGCATCTTCTAATATTTTTAACTCCGAAGGCATACTTTTTTTCAACTCTTTCTTAGCTTCATTTTTTAATTCTGCAATTACCACTTCTTTTGCTCCCTGAATATCTTCCTGGCTGGCAACTTTAACTTTACCAACTACTCCCCCGCTCATAGACTTGCTGGATTCTCCATAAAATCCTTCGTATTTCGGAGTTCCTTTAAATCCAGGAATAGTAAATGAACTGGGATCAATATTGTATTCTTCTCCAGGCTCAGCAGCAATAACTTCAACATCAATACTGCTGGGAATAATTTTTCCTTCCTCTACTTCTGCCCCTGGAACAGTAATTGTTTCTGTGGCCCGGAACATTTTTCCTTTTTCAGAAACAAAACGGGTAGTTTTTACTAATGTTTGCGGAGCCGAACTATATTGATTGTATACTGTGATTATTCCGGCAGCTTTTTCTTCTACTTGTTTTTCTTTAGTAGTGGGAAATTCTCTTTCCTCTTCTTTGGTGATTTGAAAAGGTTGCGCAGGAATTGTATTATTGTCAAGATCAATAAAGGCAGTATCTTTATCAATGTTTAAAATTGTCTGAAATTCCATTGTTTCTGTTTTTGGACTTAAAATTACTTTTGCCTTTGCTAATGTAAAGTAGAGAATAAATCCTAGAATAATTAAGCTGATTATTCCCAAAGTTACAAAAACTTTCTTTTTATTCACTGGCTTTTTAGCTGGAAACAGTCCTGGAGAAAAAATTTCTTCTTCTTCAGGTTTCAATTCTGGTTTTTCAGGAGGAATTTCTGGTTCCGGCTCTGGTTCTGGCTCCGGCTCTGGTTCTGGCTCTGGTTTTGATTCTGGTTTTGATTCTGGTTTTGAAACTGGCTCTGGCTGAGGTTCAGTTTTTGGTTGAGGTTCTTCTAGCTCTAATTCTGGTTCTGGTTCTGGCTCTGGCTTTGAAACTGGTTCCGGCTCTGGTCTTGGTTCAACATATTCCCCCTCTTTTTTAGAAGGAGGAATAATGTCTATAATCTTAATTATTTTTTTTGGCTTTTCCTTTTTCATCAATACTTATTATACAACAAAAACCAGGAAAAATAAAAGGTTGCAAGTTGGGGATAAATTACCCTTTACAAGCTTTGTTTAATATGTTAAAATAAAAAGTGTTCTTTGAGAATTAAAAAAAGGAAAGGAGAGCTTAAAATGAGAAAAATTTTGTATGTTTTTCTTGGACTCGTTTTAGTTAATTCATTGATGTTCAGTAAAGGTGAAATAGATGAAAATGTAGTAATGGAAGCAGCTTTAGAACCAGCACATGTGAGCTATGTCGAAGGAGTCGCAAATATTGGACGAGACTCAGCAGAAATAAATATGCCTGTGACCGAGGGCAATACTGTAGAAACACAAAACGGAAGAGTAGAGATTAAGTTCGGTCGAGGCGGTTGTCTCTGGCTGGACAAAAACACCAAAGTCCTGTTTATGTTTTTAGGTGCAGAAGCAGTAGAACTAGAGATTGAATATGGCAATGTATACATTCAGGTAGGCACAAAAAATATTGATGTTTTTGCTGCAAGCGAGCATGTCCTGTTAAATCAAAAAGGGATTAACAGAATTGAAGTTAATGGAAACAATGTTAAAAGATTTGATCGCTTGGAAATTGTTGATAATTTTGATGATTTTGTAGCTAATAGAGCAGAATCTGCAACAAATTCAAATAGTGAATACTTACCTGCAGAACTTTCTGAATATGAAAATGAATTACAGACAAACGGAAACTGGCAGCATCACAGAGTTTACGGTTATGTGTGGATTCCAGTTGTGTCTTCTAATTGGAGGCCTTATCTGCATGGCAGATGGATTTATTATCCCGGCTGGGGAAGAGTTTGGATTTCTTATGACGGACCTTGGGGCTGGGTGGTATTTCATTTTGGACGATGGCAATATCATTCTAACTGGGGTTGGTATTGGATTCCTCTCACTTATTGGTCTCCGGCCTGGGTCTACTGGTATAGCTGGGGTAGTTATGCTAGCTGGTGCCCAATGTGGTACAGTTCTGCTTACTATTACCACTACCATTACTATTATTCCCATAGTTACAGTCACGGATGGAGCACGGTTCATAAGAATCAATTAAGCCAGAGAGGAAGTCTATCTAAAAAGATAGTTCCCAAGAACGAACTAAAGCGCAAATTTAAAAATGAAATTAAACTCGGCGATCTAAAGGCAAATACAATTCAAGGTAAAACACAACTTCAAAAAACAAAAGCACGTGTATCCGATATTAAAACTAGCAGAATAAAGTCTAGAACTACTGCCAGATCCGAATTTACTAATACAACTAGAAGCGCTCGCGACATTAGAACTTACCCTAACAGAATAAGCAGCACTAGCAGGAGTAGAAATAGAGTAATTGAGCGTAGTAATAGTAGAAATATTAGGAGAAAACCCGACACCCGATCTTCTAAAAGATACATTCCCAAAGTTAAAA